>JACREH010000032.1 GCA_016218345.1 Gammaproteobacteria bacterium | reverse complement strand
CTGGTGGGAAGGCGGCCCGCAGCTGTCGTTCTACATCAACCTCAAGAAGTGGGCGGAGCTGCCGCCCGCCTACCAGGCGGCGTTCGAAGCGGCCGCCGCCGAGGCCAACGCCCTCATGCTGGCCGAGTACGACGCCAAGAACCCGCAGGCGCTGATGCGGCTCATCAAGCAGGGCGTGAAACTGCACCCCTACCCGCAGGACATCATGGTCGCCGCGCACAAGGCGGCGTTCGAGATGTACGAGCAGGAATCGGCCAGGAATCCGGCCTTCAAGAAGATTTACGTCGAGTGGAAGAAATTCCGCGACACCACCAACCAGTGGCTGAAGGTCGCGGAGGCGTCGTACGCGAACTTCATCTACGCGAACAAGTAACTCACCTTGAATTAAACGCCGCGGTTATTCGGCCGGCAACTGGATCTCGATCGGCTCCTCGCCGCCGGTCACGGTGCTGGTGCCGACCAATTCCGGGAAGATCAACACGATGGCGATCATCGCCACCTGGATGATCACGAACGGCACCGCCCCCCAGTAGATATCCGAGGTTTTCACCGCCTTGGGCGCGACGCTGCGCAGATAAAACAGCGCGAAACCGAACGGCGGGTGCATGAACGAGGTCTGCATGTTCACCCCCAGCAGCACCCCGAACCACACCAGGTCGATGCCGAGTTTGTGCGCGACCGGCGCGAGCAGCGGCACCAGGATAAAGGCGATCTCGAAGAAATCGAGGAAGAACGCCAGCACGAACACCAGCAGGTTCACGGCCAGCAGGAAGCCGAGCGCTCCGCCCGGCAGTGCCGTCAGCATCTGCTCGACCCAGCGGTCGCCGTCCATGCCGCGGAACACCAGCGAGAACACCGTCGAGCCGATCAGGATGAACAGCACGAAGCTGGTGAGTTTCGTGGTGGCATCCATCGACTGCCTGAGCATGGTGAGGTTGAGGCGCTTGTGCATTCCCGCCAGGGCCAGCGCGCCCACCGCCCCGAGCGCGCCGCCCTCGGTCGGTGTCGCCACCCCGAGGAAGATCGTGCCGAGCACCAGAAAGATCAGGATCAGCGGCGGCAGCAACGAGACCAGCACCCGCCGCATCAGCGCCTGGCCGCGCAGGGTGCGGGCCGCGAGTGGCAGCGCCGGGGCCGCGGCCGGTTTGAGCAAGGTCACGCTCAGCACATAGCCGACGTACAGGCCGGTCAGCACCAGGCCCGGCAGCAGCGCGCCGCTGTACATATCGCCGACCGAGACGCCGAGCTGGTCGGCGAGCACGATCAGCACCAGCGACGGCGGGATGATTTGGGCGAGCGTGCCGCTGGCGGCGATCACGCCCGTGCTCAACCGCCGGTCGTAGCCGTAGCGCAACATCACCGGCAGCGAAATCAGCCCCATGGCGATCACCGACGCCGCCACCACGCCGGTGGTGGCGGCCAGCAGCGCGCCCACGAAGATCACCGCGTACGCCAGGCCGCCGCGCACCGCGCCGAACAACTGGCCGATGGTGTCGAGCAGTTCTTCGGCCATGCCGCTGCGTTCCAGCACCAGCCCCATGAAGGTGAAAAAGGGAATCGCCAGCAGCGTCGAGTTGGACAGGATGCCATACACACGCTCCGGCAGCGCCTGCATGAGCGCCAGGTCGAAGAACCCGGCCTGGATGCCGACGAGGGCAAACAGCAGGCCGTTGGCCGCCAGCGCGAACGCCACCGGGTAGCCGAGCAGCAGCAGGACCACGAGCGCCGCGAACATGAGCGGTGCCATCAGCTCGAAACTCATCCCCGCCCCCCGCGGCCGCTCACACTGGCTCCCGGGGTATTTCGGGGGAGAGGGCCAGCTCACCGCGCAGGAACGCAATGCGCTTGATCGCCTCGGAAACCCCTTGCAGGGCCAGAAGCGCGAAGCCGAGTGGGATCGTGAGCCGCACCGGCCAGCGCAGCAGCCCGCCCGCATCCGGCGAGACTTCGCCGCGCACCAGCGATTCGCTGAAGCCCGGCCACGACAACCAGACCATCAAGAAACAAAATGGCAGCAGGAACAGCAGGCCGCCGACCAGATCGATCCATGCCTGGGCGCGTGCCGAGAGGTGTCCGTAGAGGACGTCGATGCGCACGTGGCCGTTGTGCTTTAGGGTGTAGCCGGCGGCCAGCAGGAACAACGCCGCGAACAAATACCACTGGATTTCGAGCCAGGCGTTCGACGACAAGTTGAAGGCATAGCGCATCACGGCGTTGGCCGCCGACACGGTCGTGGCGGCGAGCACCAGCCACAGCACCCAGCGGCCGACGCGTTCGTTGAGGGCGTCGATGGCACGGGAGACGGCGATCAGGGTTTTCATGGACCGGTCAGTTCGGGTCGCCGCTGGCGGATTGTTGTTGTGGAAGAGGGCGGTCGCGCACACCCGCGCTGCCGTGCTGATTCTGGCCAACCCGCCCGGTAATGTCAAAACAGCCGTCCGGACGGCGACGCTTACTAACCGGAAGTAAGGATTTGGCTGATATACCGTCTTAACAAGACGGTCCACGCCCGCGGCCGAACCGAGGAGTACCGATGCCGTCACTCAACACTTTGCTGGCCACCGCCGTGCTGGCCTTTATCCTCTACAACATCCAGGCCAGCCCGGGATTGGGCACGATCACGATACGGCTGTCTTTATTCGCGTTCGCTGCCTGGGTGTTCGCGATTTACGGCGACGGTCTCGCCGAGATCGTCGGGTTGTCGTCGAGTTGGTCGGCGTCGAAATACACCGGCCCGTTCGTGCTGGCGCTCGGCTGGTTTTTTTTGCTGATCTTCGCGCTGGTCACCAGCGCATTGCACTGGCGGTGGTTCGCGTGATTGGAATTATGATTTCTTGCCACAGATGAACACAGATAAACAGCGCACTGGGGGATTTACATCCGCATTAATCTGCGTTCATCTGTGGAAAAAAATTAGTATAAATCACCCACCTCTGTTTGTGCGCTTTCCGATCGCTTCCAGAATGCCGCGCAGCAGGTCGAGCGGCGTGGGCGGGCAGCCGCGCACCACGGCGTCCACCGGGATGACGTTCGCCACCGCGCCGCACGAGGCATAGCTGACGCCGAACTCGCCGCCGTTGGCGCCGCATTCGCCGACCGCGAGCACCAGCTTGGGATCGGGCGTGGCCTCAAAGGTACGCTGCAAAGCCGCCTGCATGTGGCGCGACACCGGGCCGGTGACCAGCAGCAGGTCGGCATGCCGCGGGCTGGCGACGAAATG
>JACREH010000031.1 GCA_016218345.1 Gammaproteobacteria bacterium | reverse complement strand
CGGCGCCATGATTCCGGTCACCTGCGTTAGTCGGCCCGCGGGCGGATTCCTTACGCCCGGCTGCCCGAGAAACGACGCCTAGGGCTTGAAACAATCGAGGTCATTGGCGAACGCCAGCGGACCCTCGTATTTCTTCTTGATCGCCGCCAGCGTCTCGTCTTCCTTGCCGAGCGTACGCGCCATGCGGTGCGACAGCACCAGTTGCTTCACATGCGCGGCGTGCGCGATCAAGCCGATCACCGACGGCGGCATGTGCAGACCGCGCTCGACCCCGACCGCGCCCTCCGGCACGGCGTTGTGCGCCACCAGCAGATCGGCGCCCTTGGCGAGGCGCTCCAACTGGTCGCCGTCGCCGTTGGTGTCGCCGCTGAACACCACGCTCTTGCCGCCCATTTCCACGCGCCAGGCGAGTGCCGGGAACGCGCCGTGCGTCACCGTCGCCGCCTGCGCCCGGCCGTGTTCGAGCTTGAACACCGCCACCGGCGGGTTGCCCTTGACCGGCACGTCGTGCGGCCTGAGTTTGTAGGTGGTCTTGTCGAGCGGACTCAGAAAATCGCCGAGGTATCGATAGGCGCCGCGGGTCTTGTCGAACAGTGTGCGCACGAAGGTCACGGTCGAGGGCATCAAATTATTGCCGTGCGGCCCGTAGATCTCGAGCGGCTCGATGCGCCGACCGAACCACGAGGCCTTGACCAGCGCCGGCAGGTCGGCGCTGTGATCGACGTGCAAGTGGGTGAGCAGGATGGCGTCCAGGTCTTCGGCGCGCGCGCCGGCCTCGTTGAAGCGCAGCGCCGCGCCGCCGCCGAGGTCGATCAGCACGCGCGCCTTGCCGTTCAGCCATATCAAATAGGAACTGGAGGCGCGCCGGTCGATGAGCTCCGGCCCACCGGAGCCGAGCACTTGCAGTTGCACGCCGTTCGCGTCGCAACCCTGGGCCTGGGCCGGCGCCGCCACGAGCCACAACAACAATGCCGGCAGCGCGCGCCTCACAGCAGCGCCACCCGCCGGATGCGATCGAGCCGTAGTTCCATTGTCGCGCCGTCGGTATCGCGCATGATTAAGAACTCCTCGCCCTTTAGCGTCTTGAGATCGAGCGGCGTGACGACATGATCGCACACGACGTTGCTCGCCTCGACGTCCCACGCCAGGCGCAGCCGGCGGTGTTGGAGGATGGCGAGCTCGTAGAACTCGTAATTGGCGCAGGAAATCGGCCGGTATTCAGTCGTCTTCACGGCGCACCTCGCGGGTCTTGAATACCCCGCCACTTTAGCAGAAATCCCCCATCCGACCGCGGATTTGCCAGGCGGGCGATTTTGCCCTATTCTTAGTGAGAACAAAATGAGAACACTATGTTAACCGACCGGCAACGCCAGACGCTCGATTTCATTCGCGCCTACCGCCAGCGCCACGGCGTGGCGCCCAAACTGCGCGAGATCGCCCAGCACCTGGGGATACGCTCGCGCGGCACGACGCACCGCTACGTGCGCGCCCTCGAAGCCGAAGGGCTGATCGCCGTCGAAGCCGACGTGGCGCGCGGCATCGAACTGGTGGCGCGCCCCAAGGCGCGGCGCACCGCCCTGCCGTTGCTCGGACGCATCGCCGCCGGCCGGCCGATCGAGGCGATCGCCGGGCACGACGAGATCGACTTGAGCGAATTCTTCATGGGCCCGAACCGCTTCGTGCTGCGCGTGCAGGGCGACTCGATGATCGACGACGGCATCCTGCACGGCGACATGGTGGTCGTCGAGAAGCGCGACAACGCCGACAACGGCGAGATCGTGGTGGCGCTCCTCGACAACAACGAGGCCACCCTCAAGCGCCTGCACAACAATCGCGACGGCAGCGTCACGCTGCGCCCGGCCAACAGTCGCCTGGCGCCGATGCGCTATGCCGCGAGCCGCGTGCGGATTCAGGGGGTGGTGGTGGGGCAAATGCGGTCGTATCGGTAGCGGGATCGTCGGCGGAATATTCGCCGCCGGCGATTCCGTATCTTGTTCGTTTTTTTGTATCGCCTGCGGCGATGGAATTTATACTTGCGGTTCCCGCACCGCGGGCGGGGTACTTTCTTGTCGCGACAAGAAAGTACCCAAAGAAGCGCCGCCCCTCCGGCGCGAACCCTCCTGCGCTTCTCGGCCGAGGCAGGGGTTTTTCGACGGCATATCCCTATGCCGCGAAAAACGCGCGCCTCCCGGGCGCGCCCCGCATGATAAATCCATGCGGGCCTGATCCGCCTCGGCCTCCGATGCTCGGCGCGCCGGCAAAGGGGGAACGTCAACACCAACCATCAACACCCGAACATCAAAGCCCTAAGGTTTTTGGTTTGGGAGTAGGTGTTAGGTTTAGGTGTCGCCCCTTGAGTCGCACCGAGCACCGGAGGGCGGCGAGGATAAGGCCCGCATGGAAGTTCATGCGGGGCGCGCCCGGGAGGCGCGCGTTGGCCGCAGGACAGGGATGTCCTGTCGGCCAACCCCCTCGCCGGCCGAGGAGCGCTGGGCACCCCTCCCCAACGCGCTCGCGCGTTGGGGTGGGGTGCGACGATGGGGCAAAATGGCTTTGGTGACTTTCGCCGAAACGAAAGTCACTCGTGCGCGCGGCGAAACGCGCATTATTATTTTTTTAACCATCGCGGGAGCGATACAAACAACTAACCCGCGACCCACAGGAATGTGGGAAGTGTGCCGTGCAGGGATGCACCAATGCCGCGAGCGCAGGATGCGCAAGAGCGGCCCGCGGTAGTAAGGATGCCGAGAGCGACCGGCGAAACGCGCATGAAAAATATCATCGCCGCAGGCGATACAAAATATGCCAACTTCACCAACCAACTATTGGCCCCGCGCCATCATCCACATCGACATGAACGCGTTCTTCGCGGCGGTCGAGCAGCGCGACTTTCCGGAGTTGCGCGACCGGCCGATCGGCGTGACCAACGGCGAGGCCGGCACCACGCTCATCACCTGCTCGTACGAGGCGCGCGCGTTCGGCGTCAAGACCGGCATGCGCCTTTACGAGGCGCGCCGGCTCTGCCCGGACATCGTCCAGCGGCCGGCGCGGCCGCGCGTGTACGCGGCGGTATCGACCCGCATCATGCGCGCGCTCGTCGATCTCAGCCCGGACATCGAGGTATTCAGCGTCGACGAGGCATTCATCGACGTCACCCATTGCCAACGGCTGCACGGCTCGCCGCCACACATGGCGCACATGGCGCGGGCGCTTGTTCAGCGGGCGAGCAACGGCCTGCCGTGCTCGATCGGCGTGGCCGGCACCAAGCTCAGCGCCAAGGTCGCCTCGGAGTTGAAAAAACCGAACGGCCTGACCGTCGTTCCGCCGTGGGAGACGCGCGCCTGGCTGCACGACCTGCCGATGGAAAAGATCTGCGGCATCGGCCCGCATATCGCCGAATTCCTGACACGCCTCGGGGCGCGCACTTGCGGCGACGTGGCGGCGCTGCCGCTCAACGTGCTGGTTCGCCGCTACGGCGTGGTCGGCAAGCACCTGTGGCTGGCCTGCCAGGGGCTGGACACCGACCCGGTGGTCACCGAGGTCGGGTCGCCCAAGTCCGTCGGGCACGGCAAGGTGTTGCCGCCGCGCACGACCGCGCGCCGCACGATCGAAACCTATCTCCGCCACATGTCTGAAAAGGTCGCCGCGCGGTTGCGCCGCTACGGGTTGCAGACCGGGCGGCTGTATGTGGGCCTGCGCTACACACAGGGATACGCCGAGGCGGCGTTCGAGGTGCCGTACGGCCCACCCGACGGCAAGCGCTTTTTCGAGTGCGCCCGCCGGCTGCTCGACGGACAGTGGCAAGGCCAGGCCGTCACCCAGGTGCAAGTCACCGCCACTCATATTAAGGACCTGAACGGCCAGCTCGACCTGTTCCCGGCGGACGCGGCCGGATCGCCCGGCGACTCCGCCGAGCTGCGCCGCGTCCGCCGCGCGCTGGCGATCGACCGCATCAACGCGCGCTTCGGGGAGTTCACGCTGGCGCCGGCGGAATTGCTCGGGCGCTCCGCGATGCCGAACGTCATCGCCCCGGCCTGGCGACCGGACGGCATGCGCCAACACATCCCCGATTAGAATAGCTAAAAATACATCGGCCGCGGATGAACACAGATGGATTCGAGCAAGAATCCATAACACCTTATCTGTGTTTATCTGCGTACATCTGTGGCAAAATTAATACATCTGCTTCCCTAATCACCCATGATGCAACTGTCCCTGGTCATACCCGTCCGCAACGAGGCCGAGAATATCGATTCGCTGATCGCCGAGATCCGCGCGAGCCTCGACGGGCGCGTGGAATACGAGCTGATCTATGTCGACGACGGCAGCAGCGACGACACGCCCAAGCGCCTGGCGCAGGCGCTGAAGAATTTTCCGCGCCTGCGCGTGCTGCGCCACCGGGAGTCCTCCGGGCAGAGCAGCGCGCTCGCCACCGGCGTCCGGGCG
>JACREH010000026.1 GCA_016218345.1 Gammaproteobacteria bacterium | reverse complement strand
TATCGCGGCCGGGTGTTGGTGGTGGCCGAGACCCCCGGGCGGCGCGAGGTGTTGCGCGCGCTGCTGCACGATCACGACGTCTATCCCGACCCGGGCGCGGGCTGGAATGAATTCGTGTCCGGTTCGACGCGCCTGGCGCTGACGGTCGCCGAGCTGGAGAACGGCCTGCTGCTGCCCGATCCGGCCATCGCCGTCATCACCGAGCCGCAGTTGTACGGCGAACGCGCCGCGCAACGTCGCCGGCGTCTGCAAAGCGCGCGCGATCCCGAGGCGGTGATCCGCACTCTCGCCGAACTGCGCGTCAACGATCCGGTCGTTCACGAGGACCACGGCGTCGGTCGCTATCTCGGCTTGCAGACGCTCGACGTCGGCGACGGGCCGAACGAATTTCTGGCACTCGCCTATGCCGGCGGCGACAAGCTTTACATCCCCGTCACCGACCTGCAGAAGGTCGGCCGCTACACCGGCACCCATCCCGATCAGGCGCCGCTGCACAGGCTCGGCGGCGACGTCTGGGAAAAGGCCAAGCGCCGGGCGCGCGAAAAGGCCCATGACGCCGCGGTCGAATTGCTTCACGTGCAGGCGCTGCGCGCCGCCCGCCAAGGACACGCATTCCCCGCGCGCGACGAACACTATCAGGGCTTCGCCGACGCCTTCCCGTTCGAGGAAACGCTCGACCAGGCACGCGTCATCGACGAAGTGCTGCGCGACATGGAAACCGGCCGGCCGATGGACCGGCTGGTGTGCGGCGACGTCGGCTTCGGCAAGACCGAGGTGGCGTTGCGCGCCGCGTTCCTGGCGGTGCAGGGCCGCCGCCAGGTGGCACTGCTGGTGCCGACCACCCTGCTCGCCCAGCAGCACTATCGGAATTTCAGCGACCGCTTCGCCGATTACCCCGTGCGCGTGGAATTGCTGTCGCGCTTTCGCAGCAAGGCCGAGCAGGACAAGGTATTGGCGGGGTTGGCGGACGGCGGCGTGGACATCGTGATCGGCACGCATCGCCTGTTGCAACCCGACATCCGTTTCAAGCAACTGGGACTGGCGATCATCGACGAGGAGCACCGCTTCGGCGTGCGTCAGAAAGAACAACTCAAGAAACTGCGCAGTCAGGTGGATATCCTGACGCTCACCGCCACGCCGGTGCCGCGCACGCTCAACATGGCGCTGGCGGCGTTTCGCGACATATCGCTCATCACCACTGCCCCCGAGGCGCGCCTATCGGTCAAGACCTTCGTGCGTGAATGGAACGACGCGCTGGTGCGCGAGGCCTGCCTGCGCGAGATCCGCCGCGGCGGCCAGGTGTATTTCCTGCACAACGACGTGCGCAGCATGGATAAGGCGCTGGCGCAACTGCAACAGCTGGTGCCGGAGGCCGAGATCCGCGTGGCCCACGGCCAGATGCCGGAGCGCGAACTCGAACAGGTCATGCTGGATTTCTACCACCAGCGCTTCAATATTCTGCTGTGCAGCACGATCATCGAATCGGGCATCGACGTTCCGACCGCCAACACCATCGTCATTCAGCGCGCCGACAAATTCGGCCTGGCGCAACTGCATCAACTGCGCGGACGCGTCGGCCGCTCGCATCACCAGGCCTACGCCTATCTGCTGGTGCCGCCACGCGCGGCGTTGAGCGGCGACGCCCAAAAGCGCCTGGAGGCGATCGCCTCGCTGGAGGAATTGGGCGCGGGCTTCGCGCTCGCCTCGCACGACCTGGAGATTCGCGGCGCCGGCGAATTGCTGGGCGAGGCGCAAAGCGGCCAGATCGACGAAGTCGGGTTTTCGCTGTACACCGATCTATTGAACCGCGCCATCGCCTCGTTGAAGGCCGGCCGGGAATTCGACCTCGAACAGCCGCTCGAGAGCGGCGTCGAGATCAACCTGCACGTGCCGGCGCTTTTCCCCCAGGACTACATGGCCGACGTGCACATGCGCCTGATTCTTTACAAACGCACCGCCGGGACACGCCACCAGGAAGAACTCGACGACCTGCAGGCCGAGGTGATCGATCGTTTCGGCCCGCTGCCACCGGCCGGCGTCATGTTGTTCCGGGTCACGGCGCTCAAACTCAAGGCCGCGGCGCTCGGCATCCGCCGCATCGAGGCCGGCCCCAAGGGCGCACGCCTGGAATTCACCGTCCGGCCCAAGATCGACCCGGCCGCAATCATCCAACTGCTGCAATCGGCGCCGCGCCTGTACAAACTGGACGGCCCGAACCGGCTGCGCATCCTCGCCGACCTGCCGGACGGCGACAGCCGCATCGGGGCGTTACAGGCGTTGTTCAAGCGGCTCGGGCCGTAATCTGAGGCGACATCAGTATTGACACCTCTGTTCCTTAACTCTGCGTCCGTGGATCGAGGACACCACACTCCATCCCCTTCTCTTTCTCAAACGGGACATGTTCAATGGGCTTTCGCCTTATCGCGACTCCGCTTCTCGTTCCACAGATGTCTAACGACGACGATGTGCAAAACGAAACCCGGCACGCCGAGAAGTAAGATGCCCCAGCGGGTAAAAGAGATCGCGTTGTCTACCGAAATGATGCCATTAAATGCTAGCGCACCGCTGATAATAGCAACGAAAACCGCCATACCCATGAATGCGAGACCTAACCACTTAACTTTGCTAGGCGATAGAAGGGAGAACGATGAACGCAACCCTTTTACATTGATCATTTTCATTCCTCCTTTCCATGTTTTGTGACGACCCTATCGCCGTTAAAATAGCATTCGCTTACTGTTCCTTTTCTTCACGTGGCAACAGACTCACGGTTTGACCAGATTACTATTACCGGCCACCTACCGGGTAAAATAATCTTCAAGCCGCTGGGGCGTCGGACGAGGAGGCAAACAAGGTATCCTCGTAACCAAAGAGACGCAGATCCCGGATACGCATCGGATAGAGGATGCCGTCGAGGTGATCGCATTCGTGTTGCACAACGCGCGCATGAAAGCCCACGACGCTGCGCGCGAGCGGCGCACCGCGTTGATCGAAACCCGAATAGTTTAGTCGCCGGTAGCGCGGCACCAGACCGCGCAGGCCGGGCACACTCAGGCAGCCTTCCCAGCCGTCTTCCCTGTCGTTGTCGGGAAACTCCAGCGACGGATTGATCAACACCGTGGTCGGCACCGGCTCGACCTGCGGATAGCGCGGGTTGGCGGCGACGCCGAAGATCACCACGCGCAAGCCCACGCCGATCTGCGGCGCCGCCAGGCCGGCGCCGTCGAGGGCCGCCATGGTGTCGAACATATCGGCCACCAGGGCATCCAATTCCGGGGTATCGAACTGCGTCACCGGCTCGGCGACCTGCAACAGCCGCGGGTCGCCCATTTTCAATACGGGTCGGATGGCCATACTCGTCACACTCGAATTTCACATCGGTCTGCGCGATACTACCAGTTCAAACGGCACCCGGGTAACGATCTCATGCGACTTCCAGTAGTTTTCGGCACGCTGCTGTTTCTGGCAAACACGGTGGCGGCCGCGCCCACCGACAAGGACGGCCTCTACGACATCGAGGTGCTGGTATTCGAAAATCGCAACACCCCGGCCAGCGACGTGTCGGCGTTCGAAGGCAAAAACGCCGTAACCCTCCCCGGCCTGGCCGACGCGGTTGTCCCGACGACACCCGCGACCGGTGGCTACAAACTCGCCGGCAGCGCCGCGCAGCTCGAAAAAGACGGCCAGTACCGGGTGCTGTTTCATCAACGCTGGAGTCAAACGGTGGACACCAAGGGCGGCGTCAAGGCACGTCGCATCACCGGCGGCACGGAACTCGACGGTCTGGTGAAGGTTTATCTGAGCCGTTATCTGCACGCCGACGTGCAGCTGGTGCTCAAAGACACAGCGGTGACCGGCGGGGTCGTTCACCGGATAGACGAACAACGGCGCGTCAAAAGCCAGGAGGTTCACTACTACGACCACCCGCGCTTCGGCGTGCTGCTGACCGTGAACGCGCCCGAAAAAGAGCGCGGCGGGCGCTAAGGAAGTACTGTTAGATTTCTTGCCGCAGAGACGCAGAGGGCGCAGGGAAAACCTTTTTTGGTAAGCCCTCTCTTGACCAGGGACGACGCCACCCAAGGTTTGGGTTACCCTCTTAGAATTTTTCTGTTGTTCTTTGCGCCCTCTGCGTCTCTGCGGCAAAAACTATTATTAAACCTCTCTTCATCAGACCGTCAGCAACAACGGGATGGTGCGCTCCAGCAGTGAGCGCACCGTTTGCATCCCGCTCTCCAGGGTTCTTTCTATCTCTTTCAGGCTGATCACGCCGGCGGCCTTGCCGGCGGCCGGATTGGCTATCACCGCGATGCTGGCGTAACACAGTCCCAGTTCGCGCGCCAAGCCGGTCTCGGGCATGCCGGTCATGCCGACGATGTCGGCGCCGTCGCGCTCCAGGCGCTTGATCTCGGCGATGGACTCGAAGCGCGGGCCCTGGGTGGCGGCATAGGTGGCATGTTCCGCGGCCTCGATGCCGGCGGCGCGCGCCGCCTGGATGAACACCCGCCGCAACTCCTCGCAATACGGGTAAGTAAAATCGATGTGCGTGACCGGTTTTTGCCCGTTGCCGAAGAAGGTGTGGTTGCGCGAATAGGTGTAATCGATGATCTGGTCGGGAAACACCAGCTGTCCGGGTTTCAGGCTGGCGGCGATACCGCCGACGGCGTTGACCGCGATCACGCGCGTCGCGCCGGTCTCCTTGATGGCCCAGATGTTGGCGCGGTAATTCACCTCGTGCGGCGGGATGGTGTGGCCTTGGCCGTGGCGCGCCAGAAACACCACCTCCTGGCCGCCCAGGCGGCCGAACACCAGCGGCGAGGACGGTTCGCCGTACGGCGAACGCTTCACTTCCCGATGGGTGACTTCGAAATCCTTCAGGTTGGTCAGGCCGCTGCCGCCGATGATCGCCGCTAAGGTCATGCCGAGGGCTTCCTATGAGTCCGAATTGAATGATTCGGCCAGGGCGTAGATACCCGGCGCGTTGCGCAAATATCCCTTGTAATCCATGCCGTAGCCGAACACGTATCGATCGGGCACTTCCAGTCCGATAAAATCGGCCGCGATCGGCACGCTGCGCGTCCGATTCTTGACGGTCAACACCGCTTTATAGACCCGTCGCGCGCCCTGACCCTGGTAGAACTTCTCGATCGCCGCCAGCGTTTCGCCGGCATCCAGGATGTCGTCCACCAGCAGCACCGTGCGGTTGCGCGCCGAGACGAACGGACCGGCGCGCCACTCCAGATCGCTGCCGTAGAGTTTGTCGCGATAGCGCGTGGCGTGCACGTAGTCGATCTGCAAGGGAAAATTCAGTCGCGGCAGCAGCTTGCCGAACGGCACCACGCCGCCGTTCATGAGACACACCACCACCGGGTTGCTCTGCCCGAGAGTCGCGGTAATGGCCTGCGCCATGACATCGAGCGCCGCCTCGACCTGCGCCTCGGTGTACAGGCAATCGGCGGCCTGCAAGACCTGCCAGGCGTGCTGCGGGCTAACGGACTCCACGGTCGCGGGCCTTCAACGGTTAATTTTTTTAAGTTGGTCGGGGCGAGAGGGCAAGGCGGCAACGCCGCCGAGCGCCTGGCGGATGGAACACGCCAGGCCGGGAATCCGATCGCCCCATACAGGGATTGTATGGTCGGGGCGAGAGGATTTGAACCTCCGACCACCTCCACCCCAAGGAGGTGCGCTACCAGGCTGCGCTACGCCCCGTTTTACTGCGGAACTGCCGTGGGAACCGAATGCTCTGATATGAGAGGTATCCGGGCACGCCATCATACCTGAGAACATCGGCGGGGAAAATGGGAACTTGTCCGAAGTTACTCTTTGAGCAAGACCAGCACGTCGTCCAATTCCTTGATCAATTGCTTGATCACCGCGGCGCGCTGGCCGGGGTCGTTGAGGTCGTTCTCCACGATCAGCTTGTTGCGCGCCCCGCTGATGGTGAACCCCTCGACGTACAGCAGACTGCGAATCTGGCGGATCAGCATCACGTCATGACGCTGGTAGTAGCGGCGGTTGCCGCGGCGCTTGACCGGCTTGAGCTGGGGAAACTCCTGCTCCCAATAGCGCAGCACATGCGGCTTGACCGCGCACAGTTCGCTGACCTCGCCGATGGTGAAATAGCGCTTACCCGGGATGGGCGGCAGCTCAAGATTTTCCGCGGGATCCAGCATTCATTTCCACTCGTTTTTTAAGTTTATGACTGGCGCGAAAGGTGACCACGCGCCGCGCGGAAATCGGTATTTCCTCCCCGGTCTTGGGATTGCGCCCCGGCCGGGGGTTCTTGTTCCTCAGGCCAAAATTCCCGAAGCCGCTGAGCTTGACGGTCTCGCCCCGCTCCAAGGCCTCGCGGATTTTCTCGAAAAACAGCTCGACAAATTCCTTCGCCTCGCGCTTGTTCAATCCTAGCTCATTAAACAGCGACTCGGCCAGGTCTGCCTTGGTTAACGCCATGGATACGCGTCCTTCTCTCGTGCTTTTATTGTCTCAACTGGGCGCCCAACTCCGACCCCAGGGCCGCCACCACCCTCTGGATTACCGCCTCGGCAGCCTCATCGTTAAGAGTGCGCGAAGAGTCCTGCAAGGTCAAGGCCAAAGCCAAACTTTTTCTTCCGAAATCAATGCCTTCCCCGCGATATTCGTCAAAAAGCTCAAGGTTTGCAAGCAAATCCCCGGCGGCCTTGGCCACGCACTCCAGGACCGCCCGGGCCGGGGTGGCTCGGTCGACCACCACTGCCAGATCGCGGCGGACCGAGGGGTATTTGGAGATCTCCCGAAACCGGGGGATAGCGCCGCTGGCCAGCCCGGCCAAACCAAGCTCGAACAGAAATACCGGCTGCTCCAGGCCCAATTTCGCCTGGATGGCGGGGTGCAGCCGGCCGAACAGGCCGCCGCTGTCGCCCTCCCCTGTGCCCCGCCGATAGACCGCCGCGCACTGGCCGGGATGCAGGGCCGGATGTTGCGCTGCACGTGTCTCGAAACCGGCGCGCGCCACGCTCAGCAACGCTTCGACATCGCCCTTGAGATCGTAAAAATCCAGCGCGCGCGCCGGCACACCCCACTGCTCGGGCGCCGCCGGGCCGTGGAGCACGCCGGCCACCGTCCACTCCTGACGCACGCCTTTCGGGCCGGGAATAAAGCGCGGTCCGATCTCGAACAGGCGGATGCGCGCCTGTTGACGGTTGCAATTATAAGTCAGCGCCGTCAGCAGGCCGGGCCACAACTGCGTGCGCATGGCCGCCATATCGGCGGCGATGGGATTGGCCAGCAGCGCCGGCGCGGCCTGCGGATCGAGCAACGCCTGGAGCGCCGGATCGACGAAACTGTAGGTGATCGCCTCGTGGTAATCGCGATCCATGAGCACGGCGCGCAGCCGATCGGCGTCGAGGTCGCTCTCGGACGGCAGACTCGCCGCCATGGCGATCGGCGGGCGCGTGCTCGGCACCCGCTCGTAGCCCACAACCCGCGCCAACTCCTCGATCAGATCGCATTCGCGGGCGATGTCGAACCGATAGGACGGCGGCGTCACCCGCAGGCCATCGACGGTTTTCTGCGCCCGCATCCCGAGCCGCTTGAGCGTGTCGCTCATGGATCTAACGGACAGGCTCATGCCCAGCAGGCGCGCGACCCGGGCGCTGCGCAGGCGGATCGCGGCGCGCTTCGGCACGTGGCGCGGCGCGGTCTGTTCGGTGATCGGACCGGCGCGGCCGCCGGCGATGGCGAGCAACAGGTTCGTGGCGCGTTGCAGCGCCCGGCGTTGCAGCCGCGGATCGACACCGCGCTCGAAGCGATGCGAGGATTCGCTGTGCAGTCCCAAGCCACGCGCCCGCCGGGCGATGGTCTCCGGGCGGAAATAGGCGCTCTCCAGGAACACCGCGGTGGTCGCGGCGGTGACGCCCGACACCAGGCCGCCCATGATGCCGGCGATCGCGACCGGCGCGTGCCGGTCGGCGATGACCAGCGTGCCCGGCTCGAGCGCGAGACTCTTGCCGTCGAGCAACGCCAGGGTTTCATTCACGCGGGCGTGGCGCACGACGATGCCGCCGGACAGCCGCGCCAGATCGAAGGCATGCATGGGCTGGCCGAGTTCGAGCATCACGTAGTTGGTCACATCGACCACCGGTTGAATGCAGCGGATGCCGGCGCGGCGCAGGCGCTCCTGCATCCACACCGGGGTGCGGGCGGCGGGATCGAGGCCCTCGATCACCCGGCCGGCATAATGCGGACAATCTAGTTTAGCCGCGAGCGTTACCGATAAGCGTTTCTTGGATTTAACCGTGGCGTCCTTGACGACCGGCGCCTTGAGCCGCGCGCCGGTGAGCGCCGCGAGCTCGCGCGCCACGCCGGCGACGCTCAGACAATCGCCGCGATTGGGGGTGAGCTCAATTTCCAGAACCTGGTCGTCCAGCGCCAGCGCGCTCGTCAACGACACACCGGGTTTGAGATTGCCGTCCAACTCCCACAGGCCCTCGGACTTTTCCTCCAGGCCCAATTCCGCGGCCGAACACAACATGCCGGCCGAGGCCACGCCGCGAATTTCGGTGTGCTTGATTTCCGCCCCACCCGGCAGGCGCGCGCCAACCAGGGCCACCGGCACGCGCAGGCCGGCGGCGGCGTTAGCCGCTCCGCACACGATCGTGAGCGGCCGGTCCTGGCCGGCGTCGACCTGGCAGACGCGCAGCCGGTCGGCCTGCGGGTGCGGCGCCACCGCCAGAATCTTTCCGACCACCACGCGTTCCAGCGCCGGCGCGGCCGGCGCGATCGTGCCGACCTCGAGACCGGCGAGCGTGAGACGATCGGCCAGCGCCCGGGTATCCAGGCGCGGCGCCACCCATTCACGCAGCCATTGTTCGCTGATTTTCATATATTATTTTTGGCCGCAGATGAACGCAGATAAATCAGGATAATTATTGTATTGTGATTTAATCTGCGTTCATCTGCGGCAAATTTTTTTCTATTTAAACTGCCGCAAGAAGCGCAGGTCGTTCTCGTAGAACAACCGCAAGTCGTTCACGCCGTAACGCAGCATGGTCAGGCGCTCGACGCCCAGCCCGAACGCGAAGCCGGTGTAGTGCTCGCTGTCGATGCCGGCGTGCCGGAACACCTCGGGGTGCACCATGCCGCAGCCCAGCACCTCCAGCCAGCCGCTGTGCTTGCACACCCGGCAACCGCTGCCGCCGCACATGACGCACTCGATATCGACCTCGGCGGACGGCTCGGTGAACGGAAAATACGACGGCCGGAAACGCAGCTTGAGCGCGCGTTCGAAGAATTGTCCGAGAAAATCGCTCAACACGCCCTTGAGATCGGCAAAACTCACGTTTTCGTCGACCAGCAGCCCTTCGATCTGGTGAAACATCGGTGTGTGGGTGACATCGGAATCGCGCCGGTACACCCGCCCGGGCGCGATGATGCGCAGCGGCGGTTTGTGCGTCTGCATGTAGCGGATTTGCACCGGCGAGGTATGGGTGCGTAGCAGCAGACCGTTGTCGAAATAAAACGTATCGTGCATGGCGCGCGCCGGGTGATCGGGCGGGATATTGAGCGCCTCGAAATTGTGGAAGTCGTCCTCGATCTCCGGGCCCTCGGCGATCCGGAAGCCCATGCGCAGGAACAATTCCTCCAGGCGCCGCAACGTGCGGGTGATGGGATGGGGGCCGCCGATCCGCAGGCCGCGGCCGGGCAGGCTGACGTCGAGATTTTCCTGCGACAGCTGCTGCTCGCGCTGGCGTTCCGCGAGCAGCCGTTTGCGTTCGTCGAGCGCCGCTTGCAGCCGGTCCTTGGCCTCGTTCACCTGCTGACCGGCTTGCGGGCGCTGCTCGGCCGGCAGGCCGCCGAGCTGTTTGAGTTGTTCGGTAAGCGCGCCCTTCTTGCCGAGATAGCCGACCCGGATTTGATCGAGCGCCTCCGCGTCGGCGGCACCGGCCACGGCGGCGAGCGCCGTCTCCAGCAACTTTGCCAATTCCTGCTGCAACACCGGGTTCATGTTTGTTCGTTATCCTGCCCTAGCGCCTTGCCGTCGAACCGTTGCTTCGTCGCCCGACCCAACCTGCTGGATTCAGAAACAAAAAAGGGAAAGGCCGACGGCCCTTCCCTTCGAGTACGGCGGCTGCCTACATCGCGCCGACGATCAGGCCGAAAGATGGGCCTTGGCCTTCTCGGCCAGCGCGGAGAAAGCCGGCTTGTCGTGCACGGCGATATCCGCCAGCATCTTGCGATCGACTTCGATTGCGGCCCGGCTCAGGCCGTTGATGAAGCGGCTGTAGCTCAGGCCGTTCTCGCGCGCCGCGGCGTTGATACGCGCGACCCACAGGGCGCGGAACTGGCGCTTGCGTTGGCGGCGGTCGCGATAGGCGTACTGGCCGGCCTTGGCGACCGCCTGCTTGGCGGCGCGGAATACCTTGCGGCGCGCATTGAAATAACCCTTGGCGGCCGACAACACTTTTTTGTGGCGGGCACGGGCGGTAACACCGCGTTTGACGCGTGGCATGGTCTATCTCCTCAGCTGTACGGTAACATGCGCGCCACAGATCCGACGTCGGACTTGTGCACCATCATGGTGTCGCGCAGCTGGCGCTTACGCTTGGTGGTCTTCTTGGTAAGAATATGGCGCTTATAGCCGTGGCCGCATTTGAAGCCGCCGCTGGCGGTCTTCTTGAAGCGCTTGGCCGCGCCGCGATTGGTCTTAAGTTTAGGCATTGTCTCGTAACTCCGCATTCTCACGCACACCGTCATGGCGCGCGCTACCGTTGATTTTCAAGAGATTGAACCACATGGCCGCCCGAGGGCGGAGAGAACCACGAAACGTCCGTTTGCCTCGATCCTGCGGCTACCGCAAATCTCTCATTTCTTGGGACCCAGGATCATCACCATCTGCCTGCCCTCGAGGCGCGGAAATTGTTCCACCGTGCCGTACTCCGCGAGGTCCTGCTCGATGCGCTTCAACAGTTGCGTGCCCAGTTCCTGATGGGCCATTTCGCGACCGCGGAAACGCAGGGTGATTTTCGCCTTGTCCCCGTTTTCCAGGAAACGTATCAGGTTGCGTAGTTTGACCTGATAATCTCCGATGTCCGTCCCGGGACGAAACTTGACCTCCTTGACCTGAATCTGCTTTTGCTTGCGCCGTGCCGCGTGCTTGCGCTTGCTTTCCTCATACTGGAACTTGCCGAAGTTCATGATCCGGCACACCGGCGGCGACACCGCGGGCGAAATCTCTACCAGGTCCAGCGCCGCGACTTCGGCCATTTGCTTGGCCTCGGCCAGGGTCACTACGCCCACCTGCTTGCCGTCGGCGCCGATCAGTCTGACCTGCGGCGCCGTGATCTGGTCGTTCAGGCGCGTCTCTTTTGCTTGTACTTTTGCTTGTACGATAGCGTTAATCCTCTAAACAGTAAGGCCGTGGCGCGCGATCTCCCGGGTGAGCCGCTCGCTGAACGCCACCGGCGTCATCGAACCCAAATCCTCACCCGTGCGCGTGCGCACGGCAACGGTACCCGTCTGCACCTCCCGCTCGCCCACCACCAGCAGATAGGGGATGCGCTGCAAGGTATGTTCGCGGATTTTAAAGCCTATTTTCTCGTTTCTCAAGTCCGATTCGACCCGGAACCCCTGTTTTCGCAAGGAATTTTCCAGGTTTCGGGTGTAGTCGCCCTGTTTGTCGGTGATGTTGAGCACCATCGCCTGCAGCGGCGCCAGCCACGCCGGCAGGGCGCCGGCGTGCTCCTCGATCAGAATGCCGATAAAGCGCTCCAGCGAGCCCAGGATGGCTCGGTGCAGCATCACCGGAACCTGCTTGGAACCGTCGGCGGCGATGTAATGCGCGCCCAGTCGTTCTGGCGTGGAGGAGTCCACCTGGACGGTGCCGCACTGCCACACACGGCCGATACTGTCCTTGAGCGAAAATTCAATCTTGGGGCCGTAAAACGCTCCCTCCCCCGGCTGCAAATCCCACGACAGACGCTTGCTGTTCAGGGCCTGTTCAAGGGCGTGTTCTGCCTTGTCCCAGCTCTCGTCCGAACCTACGCGCAGCGCCGGGCGAGTCGAGAGTTTGTAAATGATCTCCTTGAAGCCGAAGTCGGCATACACGCGGTGCAAGAGATCGATAAATCCGGACACCTCGGCCTGAATCTGGTCCTCGGTGCAAAAAATATGGGCATCGTCCTGCACGAACTGGCGCACTCGCATGAGACCGTGCAACGCGCCGGATTGCTCGTTGCGATGACACGACCCGAACTCCGCCAAGCGCAACGGCAGGTCGCGGTAACTCTTGAGCCCCTGATTGTAGATTTGCACGTGGCAGGGACAATTCATCGGTTTGATCGCGTACTCGCGCTTTTCCGACTCGGTGGTGAACATGTGCTCCTTGAACTTCTCCCAGTGTCCGGATTGCTCCCACAACGAACGGTCCACGACCTGCGGCGTGTGAATCTCCTGATAGCCATGTTCGCGCAGCAGGTCACGGATATAACTCACCACCTGTTGATAGACACGCCAACCGCGATCGTGCCAGAACACCATGCCGGGCGCGATGTCCTGCATGTGAAATAAATCCAGCGCCTTTCCGATCTTGCGATGATCGCGTTTCTCGGCCTCCTCCAGGCGGTACAGGTAGGCGTCGAGCGCCTTCTTGTCGCCCCAGGCGGTGCCATAGATGCGCTGCAGCATCTCGTTGCGCGAATCGCCGCGCCAATAGGCGCCCGCCACCTTCATCAGCTTGAACGCCTTGAGCTTGCCGGTGCTCGGCACATGCGGGCCGCGGCACAGGTCCACGAAATCGCCCTGGCCGTAGAGCGAGATATCCTCGGCCTGGGGGATGGCGGCGATGATCTCGGCCTTGTATTGCTCGCCGAGGTTGCGGAAAAACTCGACGGCGCGGTCGCGCGCCATCACCCGGCGCTCGACCGTGAGATCGCGCTTGGCAATGTCGTGCATGCGCGCCTCGATGGCGCGCAGATCGTCCTCGGTGAAACCGCGCTTGAAGGAAAAATCGTAGTAGAAGCCGTCCTCGATCACCGGACCGATCGTCACCTGCGCCTCGGGGAACAATTCCTTGACCGCCTGGGCGAGCAGATGGGCGGTGGAATGGCGAATCACCTCGACGCCTTCCGGGTCGCGCTCGGTGACGATGGCGAGCGCGGCGTCGAGTTCGATACGATGGGAGGTATCGACCAGCTTGCCGTCGACCTTGCCGGCAAGGGCGGCCTTGGCCAAACCCGGCCCGATATCGGCGGCGACCTCGGCGACACTCAGGGGGTGGGGGTATTCGCGACGGCTGCCGTCCGGCAGGGTGATCACAGGCATGACGTTCGATCCTTATTTCAGTGGCGACCGCTACGAGGGGCCGCGTGAAGGTATTCGCTCAAAAAACACAGCGCCCGTAGCAGGCGCTGCTTGTTACTTGGTAGGCGCGAGTGGGATCGAACCACCGACCACTACCATGTCAAGGTAGTGCTCTACCACTGAGCTACGCGCCTGATGTCAGGAAGCCGCCGAGGCGCATGCCTCAGCCGGCTCGCTGGGCGCGCAAAATAACATACTCCCGGTCGCGCTCACAAGCGCGGCGTGCGCGTGGCCGCCGGTTTCGCGGTGCCGACGCGCATCGCCAGGGCCTTGTTCTGCTCGTCCAGGTACTTGCTCCACAGCCCGATCGCGTCCTCGTACGGCACCGTGCCGACGCTGCGCATGACCTTCTTGCCCTCTTCGCCCATCACGAACGTCAGGAACTTCTTGGTCTCCGGGTTGGGGTCCTGCATGTGCGTGACCATGTACAGCGGCCGGTATAGGATGTATTGGCCGTTCTTGATGTTCTCGTAGCTCGCTTCCTTGCCTTCGAGCCTGAGGATCTTGGCGGTGCTGCCGAGCTTGCGGGCGCTGCTCACTCCGGTCATGCCGACGCCGTTCGGGTTGGACACCATGTCCTTTTCCAGGGTCGCGGATTCGTCGACCACGTGCTTGGCCACGAACTCCTGTTCATAGTTGTTGAAGATCAGTTCGCGCTTGGTCCGGCCGACGCCCGAGATCTTGCCCTTGCGCACGTACAACTCGATGGGCGCGTCGCGACCGCCCAACTGTTTCCAGTTTGTGAGCTTGCCGGTATAAAGCTGACGGATCCGCTCAAGCGTGATATCCGACACCGGATTATCCTTGTGCACGATCACCACCAGCGCGTCCCAGGCGACCGGCGTGAGCTGTATGCGCCGCTCCTCGCGGTGATTCAACAAACTGTCGGGGTCCTCGAGGGTGTGGCGGCAGGTGCCGCCGATGTCCACCGAATGATTGGCCACCTCGCGGATGCCCTTGGTGGCGCCACCACCCTTGAAATCGATTTTCACACCGGTTTTCTTTTCGTAGGCGGCGGCCATTTCCGCCATGAAAGCATTTTTCGAGATGCCGCAGCCGGCCCAGGTCAGTGTTTTACCCGGTGCCGCCACGGCCACGCCGAGCAACATCGTTAACATAACCGTCACGCTGACACCGATAGACGATTTAACAAGCGTACCCATGATCTCCTCCTGCCTTGTAGTAATAGCTTCAAGAATAATAGTAGTACCGCCAAGAAACGCTAGCCCACCTTGCCTTTAATGAGTCCGAACGTCCCGCTCCGGATGGTCTGAATCTGGTCGCGCACCGCCGCCGCCTCCTCGAACTCGAGGTTTTTGGCATGCCCATACATGCGTTTTTCGAGCTTGGCGAGCAGCCGAGCGAGCGCCGGCGGCGACAGCGACTGGTACTCGGCGGCCTCCTCGGCGGCCTGCAACGCTGCGCGCATATCGCCGCGGCCGGCCGGGCCGAAGGCCACGCCGTCGATGATGTCCTTGACCGCCTTGACGATACCCGTGGGCGTGATGCCATGTTCGGCATTGTAGGCCAGCTGTTTGGCGCGCCGCCGGTCGGTTTCGTCGATGGCGCGGCGCATCGAATCGGTGACGGTGGCGGCATACAAGATCGCCTTGCCGTTGATATGGCGCGCGGCCCGGCCGATGGTCTGGATGAGCGAGCGCGTCGAGCGCAGGAACCCCTCCTTGTCGGCATCCAGGATCGCGACCAGCGATACCTCCGGCAAGTCCAGGCCTTCGCGCAACAGGTTGATGCCGACCAGCACATCGAAGGTGCCGGTGCGCAGATCGCGAATGATCTCGACCCGTTCGACGGTGTCGATGTCGGAGTGCAGATAGCGCACCTTGACGCCATGCTCGGCGAAATACTCGGTCAGGTCCTCGGCCATGCGTTTGGTCAGCGTGGTCACCAGCACCCGTTCCTTGGCCGCCACCCGCCGGCGGATCTCGGACAGCAGATCGTCCACCTGGCTGGCCACCGGCCGCACCTCGACCTGCGGGTCCACCAGGCCGGTCGGTCGCACCACCAATTCGACCACGCTCTTGCTGCGCTCGCTCTCGTACGGCCCGGGCGTGGCCGAGGTGAAAATCGTCTGCGGCATGAGCGCCTCGAATTCCTCGAAACGCAGCGGACGGTTGTCGAGCGCCGACGGCAGCCGGAAGCCGTATTGCACCAGGGTTTCCTTGCGCGAGCGGTCGCCGCGGTACATGCCGCCCAACTGCGGGACGGTGACGTGGCTTTCGTCGATCACCAGCAGCGCGTCGTCCGGCAGATAATCGATCAAGGTCGGCGGCGGCTCGCCAGGCGCGCGCCCGGACAGGAACCGCGAATAATTTTCGATGCCCGGGCAATAGCCGAGTTCCTGGAGCATTTCGAGATCGAGGCGGGTGCGGGTTTCCAGGCGCTGGGCCTCGACCAGCTTGTCGGCGGCGCGCAGCTCTTCGAGGCGTGCGCGCAATTCTTCCTTGATCTTGTCGAGTACGCCCAGCACCGTGTCGCGCGGCGTGACGTAATGCGACGACGGATAGACCGTGGCGCGCGTCACACGATTGACGATCTCGCCGGTGAGTGGGTCGAACTCGGCCAGGCTTTCGATCTCGTCGCCGAACAACTGCACGCGCAACGCCAGGCGCTCGGAGTCGGCCGGAAAGATATCGAGCACGTCGCCATGCACCCGGAAGGTGGCGCGATGCAATTCGAAATCGTTGCGGCTGTACTGCAACTCGGTCAGGCGCTTCAAGATGGCGCGCTGGTCCATGCGCTCGCCGCGCTTCAGATGCAGGATCATGGCGTGATAGGCGTCCGGATCGCCCAGGCCGTAAATCGCCGACACGGTCGCGACGATGATGGCGTCCGGGCGCTGCAACAGCGCCTTGGTGGCCGACAGGCGCATCTGTTCGATCTGCTCGTTGATGGCGGCGTCCTTCTCGATATAGGTATCGGAGGCCGGCACGTACGCCTCGGGCTGGTAGTAGTCGTAATAGGAAACGAAGTACTCGACGGCGTTGCGCGGGAAGAAGTCGCGCATCTCGGAATAGAGTTGCGCGGCCAGCGTCTTGTTGGGCGCCAGGATCAGGGTCGGGCGCTGCACCGCCTGGATCACCTGGGCGATGGTGTAGGTCTTGCCGGAGCCGGTCACGCCGAGCAGGGTCTGGAACGCCTCGCCGTGCACGAGCCCGTCGGTCAACGCCGCGATCGCCGCCGGCTGATCGCCGGCCGGGGAAAACGGGCTGACAATCTGGAATTTTTCGCTCATCTGCTTCAGCTAATCACCGGTTACGGGTATATTACCGCACTTTCAACGACCCCAAGCCCAAGGGCCTATTTTGTCTACCATACGTCTGTCCGGCCGCGTCCAGCGCATCCAGCCCTCCCCCACCCTCGCCGTCACCGCCCGCGCCAAGGAACTCAAAGGCCAGGGCCGGGACATCATCGATCTGGGGGCGGGCGAACCCGACTTCGACACCCCGGAGCACATCAAAGAGGCCGCGATCCGCGCCATCCGCGCCGGCTTCACCAAATACACCGCGGTCGACGGCATGCCGTCGCTCAAGCAGGCGATCGTCGACAAGTTCAAGCGCGAGAACGCCCTCGACTTCACGCCCGACCAGGTGCTGGTGTCGGTCGGCGGCAAGCAGAGCTTCTTCAATCTCGCCATGGCGCTGCTCGACGCCGGCGACGAGGCGGTGATCCCGGCGCCTTACTGGGTGTCGTATCCCGATATCGTGCGGCTCGCCGACGCCACGCCGGTGATCGTCTCGGCCGACCATGAACGCGGCTTCAAGATCACGCCCGAACAACTCGACACCGTGATCGGCGGCAAGACCCGGCTGGTGGTCATCAACAGTCCGTCGAACCCGAGCGGCAGCGTGTACACCCGCGCCGAACTCGCCGCCCTGGGCGAGGTGCTGCGCAAATACCCGGACGTGCTGATCGCCACCGACGACATGTACGAGCATATCGTCTGGACCGCCGAACCGTTTTGCAACATCGCCAACGTCTGCCCGGACCTGCTGCCCCGCACCGTCGTGCTGAACGGCGTATCCAAGGCCTACGCCATGACCGGCTGGCGCATCGGCTACTGTGCCGGGCCGAAGGCGTTGATCGCGGCGATGTGCAAGGTGCAATCGCAAAGCACCTCCAACCCGACCTCGATCGCCCAGGTCGCGGCCGAGGCGGCGTTGACCGGAGATCAGGCCTGCATCGTGCCTATGCGCGCGGCGTTCCATGAGCGGCACGACCGGCTGGTGAAGCGCCTCAATGGGCTGCGCGGCGTGCGTTGTATCCCCTCGCAGGGGACGTTCTACAGCCTGCCGTCGTTCCACGGCGCCATGGCCAATCTGGAGGGCATCCGCGACGATGTCGAACTGGCCGAGCTGATTCTGAATCAAACCGGGGTGGCGCTCGTGCCCGGCTCGGCGTTCGGCGCCGACGGTTATCTGCGCCTGTCGTTCGCCACCGGCATGGACAAGCTGGACGCCGCCGTGGACCGGCTCGAGAAGCTGCTCGGCCGCGCGGAGGCCTGAGTGCGCCGGGCGCTGGCGCTGGCCGCCGGCTTGCTGCTGGTCACGTCCGCAACGCTGGCCGCGCCCGAGATCAACGAGGGCGCCTTGCAGGTGCTGCCGGAACCGCCGGCCGAACCGGCGCACCATCATCACAAGCACCTGACCATCTCGGCGGAATCGCTCGACACCGGCTGGGTGACCGACCGGCAATGCCATTACCAGCTCGATCAGGTCGGCGCCATGGAGGTGACGTTTGCCCCCGGACGGGTGCGCGCCCTCGAGATCGCGCGCGCCGAGCATATCGAAAAGGCCTGGGTCGAGGGCAGCAGCGTACAACTCAAGAACGTCGGGCCGAACGCCGTGCTGTGCATTCATAGCGAGAACCGGATACTGGAACGCGATCCGTCCACCGGCGCCTACCTGCTCACCAGCGGCCCGTACATGCGCCGGTTTCTGGACGGTTACTTTCCGCTTCGCGTGAGCCTGCAGCTCGACTACCCGGCGCAGCTATTGGTCCTGAAAGAGATCGACCCGCCGGAGATCCGGCCGCATGCGACGCTCCGGCCGGGTCAGCTGAGACTCGATGCCTGGTTCGAAGGGCGGCTGGTCTTGCGCCTCACGTTCGTTCTCAAAAACCCCAAGTAACCCACCGCTTCGGAACGAATATTTTCACGCGTCGCGTGCGGCCTTGCGCGCCCACGACGGATTTGTATAATTTTGATCGCCGGGTGTAACAGGAAATTTCCCGGCCACACGTACCTCAACCCACTGCCGACAGATCGTGGCAGGAAGCGTACGCAAGCTGCTTCCCTCCCCGAGCATCGGCTGGAGCCGCAACTTCAGGGACTGAATGGACATGGACCGTTCGCCGACCTCCGCCAGAGATTTCCCTCCCCGCCGTCATGCCGCCTCGCCCCGCGGCCAGCGGGGCGTATCGCTCACGGAGGCCGTTATGACGCTCGGTATCGTCGGCGTGCTGACGAGCCTGGCCGTCCCGTCGCTGCGCAACCTGACCCTCACTAACCGCATGTCCGGCGAAGTGAACACGCTCATGTCCTCGCTGTATGTGACGCGCAGCGAGGCCATCAAGCGCGGACAACCCATCACGCTCTGCCCCAGCGGCGATGGCCGAACCTGCGCCGATGCGGGCAGCGACTACACCTGGTGGCACCACGGCATACTGGTATTCGTGGATATTAACGACAACGATCGGCTCGACGACGGCGAGACGCTGGTACGGGCACATCGGATGACCGGCGACAACCTGACGATAAAAACTTCCCGCTTCCGGCGCAGCGTGAAATATCAGCCGAACGGTTTCTCGTCCGGGACCAATCCCACCTTCGCGTTCTGCGACAGGCGCGGGGCGGGTTCGGTGCGTTACGTCATCGTCTCCAATACCGGGCGACCGCGCGTTTCAACCAAGAGCGATAGCGGCCTGAGCTGTCCGTGATTCGTCCGCGGTGCGCGCTGTTCTTGACCCCGTCCGCCGCCGCCAGTACCATACGCCCCCTTCGACGTCATATGGCAAGACGAACGATCGAAGCGAGTAGGGCGTAATCTTGTGAAAGGACGAACGAGCGTAAGCGAGTAGGGCTTCTCGTCTTATGGCAAGACGAAGGAGCGTAGCGAGTAGGGCTTCATTAACTTCCCCGGTAGCTCAGTCGGTAGAGCAAGTGACTGTTAATCACTGGGTCGGCGGTTCGAGTCCGTCCCGGGGAGCCATTTGCTTATCCAGTACAATCCAGCAACGTCCAAAAGCATCTGTTTTTAAGGCATTTACACTGCCTGCTTGTCTCTTACCGTCCAGCCTCATTCATTGACATGCCCCCACTTTGGGGGCACATTTGGGGGCACATTCTCTTTCACTAGAGCCAGGTGCCCCCAAATGCCCATATCCGACACAACAGTACGTAACGCCAAGCCACGCGAGAAGTCCTACAGGCTCGCAGACGCCAGGGGGATGTACCTGGAAGTAACGCCGGCGGGTGGCAAGTATTGGCGCATGAAGTACCGCGTCAGCGGCAAAGAAAAACGCCTTGCCCTCGGTGTCTATCCCGACGTGTCACTGGCACAAGCACGCGAGCGGTGCGGCCAGGCGCGCAAGCTGCTGGCCGATGGTGTTGACCCCGGCGTATTGAAGCAGACCAACAAGGCGGCGACTGAGAACAGCTTCGAGGCGGTAGCGCGGGAATGGCACGCCAAGTTTTCACCGGGCTGGGCTACAAGCCATGCCGATAAAATCATCCGGCGGTTGGAGGGCGAAGTATTTCCGTGGTTGGGGAGCCGCCCGATTGGCGATGTGAACGCGCCGGAACTGCTCAAAGTATTGCGCCGTATTGAAGCCCGTGGCGCACTTGAAACCGCGCACCGCGTCCACCAGAACTGCGGAAAGGTGTTCAGATATGCCGTTGCCACCGGTCGCGCGCAACGCGATCCTTCCAGCGATCTGCGCGGCGCGATTCCGCCGGCTCAAGAACATCATCACCCAACCATCACCGAACCCAAGCGGGTTGGCGAACTGTTGCGCGCCATTGCCGGGTATAGCGGCTCGTACATCACCCGGGGTGCGCTGCAATTGGCGCCATTGGTCTTCGTGCGCCCTGGCGAACTGCGCAAGGCGGAGTGGTCGGAGTTCGATCTGGACAAGGCCGAGTGGCGCATACCGGAACACAAAATGAAGATGAAGGCCGTTCATATCGTGCCGCTGTCCACGCAAGCCGTGTTGATCCTGAGAGACCTTCACGCACTGACAGGCACGGGGCGCTATGTGTTTCCCGGTGCACGTGGCGATGACCGCCACATGAGCGAGAACACCGTCAACGCCGGGCTTCGTCGGCTTGGCTACGCGGTCGGCGACATGACCGGGCACGGCTTCAGAAGTATGGCGTCTACGCTACTCAACGAACAAGGATGGAACCGGGACGCCATAGAACGCCAGCTTGCACATGCCGAACGTGACGAGATACGCGCGGCTTACAACTACGCCGAACACCTGTCGGTACGCCGCAAGATGATGCAGGCTTGGGCGAATTATCTCGACAAGCTAAAGGCTGTGGCCGAAGACATCCCGATACTTCAAAGCGCCTGACCGCATATAGAGAGCCATTGAGGGTCGGACGAGATTAACGTAAATGGCGGTTGTACCGAAACGCAGCACGCGGCTTGTCGCGTTGCTTTCTTTCGATATGACATGAGTAGCTGAGAATTTATTCGATAGGCGGCGCCCTGCCGTCAAGTTTCAGCCACAATCTGACGGTCCGGAAACAACCCACCGGAGTCATTCACGCTGATCCAAAGTGCCGTTGAAAACTGCTAAAGCGGACTCTCTGCCCAATACCCACAAACGGACGACACGCGACACCGCTCACGATATCCGGGGGCAACGATCACTAGACAGTGATCTGCCGAACAATCTCTCTAACTTCTACGCTTTTCTGATTGCTTTCATCTTGTAGGTACTGTGCCAACTGATTGGTACATAACGTTATGACTTCCGCCAGATCCTTGCCAATATCGAGATAATGCTCAAGATCACCGTTCCTGAGAATAAAGGTTTTATTTGCATACTCCGTAGTTATTCTAGACTCGCAATCAGGATGTGCTATCTTGAAAGCCGTTACGGCGGCAGGCGTCTTTAGGCTCGTCCGCGGTTCGAGGGGGTAGAAGAGATCGTAGGCATAATCCAAGTCAGCTATCCGATAGACAATCAGCCCAAAGCTCTCAAAAAGAGTAGTCCATTGAGCAAGCTCGTTCTTACCGGCGACGTGAAGTATCGCGATCTCTTGGTCCAGCTCCTGATACAGCGACTGAACCACTGCCTTAAAGAAGTATCTGTCGGTGTCCCCTTCGACCAAAACAACTTTCTTGGCAAAGAACGCGTAGGTTGATCTCGTATTGTCGAGAATACGAATCAAGACCTTCTGTTCCGCTGTAAGTTTGGGGAATCGTATCTCTGTGTATCCCTCGGTGTTGAGACTGAACCGCCGTACACTACTGATGGTTGCTGAGTTTATGAGTGCTTCGGAATGCGTAACCAGAATATACTGACAACTCTGATGTTTGTTCAGCTCTCGTATTACCTGTAGGTACTCATGCTGGAATTGATGGTGCAGATGAATTTCTGGCTCATCAATGATCACGAGTCCACCTTTTAGGTCGCCTCTTCCGTAGGCCTCGAAGACAAGATGAGTAATAGCCTTCTGCCCAGCACTGAGGCTATTGATGTCCGCAATGGTCTTGTTTCTTCGCAGGTCTAGAAATTCAAAACTGTAGCGCCAAGTGCGAAGGTCAAGAAGCTTTATTTTGCACTTCAGATTGACGATGCGAAGACGTTTGTTGATCTCCACTATGAACGGCAGTGCATTAGCAGCGGCCTCGCATTCCGCCTCGTCCATTTTTTGTGAGATTAAGCCAAAGTGCTTCTCGGCAACTCGGAGACGAACAAGCGCGAAAATCGCTGGCTCCGAGTTATCGTTGGCGTTTAGACTCCTTGTATAGTCAGCACTCCGAATTTGCTGAATCTGTACGGCAGGGTGGTGGTCTCGCAGGCTTATGGAGACATTGAAAGCATGGTAGTTTCGGTAACTGCTGATGAGAGTGAATGACTCGTAGAGCGTATCGATCGGATTCACCGAATTTTCTAAATTGTAGAGAGCGATGGTATCTTTGTAAAAATTGTAGTCCGTGAGGTACTCATACCCATAATCTTGCGCGCAGTCCAGAGGTTGGACGGAGAACGTTTTCTCATTTCGATTTAGGATAATATCGAGAGTGTACATCTCGCCATAGTCTGACGCAGCAGTCTCACCCCGTGTGGTGTAACGCCCTACCCACGGTGCCAAAGTGACTCGCTTATCTTGCAGGTACTGAATGTTCTTTTTATCGATCTCGTCCAGCTTAACCACAATACGGATTGTTTGGGGCCGGTCTTCTGTATTCCAATTAGGATCAAGTCTAAAACCATCATACGAAAGGTTGTTTGCGGGCAGGAGAATCTGTTTTCGTTGATCAGCGTTAATGCTGTTCCGCTGAGTGTATAGGTCTTGGTTGAGGTTGTACTGTTTATAGAGAACGCGCCTGAACAGGAAATTTATGACCTCTAGAGCCGTCGATTTACCTGAGCCGTTTTCCCCAATGATGATATTGAGATCGTCATCAAAGCTGATCTTCTCGGCACAACCAATGTTATCGGAGTATCTGAAGCTCAGAATATTGGACAATTGCAGTGATACAATTTTCATACAGTGCTTTCGAACGAAATCTCTATTGGTGGGATAATGCCAAACCGAAGCATGGATGACGAACTTGCCACGGGCAAGAACAATCGATGATTATTTTACTCGGGAGACCGCTATTGGGAAAACCACAGGGCGGCACGAGTCGTTGCCTGAATCGCCTCGCCCTATCCCCTGTGATTCCTGTCAGCCTGCGGTCGGGATGGTTAAAATCGCGCTGGTTAAGATTCTGGCTTCGTCGTGTCGGACGTGGAGTCCGAAGGTTTTGTACGCTTGTGCACGCGAACCTTCCACTCCGGCTGTGTCGGCGAACATTTGTAGGGAATCGGCTCACGGCCGTCAAGATACATCAGCGGGGGCGGTTTTATCGGGAGGCGGTATATCATAAGGGCAATATGTAGCATACCCAGGGAATGAATAGTATTGTTTAGGAACAACGAATTCCGATAGTCGGGCACGCTGATTTCCGGGGGCCACGAAATGACTTACGAAGAATTTCTCGCTGCAAATCAGAACAAGCTCGTCGGTTACCTGATTCTGTCCTATTTCTCGATAGATCCAGACACAATAGAGACACCCTGCCCTCCCGCTCAACTGTCCGAAGAACAGTTGGTGCAGTTGAAGGATCGGCTCAACGAATGCATACCCCTCGACTTCATGATCACCGACCTCTGGGATTGGGATATTCGCTTTGAGAATGGTGAAGAGCTGAGCGATGACTGGTACTTTGAGGCTGTGTTCGGTTCCGCAGCATCGCTCAAGTCATGTTCAGAAGAATTGGTTCAATTTTTTGTGGATAAATGCGACGAATACGATATTGATTACAACCAGTCGGCGGACGATCAGGCGTTCGAGAATCTCATCGAAAAGGAAGCGACAGGCTTCGTAATTGCGTGGCGTAAAAACATCATTTCCCGGTACTCCCAACAATACTCTGCCAAGTAAAATAGCCCTTACCTTGTGGAACCTGCTGGAGGACGGAAATGAAAGACGGTGCGCAAGAAATTCTGGGAAAAACGATCAAGGGAATCGTAATCAAGACCGGCGACAAATCACCAAAGTCGCAACTGTTCCTCGTCTTTGATGACGGCACCTATTATGAGTTCTACTCCTTGGACGATGTCATACAAGTTACAGGCGGGGTATCGGCGGGAGACATCGATACCGTAAGAAAGTACATGAGCGAAACGAAAGAAATTGTCTTTGAGTCGTTCCCAAAACTCATTTCGTAATGTCTCCTATAGCCTCGCATCGCGCAGCCAGCCCCAGTTTTTAAAGTCCCGGCAGAAACGATGTGCTGCATGTGCAATTTGAACGGGGATCGTGGCGCGGTAGAAATTCAGGATCTGATTAGATTAGGAAGCCGGTAATTATGATTCCAACAAACAATTTTAAACTCGTTGTTGCTCTGGCTGATTTCGTAGGATGCCTCAAAGCGATGCGATATGGCGCCAAACTAGGCAAACGCAACATCGCCAGAGAGGAAGTCGAATTTGAATATGATGGAACCAACCTCACCATTTCAGCGATAGGAGTAGATCATACTCTCCCGGCCAGTGGTTCCTGGCAGGGCAAAGTCATTATTGCGCTACCCGTTATGGGCGGTCTAAGACGTGTACCGCCTACACAGGATCCTCTGACGATTAGCTATGAGGATTCAAAGCTCAAAATAGGTACTACTAACATTCCAGCAACGTGGTTGCCCTGAGTCAACAGCGCAACCAACATTCAATACGGGGAGTAGTCTTGGGAAGGCTAGGGGCTAGGCAAAGCTCTGGTCCGCCAGTGGCCCCGCGCAAGCGGCGTGACTAATTGCAAAAACTCCTACTCTTCTTCCTGCGCCGCCACCATCCAGATTCGCTTCAAGGGCAGCTCAGCCTTCAAGTCCTCATCTAACTGATCGTAATTAGCAAAGAGTTGTTCCAGAAGTTCTTTCTGTGTCCACAGTCGCACCCGGAAAAAACTGGCCGCGAGTTCCTTTTGTACGTTGCTCTTGAAGCCACCCCATGAAACAAACAAGCCCTCATCTGCGCCGAACTTGGCGACCGCACCCAGCAGTTTATCCACTGTCGGCCTGTCGATGGGACCGCTTTCCGATTTCACTTCGACACAGAGTCGCGGCTTTTCGAAGCCGAGTGGGCCGGCACCCGCAAGGATATCTGCGCCACCGTCTGCGCCTTCTGCACTGCGGTAGGTGGTGTAACCCTGCGCCTTAAGAATGGCTTCCACCAGTCGCGTTAGACCGTGACCCTTGAAACGCGCGGCTATAAGTTGGGCAATCTGGTCGAGAGCGAGTGCTTCGAGGTCGGTGTCTTCTGCCGCTTCATCGCTGGCCGGCGTTGTTGCCTTAGTAGCGGCCACGACCGTTTCTGGTTTCCAACTGTTCGCCCGCATGGCGGCGATACGTTGTTCCGCGTTGTTACGCTGCACGCGACAGATCGTCATAAACGCGCCGAAAGTATATAGCAAGTCTCTACCGAAGTTGGCGCGCGGCACGGCCTCGGCAATCCATTTCACCGGCCGCCAGTGAAAGTATGGGTCCGGCCCGGCTGACTCGAAGTGGTAATCGCCCGTTATCTCGCCAACCTGGATTGCGGGCTGCGACTTGAGCGGCAACACAACCAGGTCGCCTTTCTTCATCTCCTGAGCAAATGGCCACACCTGACTAACCCAATTCATAATTGCTTTTGGCTTCTTGTCCGGTGAACGCTCGGTCATCGCTGCCGTCAAATCGGCGCGTTGTTTGAGGTTGGCGAGATTCACATCGAGACCCTCCCAAGTCACATAGACTCGGGCTTCCTGGATGAACTTATGTTCGTATTCGCCGTGGGAGCCGGCGCGAATTAACCAAATGGCCATAGATTCTCTAATTTGTGAGGCTGTCAGGGAGTTACTACTGACAATTGTTCTCCAGCATTAACTCAAAGCGCACCTGCTCATGGTTTAGCAGTGACATTCACAAAAGTGGATTGATAGTCACCCGCGCTCAGCACTGTATCATAAAGGCCGACATCCTCGCCTTCATGTTTGTTGATTCCTGTATAGCTCAAGCTGGCATCCTCATACCGCTTGAATTTGTAGACTGCATCGTTCATCAATGCGCTGTTGAAGACCCCAAGGCTCACGAGCAATTCGAAGTCTTTCACGGTCAGACCGGTGACCTTCTTGAAGAGCCCCGGTTCCAGCTGCGTAATCACGTCCTTCAGCGTCCGCTCGCGGTAGTCGGTCAGGTACATGAAAATGGGCACCCGCGTAGCGAATTTGATGAGCTTCTCCTGAATCTGCTTCCGAAGGCCCTTATACTCCTTCTCCTCTTCGGTCAGTTTCTTCTTTTCCTTCGTGGACAACTCCTCGTCGTTGGCTTCCTTGCGGGCTTTTTTCACGGCTTCCGACTTGTTGATGATGGTCTTGATCTCCTGATTGAGATTGCGGAAACCCTCAATGCTCATGAGGGCATCCATCGCCTTCTTGTTGTTCATCAGGCGACGCAAGGTGTCGTTGTCCACATTCACGAGCAACGCACTTTCCCAGCGCCGCGCCAGCAACGTTGCAGTAGTTCCGCTCATCGCCATGTCGAGAATGCCGGCGGCGTCAATTTGCTTCATCGAACTGCCATCGTAGGCGAGGACCGGCAGGAAGCTGATGAACTCTGCAACCTTCTTTTCCGGGTTCGACTCATCTACGTTTAAACGGCAACTGTAGTCGGCGATTTGCCGCAATGCCCGATCCGGCGCAAAGTCAAAGACGTAGCACTCTTCCTTGATGATCTGTTCTTCGTTCGGGGATGCTCCGTCCGGGTTGCGGACCGTCCAAGGTGACTGCACTCGGAAGGCTGCTTGAAAATACGTCTCAGGGCTGGATGAATTGCGAAGCATGAGAATGCCCGACCACGGTTTCACAGTCACGCCCGTGGTCAACTTGCCGCAAGACAGCGTGATGGTCTTTGTTTTGAGAGGGTCGTCCATCGCCTCCTGCACTGGCGGCAAAACCGCGACGCCCATTCCGGCTGCGCTACCCGCCGCCACGATCACCTTGTAGTCGTGGTAGAACCGGTTCTGTTTCTTTGCTAGCAAGTTGCGCATGGCGTGACAGGAGGCCACGCTGGGGAGGAACCAGAATGTGTGTGATAGCACGTTCAGGAGCCGCACGTCCGAAAACGGCATCGGCGGCTTCTGCGCCCCGAGTTTCAGATTGTCAACACTGGTCGGCAGGAACGCGCCGCGAATCAGGTCCAGCCACTTCTGAACCTCGTCCTCATACTTGAACTTCGCCTTGTCGCCGATGCCCTCGGCAGAGAAGAAGACGTTCAGATCGAACTCGTTGAACTCACCTTGCATGGCGATTTCCCGGATCGCGTCCGGGAGTTGGTAGGTCAGGAGCACCATCCTTGGCAACGCGGCGTAGGGATTGTTAATGCCCTTCCAGTCCCTTTTCGCCCGCTGCTCATCTGAGTAAGTCCAGCTGAATATCTGCTCCTCGATAAACTCGCCGGATGCGATGGCTCGGAATGGTGTGCCGGAAAGATATAGATAGGCGTCAGTTGTGATAGGTATGATGTCTTCAATGACATCAAAGCGCTCTTCCTCGTCAGTTCGCTCAGCCGCCTTCTCAACTTCTTCATCAAAAAGTTCTTTTGCGTTTTCGCGCCAGGCGCCATAGTGGTATTCGTCGAGGATGATACAGTCCCATTGGGTTGCATGAACCCACTCGTTTTTTGTTTTGATCCCACCCGTGCTGCGGTTCCTTCCTAGATAATCTTGAAATGAGCCGAAACAGACGAACGGTTTCCTTTTGTTTACCTTTCCAAAGGGTAGACCGCCCGGAGAGATGAACTGCCAACCCTCGAAATCAACATGAGATTTCAGGTCGTCTTCCCAGGCACTCTGCACTGCGGGCTTGAAGGTGAGCACCAGCACTTTGCGCCAGCCCATTTTTTTCGCCAACTGGTAGGTGGAAAATGTCTTGCCGAAACGCATCTTCGCATTCCACAGGAAGTGCGGCGGCTTGTTCCGGTTGCCCTTTTCCTTGCGCCAACTTGTGAAGTACGCCGCCGTCTTCTCGACCGCCGCTTCCTGCTCCGGCCGCATTCTGAAATCGAGTGTCCGGTTCTCTTCGTTCAGTTGTCCGGTCCGAACAGAAATGATCGCCGCCTTGACCTGGGCGACCGTGCAAAGAAACCACTCGCCTTCTGGATTCTTAACGCCATTGAGTCGGAGCATCCGGTGGACATCGTGGTCGGTGAATACCGTCCCGTCATTCCGCATGGAGGGCTCTTCCAGGATGATCCTATAGGGCGGCTTGCCGGGTCGTAAAGTCGGGTACTGCTGGGCAACACGGCTCTGCACATCCACGGTCGTATAGCCGACTTTAAGTAGGCCCGCATACTGCGAATTCGTATCCTCGTAGGCATAGATGGCAGGCCGCGAGTCAGGGCGCGGGGGGAAGAAGTCTTTACTCATTCATCTGCATCCATCGGGCGCACAATAGACTCAATAAGAGCGATCTCGTCCTTTGTTAGCCCGTAGCGTTCATAGAGTTTCTCGTCGGTCCACGCCAGGTTGAGCGGAACGTCTGGGACGAACGCGTAGACATCCTTGGCCGCGTCCTGCGTCGCCTTGCGCAGTGACACCAAGAACCGGACAAACCGGGTTCGTAAATACTGCGCGTAGAGCTTTGCGGTTTTTTCGTTCGTGAATCGGCCCGCGACCACATATGATTCTGTGCAAGCCTCGCCTGGCCCAGCAATGATGGGCCGACTCAAGAACATGGTCTCCACCGCTGCACTCGTGCCCTGGACACGCGTCATCAGGACCTTCCATTCATCTATCCATGACGCGTTCCTTTCGATCGCTGTTCGTTCCACCCACGAGACGCGCTGTGAACCATAGAGCTTAACCGGACGCTTTAGTCCCTTCCTGGACTCAGCACCGTGAACGAATGTTCGCAGCCCGAACGGCTTCTGACTGGACACGCACGCATCCAGAGTTCGCTCCGCCTTTCCTCCGACGCGATAGGCACGGACCTTGTCGAGAATTGAGACAGCCTCGTTCCGGCGGACGAGAACGTCGTAGGTGTTCAAACTTCGCTCCATCGGTGAACCGAGCGGCGCGCCGTCCCACATCGTCTGTACGGTGCATGGACCGTCGTAGTCGCGATCCCACAGAAAATATGAGACACCACCTCGTATCTTCACGCCTGGGAATCCGTCGTAAAGCTTCGGATAGTCAACGAGGTTCCGTAGACGCGATTCGCTGAGCATCCGTTCACGGAATTCGTCCAATCCCTTGCCGCCGGCGAACCAGCGTGATGGCGTAATCATCACGATGTAACGTGGGTTGAGGCTGATCGCGCTCTCGACGAACTTGTGGTAGATCGGTGACGCGCTGGCGCCATAACCAGCATCGCTCAACTGATACGGCGGGTTGCTGATGACGACATCGAATTTCATGTCGAAAATCTCCTCTGGCTTGTCAGTGTGAATGAACGTGTAGGCATGGCTTTCCAGTTCGCTGCTTCGCTCATAGTTCTCCTCATTGGCTCCGCAGTACGCGCATCGGCCATTCTGCCATGTGTGCTCGACGCGCCCGAAACGGATATTGCCTTGTGGGTTATCGAAGGCTTCGCAGACTGAATACTTCCCATTGGCCGTCTTGGAGCAGTATGCGGACCGGCGTGACAATAGGGCGGTCAGGTCGGTTGTGGCAAGACCGTAGAGCTGATTTTTGAAAATGTGGTTCAGTCGTTTCTGGCGGTGTGGAATCTGCGCTTCCAGCCCTTTATCGAGGCGCTTGGCGATCTCGCGCAGAAACACGCCTGATTTGCAGCCAGGATCCAGAAACGTAGCGTTCTTATTGCTCCAGAGCTCTATCGAAAGCAAGTCGAGCATCTGATTCGCCATTTGCGGCGGCGTGAACACCTCGTCACTGCTGAGGTTTGCCAGGCAAGTCAACACGTCCGGATTGTAATTACCAGTCGTCAACTTTCGCCACCTCAAGAAAGTGAGTTAGGGGGTATTCCTTCTCCGGTGTTGGGATAAAGACATCCTCACCGAGATCGGAGAAGAGCGGTAGTTCTTTGATTGCCTCATGCGCGAGCAAACCATGGAACGTGAAATCCCGCCGTTTTAGCATGCTTCCGTTCACTGGCGACCATTCAGAAAAGACAATCGACTTCGGGTTCTCGCCCACCGTCTTGAGCGAGAGCGCATCTCCCCAAATGATATTTCGCTCCAGAATAAATCGGATGGCGTTACGACATTCATCCTTAGCTCGTCCGTTGAACAAGCCTGTGTACTTCTGATTGAAGATATCGAAAAGCCGCTTACGACACTCTTGGACGTTATCAAATAGGATATCTATACCGTAGCTAGATGACACCGCGAGCACGGCATACCTCTCGTATTCCAGTTGGCTCTTGCCGTACCGGCCTTCAACGATGCGCAATTTGCGTTCAAGAATTTCTGTAAGGAAATTCCCTGTCCCGCATGCAGGCTCAAGAAAACGGGATTCAATCCGCTCTGTTTCCTGTTTCACCAAATCGAGCATGGCATTGACCTCTCGTTTGTTGGTCAATACCTCGCCGTGATCGGCGACCCGTTGTTTCGATTTAACCTGCTTTTCCATCAATTGCGCTTTCATCACTTCATCTAGAAAAAGTGACGTAACCCTTATTCGAGAACGTCATATCCTGCATCGAAACACCTGCCTGAACCATGTCGCACACCGACCAGATCGCCGGGCTCTATTTATTAGTCACATAGGTTTCCGTAATATTTTCAATCGATACTCCAGGGACATTGATTTTTCAACATTCGTTATGTTCTCGGCATGCTCTGAAACCTCGTAGCCTTTCGACATGGCCCAGTCCAGCACATCCACAGGCCCATCGTGTTCGTCAAGAAACCCCAGCAGCAGCAAGCGATGGTCAAAGCCATTCAGGTGTTCGATTTTGAGCCGCACATGGCTGTGCTTAAAAGGTAAGTCTACAAATAGCGCCTGGGAATAAAAAAACGGTGTTGCCCCGTCCCAAAAATGGACGTTGCTGACGGGGAGGTATGGCTCGCCTCGGGGAGCATCCAGCTCCATGCCTGGCGAGTCGTCCAGAACGCAATTCCAGCCAACCCCGTCACCCCAGCGAGACTTGCAGTTGAATGCGTTTACCTTTCGCCCAGGCGAGCCGTAGGCCAGGGCTGTTAGGACCGACGGGCACAAGGAACCTGTCACCCCAACACTCGCTATGTCGTGCTCCCGCAACGCTATGTTGATCTTGTCGGCCAAACCCCATGGCAACGGCGGCCTGCCCCAGCTAAAGAGGCTGAGGTATCTGACAGCGATATGTGGTGTTGCCGCTGACACCAACGACTGTCCTCACAAATAAATACGATTATTGAGAAGCTCAACCTGGTTCAGCCGTCCCTGGACCGCGAAGCATTGCAGCCGGTATTCCTTGAGCACGGTCTCGGTGAATTCGCCTTCGACCTTCTGCTTCTCAGCCTGCTCAAGCGTTACGCCGCTTCCATGCTTGTTACCAGCGACTCCAGTAGAAACCCCGCCGCGTCCAGTGGCGACTCCTGTTCCAGAAGGTCCGCCTCGTCCAGCACCACGTCCCCGGTCTTTTCCGGGTCTATCAGGAACCGCATCGTCGCTTGAGGCTTTTGCCTTGCCAGAATTTCGATCCTGCTTTCCACTTCTTCCTGGGTCGGCCTACCCCGCTGGTTTATCTCCAGGCCATTCTCCAGCCCCCAGCGCATCAGACTCAGGACGTGGAGTTCCGTCATTTCGTTCGCCTGCCAGTCCTTCGGCAAGAACGTCCTGGCCGCCTTGTTGAGCGGGTGTTGGTTGGCCAGCTTGATCTGTTGGGGCGATGCGGTCATTTTTGGCCCCTCCGCGAAATCCTGCCCTCTATCTTGAGGCGTTACTTCGGGAGTGGGCTTTTCTCCGGGAGAGTGATCTTGAGCGTGCCCCCTTTCCGGAGATGTGGAGGGATGGACTCTAGCCACTCTATGAGGCCGGGCGCCCCGAACCGCACGTAGACCTTCTGTGGCCCTGGCGGGTTCGTGTTGTCCGACTGCTTGGTCGGTCTTTGAAAGGGTATCACCTTGCCCATAAGCAGAGTCCTCAGACGCTCTCAGACGGTATCAGACACTCTCAGACGCTATCACTATAGCGCTGCGCCTATTTCAGCGCTACCTCGCAGCGTACAATGCGGATGCCCAAACACTATGTACGTATACAGCGACGGACATTGTGTCCAGAATGCGAAACCTAGCCCGCCGAGGCGACAAGCTGCTTCCCTTGGCAGCCTGGCGCGTGACGAGATCCAGGGATGTGCACATCCATCACATGGCGTATGTTCTTGATTTTTATTTCATGATGCTGTAAATGTTGCGGTGTAGCGCGGCTATTAGCACTGGTTCGACTCCGGGGGTTTGCCGTCCGGAACACCGACAGCGACACCGATAACGCTTACATGTTCAAGACCAGGGGCAACGCGTGACTAGCGCGTTTTAAATTGGCAGCCCGGCTGGCTGGACGTCTAACCCGAAAATGGGAGAGGCGTTCATGCCCCAAATACTTCCAGAAACAGGTTTTCTTCGTCTTCCGCAAATCATTGGCGACCGCAGAGCGGATCCGCCTATTCCTGCAATCATCCCAGTAAGCCGGTCCACATGGTGGGCCGGAGTCAAATCCGGGCGCTATCCGCAACCAGTCAGATCCCTGGGACAAAGAATAACCGCATGGCGCATTGAAGATATTCGCGCCCTGGTGGCGAATCCGGAAGCGGCCAGCAAGGCTGCGGTGTGAGGGGGCGAACGATGCGACATGCGAACCCAACGCGGGGACTGAACCGGCCTGCCTTCGCCTTCAAGCGCGACCGTTTACCAAACCCCGGCGAGTATTACCACGGACAGGGATTGAAGCTGACCGGCGGCGGTGAATGGAAATCCGCTGTCTGCCCTTTCCACAACGACACCAAGCCCAGCCTGCGCGTGCGTCTCGACAGCGGCGGTTTCCGTTGTATGGCGTGCGGCGCCCATGGCGGCGACGTGTTGGCTTTCCACATGCAACGGTATGGGCTGCGCTTTTTCGACGCCGCGAAGGCACTGGGCACAGTGGAGGCCAAACGATGAACGAAACTCCTCAACAGGCCGCACGACGATTGGCGGCCACCGCAATCCGTGATGGCTACCAACCCGAAGCACTGCACGCCTATACCGACGTGAACGGGAACCCGCTGCATTGGCGCATCCGGGCGAAACACCCTGACACGGGGGATAAGTGGATTCGGCCCATGAAGCTGAACGGCGGAGACTTCGATCTGGCCGAGCCGAAATACCCGAACGGCAAACCACTATATGCCCTGCACTACATTGCCCGCGATCCCGACGCCATTGTCTGGATAGTCGAAGGTGAGCAAAAGGCCGATGCACTCAACAAGCTCGGCCTGGTAACAACGACCAGCGGCGGCGCAACGGGCGCGGATAAAGCCGACTGGGAACCGTTGCGCGGCCGTAACGTAGTGATCTGGCCGGACAATGACGACCCCGGCAAGAGTTACGCAGGCGAAGTCACCGACATCCTCCTCAGCTTGGGGTGCCGCATCGAGTGCCTGGACGTGGACAGGCTCGGGCTCGGCAAGGGTGAGGATGTGATGGAATGGCTGGCTGTGCATCCTGGGGCGGTCAAGGACGATATAGAGGCGCTACCCAAACTGACTACCCACGCCGATCAGAAAGAGACGTGGCCCGTCCCGATGCCGCTGCCCGATGCACTGCCGCCGGTCAAGGCATTCGATTTTGATCTGCTGCCCGATTCATTGCGGCTGTGGATTCAGGACATCGCCGAGCGCGTGCAGTGCCCGCCGGATTTCCCGGCGGTCGGCGCGATGATCTCGTTGTCGGCCGTCGTCGGGCGAAAAATCGGCATTCGGCCGAAGCGTCGCGATGACTGGCTCGAAGTGCCTAACCTGTGGGGCGCGATCATTGGCCGGCCAGGCGTGATGAAGTCGCCCGCGTTGCGCGAGTCCATGCGGCCCCTGCGGAAGCTCGAAGTGGCGGCGCTGGAAAACTTCGATGTCGAAGTTAGCGAATGGCGGCGCGCGAACGAGCTATTCAAACTCAAGCGGGAGGCGGAGCGGTCGAACATTGTTAAGGCACTCAAGAAAGGGAAGGCGGTCGGGTCGGATGCACTTGCCGATGAATTTACCGACGATGAGCCGCAGGCCCGGCGCTATGTCGTCAATGATTGCTCGGTCGAGGCGCTCGGCGAGATTTTGCGATTCAACCCTAACGGCACGCTGGCCTATCGGGATGAGCTGGTCGGCCTGCTCAAGTCACTGGACAGGGAAGGCAACGAAGGGGCGCGGGGATTTTTCCTGTCCGCATGGAGTGGCACCGAGGGCTATACCTTCGACCGTATCGGGCGCGGGTTGAATCTGCGGATTGATGCCTGCTGCCTTTCGTTGCTTGGCAGCATCCAGCCTGCCGTTATCGGAACCTATCTGCGGCAAGCCGTGGCTGGCGCGGGGGGTGATGGCCTGCTGTCGCGCTTTCAATTGCTGGTATGGCCGGACATTGCGGGCGAGTGGCGCGATGTTGACCGCTGGCCGGATACCGAAGCGAAAGCGACCGCGCACCAGACCTTCGAGCGGCTCGACACGTTTGACCCCATGGCAATTGGCGCGACGGTCGAGGATGGCGTCATTCCGTATCTGCGCTTCGATGAGGCGGCGCAAGAGCTATTTTCCGAATGGCGGGCGGGCTTCGAGCACCGAATCCGCAGCGGCAATGATCATGCGGCCTTCGAGTCGCACTTGGCAAAATATCGAAAGCTCGTGCCGGCGCTTGCCCTGCTGATTCACCTGGCTGATCATGCCGGCGGCGCTATTGGCGAGACGGCGCTGCTCAAGGCGCTGGCCTGGGCCGAGTATCTCGAAAGCCATGCGCAACGGGCATACGCCAGCGTAATCCAGGCCGAAGCCGAGAGCGCGCGGGCGTTGCTTGCCCGCATCCGGCGTGGTGAAGTGCCTGACCCTTTCGGGCCGCGTGATGTTTATCTCAAGCATTGGGCTTTCCTGTCGAACCCCGAGGAAACACGCCAGGCGGTTAGGTTGCTCGGCGAGCTGGATTATCTGCGCGAAGAACGGCAAGAGACTGGCGGCAGACCGAAGGCGCTTTACTGGATCAATCCGAAAGCGAGGGCTGCATGAGCTACCTAGACCGCCTCAAGCGGAAAATTTCCCAGCAGGATGCGCCCAGGGGCGGGGCTACAAAAGTAACAAAAGCCCCTTTTGTGCCTTTTGTAGCTACACCGGCGGCACCTTTGCGCCAAATTTCTGCGGCTAGTGGGCCTACACCGATTGACCGCGAAGCCTTCGAGGAACGGGCCGCGATCATAGAGTTTGACGGTGGGCTGAGTCGCGACGAAGCCGAGCGCACAGCATGGGCAATGATCTTGCAACGTCGTCGGCTGCACTGAGAGGCAAGATGGCCACGAAAAATAAAGCCAGACAACCCCTTCGGCCCCAGACGGAGGACCCCACGGCGCTGGAGTTTGAACAAGAGGAAACGGAAACTCTGGCGGATGCGGTGGCCCATACGTCGCTACGGCCCACGGTACAGGCCGCGCTAACCCTGATGGACTACAACAAAGCCTTCGGCGAGATAGCAGTCAATACACTGGTAGCGGACTTGGGCAAGCAATGCGAACTAGCAAGTAACGGCGACCTCTTGCGGGCGGAAGCCTTGCTCATGGCACAGGCACACACGCTGGATGCGATCTTTCACACGCTGGCACGCAGGGCCTCGAACTGCGAGCGCCTGAATCTATTTGACGTGAACCTGCGCCTGGCGCTCAAGGCGCAAAGTCAATGCCGGGCAACGCTGGAAACACTGGCTGAAATAAAGAACCCGATGGCGGGCGCGTATGTCCGACAGGCGAACATTGCGGCAGGCCACCAGCAAGTCAACAATGGCTTGCCCCCAGCGGGCGAAGCCTCGCGCGCGCGGGAAACTGAAAACCCGCCAAACAAACTTTTGGAGGTAACTCATGGCGAACGGCTGGACTTCGGAGCGACGGGCACGACAAGCACGTTTAATTCGCCAGTGGAGGCCGTGGGAGCGATCCACCGGCCCAAAGACAGCAAAAGGTAAGGCGACGGTTTCGCGCAACGCCGACAAGGGCAGTACGCGGTCCCTGCTCCGCGAATTGGCGCGGTTGCTCCGCGAACAGGATCGAGGGCGAAAGAACGCCGGGTCGTAGCCGTAATTGGAGCCAGCACCAATCAGACGGTGGGGGCACATTTGGGGGCACATTGTTTGCCATCTGATGTAAAGAAACTAACAATCAATAAGTTAACTCACCGATGTGAGTGAGTCCCGGGGAGCCATTTCCACCATTCCTTATTGAACACCCGCCGCGAGACGAGGGGTAACGAAGTTACTTCGGGGAATCGACCGGGTGACGACGATCTAAGCGCTCGCGCCGATCCGGTACGAAGCTCTCGTCGCGTAAACGCTGGCGACGCTGGGTCGTCAGGCGGCGCACGGCGTTGCGGTGTTCGATGGCGACGCTGGCCTGTTGCGCCATCGGCATGAATTCCATCCGGGCCACGGCCCCCGCCTGGGTAATGGCGGACAGATACATCAGCGCATGCTCCGGATCGAGATTGCGTTTAATGACCATCGGTTGACCGCAAAAAATCCGGTTGATGGCGGGCAGATCGGTCTTGAACAACGCGGCCAGATTGCGTTTTACAATATCGATATCGCAGTCTTTGGCAATCTCGCCGCTGAACACGATCTGGTAAGTTTGCGATGACATGGCTCTCGACCCTCCACGCAGCGTTGGTGAATTGTAAAGCGGAACAGGCAGGCAACAAAATAAAACGGTGTCGTGGCGACTTTCAGGTAGTTAAGTAACTACTAATATTGCCGGGCGACCCTTGAATCCGCGCGTATTCCCGGGTCACGGCTTCTTACCGTGAATTACACTACCGGTGGCCGCCGGAAAAACTGCGGCAGGCGCGAGAGGATTTTCCTGGCGATAAACAGCGGCGAAACCTTGAGCCCATGTAGGCGGCAGGCGCGATAGGCTTCGAGATTTCCCTGGATGACATTCCACACGCTGCGGTTACTGACCCCACCCATGCGCATTTTGACGAGCACCTCGGGCAGATACACCGACCGGACCTTGTGCACCGCCAGCAGGCGCATCGTCAGTTCGAAGTCGGCCTGGAAGCGGTATCGAAGGTCGAAACCGCCATAACGCCGGTATAGCTCGCGTCGCAGGAAGAACGTCGGGTGCGCCGGCAACCAGCCCCGCTCGAACAGGCCGTCGGTGTACGGGCAGGACTGCCAGTAACGGACGATTTTATCGAGATCGCTGCGATCGACATACACCAGATCGGCGTAACAGGCGCCGATCGCGGGATCGGCGAACGCCCGTGCGATCTTTTCGAGCACATGTTCATCGATATAGACATCGTCGGCGTTCAACATGCCGACGAGGTCGCCACTGGCGGCATCGATGCCCTTGTTCATGGCATCGTAAATGCCGCGATCGGGCTCGGCAATGAGCGTGGCGATGCGCCCGCGATGACGCTCGATGATGCTTAACGTGCCGTCGGTCGAGCCGCCATCGACCACGATATGCTCGACACTTGAGTATGTTTGGGAAGCCACCGAGCGTAATGTGTCCTCGATGGTGTCGGCGGCATTCAGGACCACCGTAATAACCGAAATTTTCATGGCCGCAGGAGATGGCCAGGCTTTTGTGCCAAGAACAACAGATGATCCCGCCCTCGAAGAATTCGGCTGGCCGCGAGCTTGAGTAAATCGAACTTTGAAATCGGCAGTGGCAAGGCGTCCTCACCCCTGGCGGGAGGGGTGCGCAAACGACGCGCCATGCGATTGACCGTTATCCCGAGAGTCGCGGAGTGGTGGCGGCACAAATCGAGTCGGACCAGACCTAGGCCCGCAATACTCAGACCCTGTCGTACGCTGTCCGGGCAAAAAAACGTGACGTGCTCGGAGTAGTTACAATAATACCAGCAACCCTTATAAAACCGCGCCGCTCGACTGGCAACATTGCCAGTGAGCGCCACCAGATAGCCTCCGGACGTGAGCGCAGCCGAAAGTTTATTGAGAGCGGCCAGAGGGTCGGCGAGATGTTCCAGCACATCCAGCAACACAATGACGTCGTATGAGTCCGCCGTGAGCGGGGCGGATTCGACCAGCGTGTTAAATACCGTGAGGCCGCGCGCAATGGCTCGGTCTGCTGCGCCGGGGTGCGGCTCGATGCCATGGCGAATCCACGTGTCCGGAAAATCTGCCAGGACCGCGCCGTCCCAGCAACCCACGTCCAACACCCGTATTCCGGGGGCACGGACCACGGCCTGCGGAAGCATTTCCAGCACCAACGATGCGTGCTGTATAGAAAAACCGCGAGTGGCGACCTCGCCAACCTGCTCGCGCGGAGCATGAAGCAACCTGGACTTCCATACTTGTCCGCACTGCGGGCAATTCAACAACTCGGCAGCTGGCACGTCGTAAGCGGCGGGAGTGTGCGCATATGGCACGCTGGACGTCTGGCAAATCCGGCAGTCTTTGATCTCTGCGCCAATCATGGCGGAACAGCGTGGCCACGCAAATTAAACAGACGCCTGATATCGCTCAACGAGTTGATGGACGCATGCGTCCATATTCCGAGCACACGCCGAACAGCGACTTCTTCGATCAAGCATTGAATGACCATGGCGCTCATTGCGGCCAAGGCCACGCCAAGCATGCCACCGTAGTGTGCTCCGACCAAACAGAGCGCGATATTGATCGCGCCGCCAACCAGTGAAATTTGGAGCTCAATACGCTCATTGCCTGTCATCATGAGGACGTTTCCGCGCATACCGGTGATGACATTGACGAACAAACCGGTCGCGAGCAGCGCCAACACTGCGCTCGCGTCGGCATAATAGTCGCCGTACACAAGCGCAAGCAGCCATTGCGGGGCAATGACGAATGCCAGGAATACCGGCAAACTGACGAGACTGGTGAACGTGGCGCCAGCGCGCAGGATACGCTGTAATTGGTGTTTTTCATGTCGGGCGTGTTGGCGCGCGATAATAGGAGGCAGAACCGCATATAAAACCGAGGTAACAACCATGGTCACGAGTGCCAGGCGGCTGGCTGCACCATACCTGGCCACCTCCTCCGCTGGCCGGAACGCCGCCAGGATCCACAGATCGACTTGGGTAAGCACGAACACCGCGAGATTGGTGAGCAGTAGCGGCCAGGCAACATGCAGAATCTCGCGGTTGCCAACCGGCAGCTTCGCAACAGGCAGGGCCATTACCCTGCGACCCAGCCGCCAACCACCCAAAAGCGCACTCGCGGCCGTTGCAATCACCACTATGGCCAAGACGCCGGCCAAATGCGCCTCGCCTTGCATCCCCCACGACACGCCCAGCGCGCCGACCGTCAACGCACCGGACAAGAAGCCGCCGAATAGCGTGGCGTTGCGAATATCGTGGAATCCACGGAGGCCCTCGGCTATCAGCCGCTGGAACGCGGACACGGCGATCCATAACGCTACCAGGCCGGTGACAGCAAACAACGCCGGGACATCCAGAAATAGTGCCAACAGCGGTTCGCCAACCAGAAAATAGCCGGCCGCGACCGTAAGCGAGCCGATTAGTCCCAATTTAAGGATTCGCAGGAGCAATACGCGGGCGCGTGCCTCTTGATTCAGCCCGATTGCCTCGGCCACAAACCGCACCGCTGCCTGATTGAGCCCGAGGGAAGCGAGCATGGCACCGAACAAAACCACGCTCATGGCCAGAAAATATGCGCCATACTCGGCGGGCGCTAGCAGGCGAGCCAGCAGCATATAGGTTGCAAGTTCGGCAAGACCGGTCAAGCCCCGCCCTGCGGCCGCCCACAACCCGCTGGACAACAAATGAGAGCGCAAGGACATTCGATGCCATTGACCGGTCATATATGAACAACTAGATCAACAACGTGCATGCAAAATGTTAGCTCTGTGCGGCGCGCGCGAGCGTGGCAAGATAATCCCGATAGGTCAGGACAATACCGTCCTTAAGTTCGGTCTTGGCCCGCCAACCCAGACGCTGGATGCGCGATACATCCAGGAGTTTTTGCGGGGTGCCGTCCGGCTTGACGGTGTCGAATGCCAACTGACCCGTGAAACCCACGACCTGCGCCACCAGCCCGGCGAGTTCATGGATCGTGATATCGGTGCCGACACCGATATTGATGAATTCGCCGATCTCCATGGCGCGGTGGCGCTCCATCAGGAACACACAGGCGTCGGCCAGATCGTCGCAGTACAAAAACTCCCGGCGCGGCCGGCCCGTGCCCCAGACCACGACCTCGCGCTCACCGCGCAGCTTGGCCTCGTGCATCTTGCGGATCAGCGCCGGTAGCACGTGGGAGTTTTGCAGATCGTAGTTGTCGCCGAGGCCGTACAGGTTGGTCGGCATCACACTCAGAAAATCGGTGCCGTATTGGCGATTGTAGGCCGCGCACATCTTGATCCCGGCGATCTTGGCGAGCGCATAGGCCTCGTTGGTCGGCTCGAGCGCGCCGGTCAACAAGTATTCTTCCTTCATCGGCTGCGGCGCGTGCTTCGGATAAATGCAGCTCGAGCCGAGAAACAGCAGTTTGCCGACCCGTTGCCGATGAGCGGCCTGCACGACGTTGGTGGTGATCAACAGGTTGTCGACGATGAAATCGGCCGGATAGGTGCTGTTGGCATAAATACCGCCGACCTTGGCGGCCGCCAGGAACACGTACTCGGGCCGGTGCGCGCCGAAAAATTCCTGGACCGCGTCCTGCCGGGTCAGATCCAACTCGGCATGCGTGCGCGTGATGACGTTGCGATAGCCACTGGCCGCGAGCCGCCGCACCAGTGCCGAGCCGACCAGTCCGCGGTGACCGGCGACGTAGATTTTCGAATTCGGGTTCAATTATGTCGCCCTGCTACGCTCGTCTGGTCATACGATAACGCTATTCGTGATAATCGTAGGTAGCGTAACCGTGGCGTTTGACCAGATCGTCGCGGCGTGCCGCCTTGAAATCCTGCTGGACCATTTCCGCCACCAGTTCCTTGAAACTCACGCGCGGCGCCCAGCCGAGCTTTTGGCGCGCCTTGCTGGCGTCGCCGAGCAGCGTTTCGACCTCGGACGGGCGGAAATAACGCTCATCCACGCGCACAATGGTGCTGCCGGGCTTTAGTTTGTCGCCATGCTCGCCGCTGACCGCCGCCACCACCCCGGATTCCTTCACGCCGCGGCCATGCCATTCCAGGGTGATGCCGAGTTCGCTGGCGGCGGCGTTGACGAAGTCGCGCACCGAATATTGTGCGCCGCTGGCGATCACGAAATCCTCCGGCTGCGCCTGCTGCAACATCAGCCATTGCACCTCGACGTAATCGCGCGCATGCCCCCAATCGCGCTTGGCGTCGAGGTTGCCGAGGTACAGGCAGTCTTGCAGGCCCAGAACGATGCGCGCCAGGGCGCGCGTGATCTTGCGCGTCACGAAGGTCTCGCCGCGCACCGGCGATTCGTGATTGAACAGAATGCCGTTGCAGGCATAAATGCCGTACGCCTCGCGGTAATTGACCGTGATCCAATAGGCGTAGAGTTTCGCCACCGCATACGGCGAGCGCGGATAAAACGGCGTGGTCTCGCGTTGCGGGGTCTCCTGAACCTTGCCGTACAGCTCCGAGGTCGAGGCCTGGTAGTAACGGGTCTTTTTTTCGAGACCGAGGATGCGGATCGCCTCGAGCATGCGCAATGCGCCGAGCGCGTCGGAATCGGCGGTGTACTCGGGCTCCTCGAACGACACCGCCACATGGCTTTGCGCGGCCAGGTTATAGACCTCGTCCGGCTGGACCTGCTGGATGATGCGGATCAGGCTGCTCGAATCGGTCATGTCCCCGTAATGCAGGATGAAATTCCGCTGGCTGACATGCGGGTCCTGATACAGGTGATCGATGCGATCGGTATTGAACAGCGAGGTGCGGCGCTTGATGCCGTGTACCTCGTAGCCTTTTTTCAACAGGAATTCGGCCAGGTATGCGCCGTCCTGGCCGGTAATGCCGGTAATGAGCGCCTTCTTTTTCATGGATTCTCGCACCTATTATAAATGTCCTCGAAGCGCACGATGTCGTCCTCGCCCAGGTAGTCGCCGGATTGTACCTCGATCATCTCGAGCGGCTGGGTTCCGGGATTTTCCAGGCGATGTTTGACCTGCGGCGGAATATAGGTCGACTGGTTTTGCATGAGCGTAAACACCTCCTCGCCGCGCGTGACCTTGGCGGTACCGTTGACCACGACCCAATGCTCGGCGCGGCGATGGTGCAATTGCAACGACAACGCCGCGCCCGGATTGACGATCAGCCGCTTGACCTGAAAACCCGGGCCGGCATCCACGCCTTCGTACGAACCCCACGGCCGGTAGACCTTGCGGTGGATTTTATATTCGTCACGCTGCTCCGATTTCAGCCGGGCGACGATATCCTTGACCGCCTGGGCATGATCGCGGTGCGCGACCAGCACCGCGTCGGCGGTTTCCACGACGATGATGTCCTCCAGGCCGACCACGGCCAGAAACCGGTGTCCGGCCATGAGCGTGGTGTTGCGGGTGGCATGCGCCATGACATCGCCGCGGATCACGTTCCCGGCGCTGTCCTGCGGAATGATCCGGCTCAATGCCGACCACGCGCCGATATCCGACCAACCGGCGTCCATCGGCACTACCACCGCGCGCGCGGTTTTTTCCATTACCGCGTAATCGATGGAATCGCTCGGGCAGGCGCCGAACGCGGCGCGCTCGGCGCGAATGAAATCGCCGTCGGCGACGGCGCCGGCCATCGCGTCCTGGCAGGCGCGCGCGATGTCCGGACGATGACGTTGCAACTCCTCCAGCCATACCGACGGCCGCATCATGAAGATGCCGCTGTTCCAAAGATATTGCCCGGATTGGAGGTACTGGCCGGCGGTCGCGGTATCCGGCTTCTCGACGAACGCCGCCACCTGCCAGGCATCCAGTCCGGCGCCCAGGGCCGCGCCCTTCTTTATATAGCCATAGCCGGTCTCGGCCACATCCGGCACGATACCGAAGGTCACGAGCCGCCCCTGTTCGGCGAGTTCCGCGCCCAGGCGCACCACCTGCAAAAACACGGCATTGTCCTGAATCACGTGATCGGCCGGCATCACCAGCATCACCGGGTCCTGGCCAAGACCCTGCAGCGTCAAGGCCGCGAGCGTGAGCGCCGGCGCGGTGTTGCGGCCGTCCGGCTCGAGAATAATGTGCGCCGGCGATCCGCCGAGCTGACGCAGTTGCTCGGCCACCATGAAACGGTGCGCCTCGTTGCAGACCACGACCGGCGCCGCGGCGCCGGTCAACGCGTCCAGCCGGCGCACGGTTTCCTGCAACAGGGTGCGATCGCTCACCAAGGCGAGCAATTGCTTCGGGTACTGCTCGCGCGACAGCGGCCACAGTCGGCTGCCGGAGCCGCCGGACAGGACCACCGGCTGAATGGAGGGGGGCATACGGAGCGTCAACTCTTCAAAATGCGTTCAGGGGGGTCGCAAAAAAAACGGCGAGCAGCCGGCACTTTACCCCATGACCGGGCAGCGACAAAATCCATCGCCACCGGGACAGGAAGCGATCGGAGCCGGGCGGCTATTGATGGCGCATGGGCGCATCGGCCTCGGCATACTCGACCTCGGCGCGCCGGTTCAGTTCGGCGACGATCTCGGCGACGTGGGCACTGTCCGTGAGCCCCTCGATCAGCAATAGCTGGGCGCCGCCGGCCAGCGGCCGAAGATGGCGCAGCGTCACCCCCAGCGTTGCCGACAATTTGCCTAAAGATTGGGCATTACTGGGGTCGAAATCCCCCCGAAACTTCACGATGACGCGACCGGATGCGAGTCCCGGCCGACTCTGCTCCGGCGGGGAAACCGCCGGAGGCTGACCGCAGGCCGGGAGCGCGCCGCCGGACAGTAGCAGTGCCAGCCCGCACCACACCCGAAAACGATGGAGAAAAACGGACGGTCGAAGAGCGAGATATATATTCAAGTAATTACAATCAGTTATATGATAAATATAAACTATATTATGAATATATATTTGCCTGGATAATGAGCAGATGCGGCTGGACCTAGCGACCGTCGTGCGTGGTCAGCGCGCCGCCGGTTGCGCCAGCAGCGGTGCCAGCTCGGTCAGCGCCTGGCGATAGACCTGGCGTTTAAACTCGACGATCTGGTCGAGCGGCCACCAATAGTCCACCCACCGCCAGGCGTCGAACTCCGGACGGGGGCTGAGATCCAGGCGCACATGCTCCTCGCCCGCCCCCAAACGCAACAAATACCAGATCTGTTTTTGGCCCTTGAACTTGCCGGGACGGCGTTGATAGCGCCCGGGGATGTCGTAGTACAGCCACTCGCGCGTGCGGCCGATGATGGCCACATGGACGGATTCGAGACCGACCTCCTCGTGCAGTTCGCGGTACAACGCCTGTTCGGGTCCCTCATGGGACTGGATGCCGCCCTGTGGAAACTGCCAGCCGTCCTGACCGCGGCGGTGCGCCCAAAACACCCGATCCTGGGCGTTGCACAGGATGATGCCTACGTTCGGCCGATAACCGTCTTTGTCGATCATGTAAAATGCCGCGTGGTTGCCGGCGGCGCATCCGCCACGGCCGGCGCCCGTCGATATAGAATGACGGTGATTTTTCCATGAACCGGGCCATACGGCAATGCGCGCCCCGGTCGGGTCAGCCGCTGCGCGTGGCAACCGGCACGAAAACGCATTTGCACCCACCAAAGCGCCTTGGAGATACGCGGTGAGCCTGGCCATCTTCGATCTGGACAACACCTTATTGCACGGCGACAGCGACCATGCCTGGGGCGAATTCCTGGTCGAACGCCAGGCCGTCGACCCGGTACGCTTCAAGGCCGACAACGATCGCTATTACCAGGCGTACGTGGACGGCACGCTGGACATCTTCGAATTTCTCGAACAACACCAACTGCGGCCGCTCGCCCAATACGACCGCGCCCAGCTCGAGGACTGGCGCCGGCAATTCATGCCGGCCAAGATCCTGCCGATGATCCTGCCGGCGGCGCGCGACTTGGTAGAGCAGCACCGCCGGCGCGGCGATACCTTGTTGATCGTCACCGCCACCAACCGCTTCATCACCGCGCCGATCGCCAAGGAATTCGGCATCGAGCATCTGCTCGCCACCGAGCCCGAGGAGATCGACGGGCGTTTCACCGGCAAGGTGCACGGCATGCCCTGCTACCGCGAGGGCAAACTGGAACGGCTCGACGCCTGGCTCGCGAACCATCACGCAACGCTCGATGACAGCTGGTTTTACAGCGACTCGCACAACGACCTGCCGCTGCTCGGCGCCGTGACTCATCCGGTGGCGGTGAATCCCGATGCCATCCTGGCCCGCCACGCCCGGGAACACGGCTGGCCGGTGTTGCAGCTCCGCTGACCATGTCGGCAAAACCGGCGCTCACGCTCGTGTTGCTGGGGCTCGCACCGCTCAGCATCCTGCTGGCCTTGGGTCTCGGCAGCATCGCCATCGAGCCCGCCGAGTTGTGGCGCGCGCTCAGCGGCCGGCCGAATGAACTTACCGGGACGGTGGTCCTGGAGCTGCGGCTGCCGCGCAGCCTGAGCGCATTCGCAGTCGGCGGGCTGCTGGCATTGGCCGGCGCGCTGTTGCAGGTATTGCTGCGCAATCCGCTGGCCGATCCCTATATCCTGGGCGTCTCCGGCGGCGCGGCGGTCGGTGCACTGCTGTCGCTGCTGGCAGGCGTGGGCGGCGCCTGGGTAACAGGTAACGCCTTCGTCGGCGCGCTGGTGTCGATGCTGCTGGTATTCGGCCTGAGCCACGGCCGCGGGCCGTGGACGCACACGCGCCTGCTGCTGACCGGCGTGGTGATCGCCTCCGGCTGGGGCGCGCTGATCAGCCTTATACTGGCGACCTCGCCCCAGGAGAGCGTGCAAACCCTGCTGTTCTGGCTGCTCGGCGACCTGAGCCACGCCGACCGGCCGCTCGTCGCCATTCTCATTCTGGTCGTCGGCCTGGCGGCATGCCTGCCGTTCGGGCGCGCGCTCAACCTGCTGGCGCGCGGCGAGTTGACCGCCGCTGCGCTCGGAGAACGCGTAATGGTGTTGCGCATCGGCGTGTATTTCCTGGCCTCGCTGCTCACCGCCGCGGCGGTCACGCTGGCCGGCGGCATCGGTTTTGTCGGGCTGATCGTGCCACATGCGGTGCGGCTGCTGGGCGGCGGCGATCACCGCTATCTGCTGTTGAACGCGGCGCTCGCCGGCGGCGGCTTCCTGGTGCTGGCCGATACGCTGGCGCGCAGCCTGATCGCGCCGCTGCAATTGCCGGTCGGCGTGATCACCGCGCTCCTTGGCGTTCCGATCTTCCTGTTCCTGCTGACGCGCCGCACCGGCGCCCAGACCCCGTGAGCCTGCTGGCCGCTGCGCGGCTCACGCTCGCGCCGGGCGGCGTGGCGTTGTGCCAAGACCTGACCTTGTCCTTCGGGGCCGGCGAAAACTGGGCGATCCTGGGCGCCAACGGCAGCGGCAAGACCAGCCTGCTGCTGGCGCTCGCCGGTCTGCGCCGGCCGCGATCCGGACGGGTGCTGCTGGACGGGGGGGATCTGATCGAGGTCGCGCCGCGCGCCCGTGCCCGGCGTCTGGGAATCGTGTTTCAGGATTCGGAACTGGCGTTCGGCGCGAGCGTCCTGGAAACGGCGCTGACCGGCCGCCATCCCTATGTTTCGCGCTGGTCCGGGGAAGACGCCGTGGATCTGGAGCGCACGCGCGCGGCGCTTACATGCGTCGGACTCGAGGGATTCGAGACACGCCTGGCCGGGACGCTCTCGGGCGGCGAGCGCCGACGCGCGGATATCGCCACGCTGCTCACCCAGGATCCGCCGATCTGCCTGTGGGACGAGCCCAGCAACCATCTCGACCTAGGTCACCAGACCCAGATACTCGCGACGCTCGCGGCGCGCGCCCGACGCCCCGGGCATTTGAACATCTTCGTGCTGCACGATGTCAATCTGGCCGCGCGCGTGTGCAGCCACGGACTGCTGTTGTTACCCGGCGGCGAACACCTGTCCGGACCCTTGAACACGCTGCTCGACGACGCCGTGCTGAGCCGCATGTACGGCTGCGCGATCCGCGAACTGCGCGTCGACGGGCGGCGACTGTTCATGCCCGAATGATTCTTCCGGCGCGGGCTTTTGGGTATACTGCGCTATCGTGGCTGCCACTCAAAAACCGCCTATAAAACTCAGCCCCCGGCAAGGCGCCCCGCCCCTGTATCGGCGCCTCGCGTATCGACTCTGGCATTTTCGCGGATCGCTGCGTGCCCGCATGATCCTCGCCATATCGGCGTTGTTGATCGCGACCACGGCCGCCACCGGCATCTATCTCGCCCGCCAAATCGTCACTCACCAGCTCGACAGCCAGCGCCAGATCGGACAGGGCCTGTTGAATCAAGTCGAGCCGGCGGCGCACGTCGCGCTCGCCGGCGAGGCGGCCGCCGGGGCGCTCGCCGCCAGCCTCCAGAAGATCGCCATGGATCCGGCCGTGGCCAGCCTGCGGATCGTGGACGCCAACGGCCTGCCGCTATACGAACACCGCGGCGAGCAGCAACCCGCGAACGGGTTCATTCAACTGCTCACCGGCGAACACCGCCCGCCGACGCTGATCGCAGAACTCGACCTCCCCGGCGGTGAACGCGGCCGCATCGAGCTCGGGCTTTCCTATCAGTCGTTCAACCGCACCGTCAATCAGCTGGCGGTGCGCGTCGGGCTGTTCGTCGCGCTGGCGTTGATCGCCAGCATCGCCGTCACCTACTTCCTGCTGAAACGCTTCACCGCACCGCTCAAGCCGCTCACCGCGCTCGCCCAACAGTTCGCGCGCGGCAACTGGGCAACGAAGGTCACCCTCATGGAATCGGGGACCCATGAGATTCAGCAACTCAACCAGGCGCTCGCCCAGGGCTCGGCGGCCATGCGCCACTACATCCACAACCTCGAGGAAACCCGCGAACTGCTCGAATACAACGAGCACCGGCTGCGCACGCTCATCAACAGCATGCACGAGATCCTGTTCGAACTCGATGCCGCCGGCCGAATCAGCTTCCTCAACCCGGCCTGGCAGCAATTGACCGGCTTTCCGATCGACGAGGCCATGGGCCGGGCGTTCACCGACTTTCTCATGGACGAGGACGTGATCGACGATTTCGACCTGGAATTCCTCGGTGAATTGCGGGAAAAAAACCGCGAGATCCGCATGCGTACCGCCGACGGCCGGGGGCTGTGGGCGAGCCTGGACGCGGATGCCCACCAAGACGACAGCGGGCGTTTCAGCGGCATCATCGGCACCCTGAGCGACATCACCCAGAGCGTCGAGCTCAATACGCTGCTCGCCAGGTACCGCGACGACCTGTACGTCCTGTCGGTCACCGATCCGTTGACCAATCTCTACAACCGCCGCCACTTCGATAATCAACTCGACGTCGTCCTGTCCGAACGCCTGCCGCTCGGCCAGTCGGTATGCCTGCTTATCATCGATCTGGACGGTTTCAAGTTCATCAACGACACCTATGGCCATCCGGCCGGCGATCAGGCGTTGCGCACCATCGCCCAGCTCCTGAAGACCGCGGCGCGCGAGGACGATTACCTGGCGCGTCTGGCCGGCGACGAGTTCGCGATGGTGCTGGTCGACACCAACCTCAAGACCGCCGCCCTGATCGCCGCCAAGCTGCACGCCGGCATCAACGAAACCCGCATCGAACTGCCGATCGGCGATATTCAATTGCGTTGCAGTATCGGTGTCGCCGAGGCGCCGCTGCATGGACGCAACCTCCAGGAGCTGGTGAGCGCGGCCGATGTGGCGCTCTATCAAAGCAAACGCCAAGGGCGCAACCGCGTCGAGGTGTTGTCGGCCGACACCAGCGAAACCGTCATGACCATATTCAATCAAGGCTTCCAACTGCGCAACGCCCTGCAGGAAGGCGGCCTGATGCCGGCGTTTCAACCGATCTGCGACATGCGCACCGGCCAGCCGGTCGCCTACGAGGCGCTGGCGCGCATGCGCATCAACAACAACACCATCCAGGCCGCCGAATTCATCGGCGTCGCCGAGGAACTGGGGCTGACCCGCGAGATCGACCTGCACATCATCGAGCAATCGCTGCGGCTGGCGCCGATCGGTTACGACTTGTTTCTCAATCTCGATCCATCGTCGTTCAACGACCGCAACTTCGTCGCGCAACTCACCGGCCTGCTCGCCCCGGCCTGCCGCGGCGGGCGCGCCATCACCATCGAGATCACCGAACGCGAGAACGTGATCATCACCGACGCCTTGCTGGCCGACATCGGCGAGTTGCGCACGCTCGGCTGCAAGCTGGCGCTCGACGACTTCGGCAGCGGCTATTCGACCTATCAGTTTCTGAATCTGTTCCGCCCGGAATATCTGAAAATCGAAGGCGCGTTCGTGCGCGGCATGCTCGACAACGAGGCCGACCGCAAGATCGTCGAGCACATTCACGACTTGGCGGTGGCGTTCGGCATCTCGACCATCGCCGAAAGCGTCGAAAACGAAGACACCTGTCAGGCGCTGTTGGGCATGGGCATCCACAACGCCCAGGGGTTCCATCTCGGCTCGCCCCAGCTGCACCCGCTTTAATTCTTTCTAAAAACCCGGCTTGACAGCGGCCGGCGCGAGCCGCTAGATTGCGCGCTGATTCAGGTGCCCCGCGGAACGTAATCCCGGGGTGAAACGGGAAGTCGGTGCGTTCTCGCGAACAAGGCCGACGCTGCCCCCGCAACGGTAAACGCGTTGCGGCGAATCCTGCGACCGGCGGTTCTCGCCGGTCAGCCACTGCGTGGTGTATGCACGCGGGAAGGCGATTCGCCGCATCGACGCGTGAGCCCGGAGACCGGCCTGGACAACGTGGAATCACCGCGGCGGGCGGTCACATGCTCCATGAGGCACCGGCCTCTCCCTCGCCGCGCGTTCCGCGAACCACTGCACTGTTGATGCGCACGGCGGGTGCGCCGGGAGAATGCCCTTGAAGCCTGTTGTCAATACCATTGCGGTCGTCGTTCTGGCCAACCTTTCCACTATCGCGGCGGCGCGCGAACCGATCGTCATCACCGCCACGCGCACCGCGCAAACCGCCGACGAGAGCCTGGCGGCGGTCACCGTCATCACCCGCGCCGAAATCGCGGCCAGCCAGGCCCAGGACGTGGCCGAGTTGCTGCGCTTTCATGCCGGTCTCGACATCGGCCGGAATGGCGGCCCCGGCCAGACAACATCGGTGTTCCTGCGCGGCACCGAGAGCAACCACGTGCTGGTGCTGCTCGACGGCGTCAAGCTCAACCCCGGCACCATCGGCGCGGCATCCTGGCAGAATCTGAACCCCGAACACATCGAGCGCATCGAGGTCGTGCGCGGACCGCGCTCGACACTGTACGGCTCCGACGCCATCGGCGGCGTGATCCAGATCTTCACGCGCCGCGCCGCGCCCGGCACCCAAGCCGAGGCGAGCGCCGGCGCCGGCCGTTACGCCACACGCGAGGCGGCGTTCGGCGCGTCGCATGACGACGGCGTCTGGCGCGCCGGCGTGCACGCCTCCGGTCTCGACAGCCGCGGGTTTCCGGCACGCGTCGGCGGCAGCGAAGACAGCGGCTATCGCAACACCGGCGTGAACGCCTACGGCGGCACCAAACTCGGCGCGCTCGACGCCGAGGTCAACCATTGGCAAACCCGCGGCAACAGCGAGTATTACGATTTCGCGCTCGCACCGCTCGACCAGGATTTTTTTAACAGTGTCACCGCCCTGAGCCTCAAGGCGCCGCTGGCCGCTGCCTGGCTGGCAACGCTGCGGGTCAGCCAGTTGCGCGACGAGATCGATCAAAACCAGAGTCTGGATTTCACGCATACCGAACGCAAGGTCGTCGATTGGCAAAACGATTTTCAACTCGGCCGCCAACACCTGCTCAGCGCCGGCCTGTATCTGGCGCGCGAACACACCGAGGCGCGGTCGTACGGCAGCAGCTATAACGTCGATACCGCGACCAATGCCGTGTTTCTGCAAAGCCAATGGCGGTTCGGCGACCAGCAACTGCTGGCCGCCTGGCGGTACACCGACATCGACAGCTTCGGCGGCCATCACACTGGCGATCTCGGCTACGGCCTGCAACTCACGCCGGCCTTGCGCCTGACGGCCTCCGCGGGCAGCGGCTTCCGCGCCCCCGACAGCACCGACCGTTTCGGCTTCGGCGGCAATCCCACGCTCGCTCCCGAGACCTCGCGCAGTTACGAGCTCGGCGCGCGCCTGCGTCTGACCCCGGACCAGGCGGTGCGCGCGAGCGCGTTCCAGAACGACATCGACAATCTTATCAACTATGTCGACCCGGACGGCTTCAGCGGCCCGCTGCCGGGCAAAAATCAGAACGTCGACCGCGCCCGCATCCGCGGCCTGGAACTCGGCTACACGCTGAACTGGCGGCCATGGCGGTTCAATCTCGAGGCAAGCGCGCAAAACCCGGAAAACCGCGACACCGGCCGGCAACTGGCGCGGCGCGCCACCCACAGCCTGACATTCGGAACCGGTTACGCCGACGGGCCGATCAGCGCCGGCCTGGACCTGTTCGCCACCGGCCGCCGGCCGGATTCGGATTTCAGCGACCAACGCCTGCCGGGCTACGCGCTCGTCAACCTGGTCGGACAGTACCGGCTGGACAATCACTGGACGCTGCGCGCGCGCCTCGAAAATCTGTTCGACCGACACTACGAACTGGCGCAGGGTTACAACACCACCAGGCGCGCGGCCTACCTGCAAGTGCATTACCAAATCGGCGCCGGGCCGTGAACGGCCGGCCGCTGCGGGTCGCACCGCGGTGACGTCGGATGCGCGCGGGGAATCGCGGGCATTGCGCGCGATCCGCGCTTGCGAGTACGCTATTCGCGGTGACAAGGCGCCGGCCGGGCACGACTATTCCATCGTGAGTCCGGTCGTCTATCTACTCGGGGAAGGCTGATGGGCCATCGTTTGTCCAAGATCTACACCCGCACCGGCGACGACGGCAGCACCGGGCTGGGCGATGGCACGCGCGTCGCCAAGGATCACGCCCGCATCGAGGCGATCGGCGCGGTCGACGAACTCAACAGCGCGATCGGACTGGTGTTATGCGAGGATCTGCCCGACTCGATCGGCAGCGCGCTGATCGCCATCCAGCACCGGTTGTTCGATCTGGGCGGCGAACTGAGCGTGCCCGGCCGTCAGGTCATGCAGGACCAACAGGTCGGCGAGCTCGAGACGCTGCTCGATGAACTGAACAGCGCGCTCGATCCGCTCAAGGAATTCGTGCTGCCGGGCGGCACGCGCGCCGCCGCCCTCTGCCACCTGGCGCGCAGCGTCTGCCGGCGCGCCGAGCGGCGCGCCTACGGCCTGGCGAAGCGCGAACCAGTCTCGCCGGTCGGACTGCGCTATCTCAATCGTCTTTCCGATCTGTTGTTCGTAATGGCGCGCGCCCTCAATCGCGCCGCTGGCCACGGAGATGTCCTGTGGCGGCCGGCGGAAAAACCGCGCGGCTGACCGAGGTCAGCGGCTGACGGCCAGATGGTCGTCGAGAAAGCCGCGCACCTGCGACTCGGCGCGGGCACCGCTGAAGCGCCCGACCTCGACGCCGCGCACGAACAGCAACACCGTGGGAAAACCGCGCAACCGATAGGCCCCGGCCAGGCGCATGTTCTCGTCGGCCTCGACCTTGGCCAGTAGCACGCCACCGTCGTAGGCCCGTACGAGCTTTTCCAAAATCGGCGTGAGCACCCGGCACGGTCCGCACCAGTCGGCCCAGAAGTCCACCAGCACCGGCGTGTGCGCGCTGGCCTCCAGTACTTTTACGGTGAAGTCGTGCTCGGTTACGTCGTAGATCGGCGTAGTCGTCGGTTGCATGGGGGGGAAAGATTTGCCGGCAGCGGCCGCGAACCCTATCAGCCCGCAAAACAAAAAACAACCGACCCCGGCAGAAAGGGCCGGGTCACAGTGACCGCCGGGTCAGCGCAATGCGACCAGCAGCGCGAGAACGAGCAGCACCAGCGTCAGTCCCTGGAAACCCACGCGGGCGAACATGAACTGATAACTGTGGCGCCGGTCGTACTCGCCGCCATGGGCCATGGAAACAATTCCGCCGGCCAGCGCCGCAACCGTCACCAACAAGGCGGCCAAGATCAGAATATTGAGCAGTGTCATAACGCACCTCCTCTCATCCATCCAACTTAAGCAGAAAATACTGCACATGCGCCAGCCACGCCTTGACCTGCATCAAATCGGACTGTCGGTGCCGCTGGGGAATTACCATAGCGAAGGCTTCGAGGGCGGGCCGGATTGTCGCGCAGCGCGCGGCCAGGCGCCGGAGTTCGTGCACCTCGCCGACGTCGACGGCCTGTTGGCGATCTGCCGGGCGCTCGTGCAACCGGGTCTCGCCTGGGCCGATCCGTGGCGCGACCAGCGACGGGTGTTCAGCTGGCGTCTGAAACATTACCGCCGGCTGTTATGACGGCGGTTTGCGTCCCAGGGCGAAGTGGGCTTCGACGTTCAGCCACAAACCATTCGCGGTCTTGAGCGCATCGACCTCGGCCACATGGGTGCGCTGGAATTCCGCGCGCGCCTCGGCCGGCAGGCGCTCCACCCAGCCGCGCAGCGCACTGTTCCACACCACCGTCCACCACTCCCGACCGTCTTTCAGGTGATAGCCGAGCTGTTCGGTATGAACGGCGACCTCCGTCAATCCGGCATCGCTCAATAACGCGCGACAATACGCCGGATCGTACAACCGCTGGGCCGCGGTAACCGGGGCGTTACCCTCCGGCCCGATGCCGTGGCGCGCCAGCGCCTCGAAGAATAATTTCATCGGCGGCTGAAACGCTCCCACGCCGAAGGCGCTGAACGCCAGCGTACCGCCGGGCTTGAGCACCCGCACCCAGTCGCGCAGCACCGCCGCCATATCGGGCAGGAAGAACAGGCCGAACGCACACACCGCGTGATCGAAATAGCCGCGCCGGAATTCGAGCGCGCCCGCGTCCATGACATGGATGTCGATATTTTCGAGACGCAGCGCCCGCATTTTGGCTTCGAGACGCGCGAGCATCGCCTGGGAAATGTCGACGGCCGCCACCCGGCCGCCCGGGCCGACCGCCTGGGCGGCGGCCAGCGTCACCGCCCCGGTGCCGGCGGCGATATCGAGGATTTTATTGCCTGGCGCTGGGTTGAGGTGCACCAGCAGGCGGTCGGCGGCAAACGCGAAGAACCGCAACGCCTCATCGTCGTACCCGGCCGCAACCCGGTCAAAGGTGGCGATGACGGCCGAACGGCGTGCGTCGGGATCGGTGGCCATGGTCGGCGGCGGGCCGCGAACCGCTATTGAACCTGCTTCTGCGCCTCGCCGGTCATCGGGATGAAATAGACGCCGACGTCCTTGCGCGAGTGGATCTTGCCGTTCTCGTCCTTGGTGTACAGATACAGCACCTGGCCCTTCTTGAACGGCTGGCCGATCGGGATCACCAGGCGCCCGCCGGGTTTGAGCTGCTCGAACAGCGCCGGCGGCACGTACTGCGCGGCGCAGGTGACGATGATGATGTCGAACCCGCCCTTGACCTCCGGCCAACCGAAGAAACCGTCGCCTACGCGGGTTTCGATATTGGTGTAGCCGAGCGGTTTGAATATCCTGGCGACCGCGGTGCCGAGCGGCTCGATGATTTCGATCGAATAGGCCTTCTTGACGATGCGCGATAACAGCGAAATCTGAAAACCGCTACCGGTGCCGATCTCGAGCACCACGTTATCCGGCGCCGGTTTGGCGAGTTGCGTCATGTAGGCCTGACCGAGATAGTCGGAGAGCGCCGAACCGTAACCGATGGCCCAGGGCTTGGCGATCTCCTCGTAGGCCTGCGATGCCGTGGAGACGTTGCTCTTGTAATCGTGATGGAAATATTCGCGCGGTAGCTCCTCGAACGCCTTGAGCACGGCCGGATCGGCGCTACCCAGACGCTGTCGGAGATACGCCTCGATGTTCTTAAGCGCCGATTTTTTGCGCTCCTGCAACACGGCGAAGGTCTTTTCGTCGATATTGACCTTGCGCCCGCTTTCCTGCATGGCCGCGGTATAACGCTGGTAATTCCAGGCCGTCGCCGCCGGTTGGTCCGCGCCGTAGGCCTGGGCAGACGCCGCCAGGCTGGCGCACAGCGCGACGCCCATCGCTATCTTTGCCTTACACATGCTCACTCCGAATTACCGCGGGTTGGGTTGATTGGAATCCTGTGCCGGGGGGAACGCCAGGAACACGATGACATACAACAGCAACGAGAGTACCAGCACCATTTTATAGCCGGCCGCCACCGCGAGCAAGTTGGCCAGCGGCGTGGAGATCACCGAGAACGCGCCGTTCAGACTCCATGCCCAGGGCAGGAAATTGCTGCGCGTGCCGCGAAACTGATACAACCCGAGCGGGAACGGAATGCCCAGCGCGAACGCCAGCGGCGCGATAATCAGCGCGGTCAGCATGCATTTCAGCGCGAACGACAGGCCCAGGGTGGCGAGCAAGGCCTCGTCCAGGAACAGGTAGGCGAGCACGATCCAGACCAGCGCCGCGCTGCACGCCACGGCAATGCCGCGTCGCGGCCGTTCCAGGTATCGCCCGGCATAAAAACTCCCGAACCCGGAGAACATCAACATCGCCGACAATACCGCGGCGAAGGCGTAGGTGCGATCGTTGAGGTAAAACGAAACCTTCTCGATCAGGTAAATCTCCAGAAACAGAAAACCCAGGCCGAGGCCGGCGAAGTAAAACACCGTTTCGACCAGCACGCCGGCGCCGGGTTTTCCGGCCCGTCGGCCGACCAGCGGCAGGCCGAGCACCACCGCCGCCAGCACCAGCGCCTGTGCCAAGACCGCCAGATTGATGAGATAACCGATCTCCTCGCGCGGGATCAGCGCGATCTTTTTGAGAATGCCGCCGAGCTGCGAGAGATGCAACACCGAATAGAAGAACGGCCGGTCATATGTCGAGGGGGCGAGATTGAAGAAATGCCCGTTGACGAATTCGAGATTGTCCTCGGCAAAGATTCGCAACGCCTCGTCGCTCAGTGCGTCATTGGCGCGGTCGGTACCGGACAGGATCGTCTCGTGTTCGAACGACACCAGCGGCAGGTCGTTCCACACCGCCACCCTAGCCGGGTCGATGCCGGGATAATACGAGGTGTCGAACGAGCGCCGCTCGCAGAACTCGCGCAGGGTCTGGACCTGCTCGGGGCTGAACGGCCGCTTGGAAACCAGGATGCGGGCGTTCCAGCTGGAGCGATACACGATCACGTGCCGCGCCGGATCGCGGACACCGTGCTCGATCAGCGCCTGGCGCACGGTCTCGAGCATCTTGACGGTGTAGACGGTGAATTCGCGCATCGATACCTGGATCGACGCCACGCCGTCGTCTTTCAGCACGTGCAGATACGCCCGCACCGCCTCGCGGGTGAAGGCGAATTTGTTGGCGTCGGCCTGGCTGAGAAAATCCGAGGCGATATCGACGATGTCGTAGCCGCCGGCCGCCCAGGTGGCGAGCAGCGCCGGGGAATCGCGAGTCAGCGTCACGCGCGGATCGCGCAGCGCCGGTTCCGCACCGTCCTGGATAAGCCGGAACACGCTGGGGTCGGGCTCGAGTGCGGTAACCTTGGCGGCCCCCAGACCCAACACTTCGCGGATGCGGAAACCGCCGCGCGTGCCGATCAGCAGACTCCGGGGCGCGGGTTTCAACTCGAACGGAAAGGTATCGAGCGCCGCCGTGACATAGGAAACGTCGTAATCCAGCTTCTTGGGAAGCGAAGTAATTCGGTTGCCGTCGGTATACAGCCCGTACGTGGCCGGCGGGCCGGCCGCGCCCAACACCGAAAAATTGTTGGATAGATCGATGTCGAGGCGCTCGGTGAAATTATCGAGCACCAGAAAATAGCCGCGCGGCGAACGGATTTCATCGACGATGCGATTGCCGTCGACATGCAGCGGCGGGTAAATCGCCTTGTACTCGTTGAAGTCGGCGCGAATGAAACCGAACGTAATCAATTCGCACGCTGCCAACAGCGCCAGCGCCGCGGCATAAACGGGCACGCGCCGGTGCCGCAGGGCATCCGGCAGTTGCATCAGCGTCGCCAACACCAGGAACGGAAACACCGCCGCCAACAAATCGAACGGGTGCAGCCAGAACATCAGCGCCAGGATCAGCAGCGCGCCGGCGCCGGCGCCGGTCAGATCGGCGGCATAGCTGCGCGGGATCTGTTCCTGAAAGGCGACGAAATACAGGCCGACATACAGACCGGCCAGAAAAAAGAACGGAAACAGCGCCGCGTAGTACTTCCAGATATTCAGCAGTTGATCGAGCCACAGATCGCGGTTCTGGAATTCCAGAGGATTGAATGGGTTGACGGTGACGAGGTAATAACCGGCACAGGCGAAGACCATCAACAACAGCGGCGTGATGAACAACAATCCGCCGGATCGGCGCACGAACCAATCCTTGCACAGGCTCAATACCACGCCGCTCACCGAAAATCCGACCATGGTGATGGAGATCACCCAGTAGCCGTATTCCGACCAGTTGGCGATGGCGAAATAGCGCGTCAGCAGGATCTCGAAAGCGATCGCGGCGAGCGACACCAGAAACAACGGCGCCAGTCGGGCCTGCGGTAACCGCTCGACCATCACTGCTCCGCCGACACGGCGGCCGGCGGCGCCTGGCTGGCGATAAAATCATCCAGCAAGACGTTGAAGCGCGCCGCCTGATCGACGAACAACGCGTGACCGGCGCCCTCGAACACCTCGATCCAGGCATCCGGTTTGTGCTTCTTGAAATTCTGCGCCTGTTCCTGGAACCGCGGCGTAACCGCATACAGGATCGGTACCGGCACGCGGCGCACCGTTTGCCGCCAGAACTCGCGCGACTGGCGATAGCTCAACAGCGCGATACTGGCCTCGAGCGGGGTGGCGAGCGCGGCGGCGGTGAGACGTTGATAATACGCCTCGGCTTGCGGGGTCTTGTACATATTGCGCACGAAGCGCTCGACCGTGGCCGGCCGATCCTTGCGCAGCCGCGTCAGGAAGGTCGGGTCGGACGCGGGCGGCGGCTCCTCGCCGATGGAATTATCGACCAGCACCAGGGCGTTCAGCCGGTCGCTGCCGAATTGATCGACATAGGCAAGCGCCTCCAGCACCCCGAGCGACCAGCCGACCAGCACCGCACGCTCGGCCTGGATGGCGTCCAGCAATTCATGAATATCCCGGGCGCGCCGGGCGGCCTCATGGCCGGACTTGGCGATCTCGGATCGCCCCTGGGAGCGCGGGTCCAGGGCCACTACCCGGTAGCGGCCGGCAAAATGCGCGATTTGCGGCGCCCAGATCTCGGCCGGCATGGTCCAGCCCGGCACGAACACCACGGTCGGCCCCTGGCCTTCCATTAGATAGTGCAGGCGCACCCCGTCGCTGGTCCTGAAAAAACCGCTGGTGGGCGCGCCGCTCGCCGGCTGGCCGGCGAGCAGCACGGCCCCGGCCAGCAGTGCCAGCCAACGCGCGACGGGCCTGGTGCCAGCGCCGACCAAGGACAGGGAAATCTGCATGGGTGGAAAAGCGATCTTATAAGTTACTGGAAGGATAATATATAACTCATTGTTATTTATTACGATTAATATTCGACCACCCTCGCCACTAAAGGTGCGCCCGGTACCGCGCCACTCATCTGCCGGTTGGGTCGCATGGTCTGCTAACGGTCACGGAAGGCGGCCACGCATGCCATAGTCTTCCTAGCGAAGCAGTAATTACGACCACCGCACGACAACCCCAGGAGAAACGCATGGCAATTTATCACAAAGACTGTCCGCAGTGCGCCGCCGCCGTCGCCACCTACGTTCGCCGCTGCGCCTGCGGATTTTCGTTCCGCGACACCGAGCAAGCCGAGGCGCAAGACTTGGAGGCCATCGCCGAGGAAGAGCTACTGTACCAGGAATATCTGGCGGCACGCGCCCGGCAAGCGAGCATGACGACGGCTGAATCGAGGAGCACGCCTACCAACGTGCCGATGGCCTAGCCGAGACCTGTAGAGAGTTAAGGAAGGACGCGTGGGAATTTATCATAAAGACTGTCCGCGCTGCGCCACCACCGTCGCCACCTATATCACCCGTTGTGACTGCGGTTTCTCATTCGACGGCAACGAGGATGTCGACCCGGCCGCACGCTTAGAGGCGCTTATCGAAGAGGAGCGGCTTTACGAGGAGTATTGGGCGGCGCGCGCCAAACAGGCGATGGCCGCGGCCGCCGAGGCCGAGGCTGCCGAGGCCGAGGCCGCGTTGTTCGAAGAACCCGCGCTCTATCTCGACAAGTCGAGCGACGTCGAAAAGGCGATCGCCACCCGCGACGCGGTGCTGGCCGAACTGAATCAGCAGAAACTGCGGACCGCTGAAATACTGGCGACCATCGAGGCCGTTAAAACCGGCTTCCGCAAGGTACACGTGCTCAAACCGCACGCCCACAAATCCCCGGAACAGAAACCGCTGGAGCCGACCCCGGTCGTGGCTACCGCCAAGGCCGCCGCCAAACCCCGGGTCGCAGCCTCTCCGGTCGTCCTCGCACCGGCCGTCCCGCCGGAACCGCCGGTCGTTGCGGATCCGCCGCCGGCGAATACCCACGACGTCAACGCCTATACCGCCAAGCTGGAAGAGATCCTGATGGGCAGCAAGCGCAACGTTGTCCCCGAACCGGTGGCGAAGGCCGTTCCGCTGTTGCTGCCGGCGCCGCCGGCGACGAAGCGCGCCGGCGACCATCGGCCGTCGCCGAATAACACCGTCAGCGTTTCGATTTCCAAAGCCGCCGATCCGGTCGCTCCCGTCACAGCGTTATCCCCCGGCTTGTCGCCGGAAGAAGAATTGGAGCGCGCCGCCAAGGCCGTCAGATCGCGCGCCACGGAAATGGCGACACGCCATGGCGTGGTCGGAGCCGGTATCACGCCGCCTCCGGATGAAACGGCGCGGATGACGAACCCCGCCGCGCCGGTCACGGCCAAACCCCCGAAGCCGGAGGCTACGACCCATGCCGATACGCCGGCAAGCCCGAAAAAACCGGCGGTCCCGGCCGACACGCGCCCGCAAATGCGCGCCCATCACACGCGTACCGCCAAGACCCAGCGCAATAAACGTAGCCAGCATGCCGTGAATACTCAGGTTCTGACCCGCGCGCCGTCCGGCCCGGCACCATCGCCGCCGACGCAGGAGATCGCACCGCCCGAGCCTTTCATCAGCGACCGCCCGAGCGCGGTGTTTCGCAGCGCGCAAGCCGCCAAGGCCGAGAAGATCGTTCAGGCGGTTAAGGCAAGCAAGTCTGCCGGCTCAAATCAATGTCCGTATTGTTCAGCCATGCACCCGCCCGAAACCCCGCGTTGCGGCTGCGGCTTTTTGTTCGAGAAGTCGTTCGATTTGCCGGAGTTGGTGCTGAACGCCAAGGAGCGCGCCGAACTGCTGGAAGGTGCCCGCCCAATCAAGCCGCTGAAACCATCCGGCTGAACCCCGCCCGCGCCAACCCCGACTTCATTCCAGCGCGCACACTCCGCGCTTGTTACGCCTGTGCCATCAACACCACGCCGACGCCCACCAGTACACCGCCCGCGACGATGTTTAACGCCGTTGTTATCCTGGGGCTTTCAAGGATCGACATGGCGCGTCCGGCCAGGAAGGCGTAGGCAAGCTTTGGTCCGCCGACCGCTATCGCAGCGCTACCGACAATAATGCCGGCGTCCAAAAACGACAGCGTCGACAAATCCACGAATGCCGGAAGAAAGCCGAGATAAAACAGGATGGCTTTCTGATCGCCTAGTGTAATAAGTAGCCCGGTCAGGAAACTCGCCAGCAACGACGACTCGCGCTTCGTCGCAACCGCCTCGGCCTTTGCCTTCGACCGCCACAGCAGTACTCCCAGCCCGATAAGATAAGCGGCTCCAAGGTATTTTATCAGCACAAACTGACTGCCCAGCAGGCCGGCAAGAACCGATAATCCGTAAATGGCCGTTAGAATGAATATCAGGTCGCCAACCACGATACCCAGGGATGTAAGGACCCCGTGGGCGAATCCGAAAGCGGCCGATCTGGCGGATACCGCCAATACACTGACGCTCGGAATCGACGCGCCGACAACCATGACTCCAAAAAGTGCCGCAATGGCGGTAACTGTCAAACTGCTTTCCATGGATTAACGCTGCGTCTACTTCCGTGCTAACCCGCGCGGGACGCGAACACGATGGCCAACGGTGCGTTGTCTTAACACGGCGCTCACCGGCCGCTAAAACGGCCGCCGCAGCTTGAAGCGTTCGCCGCGGAAGCTCAGCACCGCGCCGTCCGGCACGATCTCCTCGACCCGCAGCCCTTCCTGGACCTGATCGCCGCGGCGATATTCGCGGTTGTTGATGAACAGGATGCGCTGTGACTCCTCCGGCGAATACACATGGATGGTCACCGCCAGTTCCGGTAATTGGCGCTGCAACTCCGGCGCCAGCTGGCGCAGGAACGGCGCCTCCGCTGCCGCGACGGCCGGACTCCCGGCTTGAGTCGGCGCGGCGATCGGCGGCGGCGAAACCGCGCGCTGGGTCGTGGCGGCGGGCGTTTGCGCCTCGCGCACCGGCGGCAACTCGGCGACCGACGCCAGCGGCAGCGTGGCGCTGTCGGCGGCCAGCGGTGGGCGGCGGGCCGGCTCGCCCGGCGATTCGTGGGCCGCGCCGCGCCAGATCATGATCACCGCGACCAGCGCGCCGGCCACCAACCCGGAGGCGAGCGCCAGCGGCCACAGCCGGCCGGGCAGGGCTACTCCGGCCGTCACGGCGGGCTTTTCCGGCAGGCGTTGATCGGCCCCGACCGCGCGCTCGCGTTCGGATTTTTTCAAGGCGTCGAGTATGTACGACATCAGCGGCGCGCCTCCGCACTCACCAGCCGCGGCAGCGAGGCATCGCGCTCGTAGCTGCTCAGGTACAAGGCGGTGAGCTCGCCGACTACGCCATCCGGCGTCAGCCGGTGGGCGCGCTGAAATTCCTTCACCCGCGACTCCAGCGCGGCGTCGAAGCGGTCGCCGACCGGTGCCGCACCCGGCTCGTCCCGATAGGCGGACAGCGCGGCACGCAGCGCCGCGACCGCCGGCCCTTGCGCGCCTTGCCTGAGGACTCCCTGGGTCAGCAACTGCGCGCGCCACAACAGCATGTATTCGCCGAACCACAGGCGGTCGATTTCGCCGAGGGCAATCTCGTGGCGCTGGCCGGCGAACTCGAGGGTGACGCCGGTTGCGCCGAGCCCCACGATCAGCACATGATGCGAATGCCCACGAGCGTCGATCAGCTCGACGATCGCCGGCCGGTTGAACCCGCGCAGATTGTTCCAGGTACCGCTGCGATACGAACAGCGCAGCCCGGCCTGGAGGGCGCGGGCGCAGGCATTGGCGCCGGTCAGTCCCGGCTGGGCGATCTTCCAATGCGCGAACAGCCGCTGGAGCGCGCTGTCGGTATCGGTGCCGGCGGCGTGCTGTTGCAGCAATGCATCGAGTGCCACCGGGGCGGCAATACCCTGAGCGGCGCGCTCGCCGGCGGCAAGCGTCGTCACCGCGGGACCGGCCAGCAACGCGGCCTCGGGGGCGCGCCGCTCGGCGCTGACCGCCGGAGCCGATGGCGAGGGCAGGCGGCCGTACCAGAACAGTACGCCGATGGCCAACGCCCCCAGACCGGCGG
>JACREH010000025.1 GCA_016218345.1 Gammaproteobacteria bacterium | reverse complement strand
GCGGCGTTCTTGAAGGTGTGCGCCACGTCGATCAGGCTGGCATCGAGCCGCACCATCAGCGAAGGCCCGGAGTTGATCACCGGGTAGCGCTCATCGGCCTGTGCATGCAGCGCGGGCGAATCGCGACTGCCGCCCCGCAGGTCGACGAATGCGATGCCGGTCAGGCCCTGGGTCGAGAGTATCGCCACGGTATCGGTCTTGATCGGCGTGCCGGTCTTGATGGCGAGCGTCACCTGCACCTGCTCGACGTTGCCGGGCGCCAGGGCGATTTTTTGCACCCGGCCTACCTCCACGCCCCGGTAGCGCACCGGCGCGTTCAGATTCAGTCCCGCGACCGATTCCGTCATGTAGGTCTGATAGATGTCATAGGACGTGCGGTAGGACTTGCCGCTGCTCAGCCACAGCACCCCGCCAATGAATGCCGCGCCCAACAGCAGCACGAACACCCCGACCACGGCAAAATTTACTTTTTCTTCCATGCCTGCTCGCGTGCGGCGCGTCCGCGCGGCCCATAGAAATATTCGTGGACCAGCGGATGATCCAGGTGGGAAAGCTCTGTCATGCTGCCGATGCCCAAGATATTCCCCTTGTCCAGCACGGCGACCCGGTCGGCCGTCCGCCAGAGCAGATCGAGGTCGTGTGTCACCATCATTATGGTCAGACCGAGCACGTCGCGCAAACTTTTCACCAGCTCGTCGATGCCGCTGGCGCTGAGTGGGTCGAGTCCCGCAGTCGGCTCGTCGAGAAACAGCAGTTCCGGGTCGAGCGCGATGGCGCGCGCCAGCGCCGCGCGCTTGCGCATCCCGCCGCTCAGTTCGTTCGGGTACTTGGCCCCGGCGTCGGCGGGTAAGCCGGTCAGGGCGATTTTGATCGCGACGATCTCGTCGATCAGCGGTGCGCTGATCCGCGTGTGCTCATGCAACACCATGCCGACATTCTCCGCCACCGTCAGCGAACTGAAGAGCGCGCCGCGCTCGAACATCACCCCCCAGCGGCGACGTAGCGGCAGCGCCTTCTCGTCGCTCAGACCGATCACTTCCTGGCCGAACACCCGGATCGAACCCGATACCGGCCGCAGCAGCATGATGATGGCGCGCAGCAGCGTGGACTTTCCGCAACCGCTGCCGCCTACCAGCGAAAAAATCTCGCCCGGTCGCACCGCCAGGCTGACGTTTTCGTGCACCACGGCCTTGCCGAAGCGCGTGTGCAGTGCGCGGATATCGACTACGGCGCCGGGCTCCTGCGGCGGTGCCATCGCGGCGCTCACAGGTTGAGCCAGTTGAAAACAATGGAAAACAGCGCGTCGGCCACAATTACCAGAAAGATCGACTGCACCACGCTTACCGTCGTCTGCCGGCCGACGCTGTCAGCGCTGCCGCTGGCCTGGAATCCCTGGAAACATCCCACCAGTGCGATGATCGCGGCAAAAACCGGTGCCTTGCCAACGCCGGTCAGGAAGGAGGACAGGCTGATCGCATCATCGAGACGGTCGAGAAAAACATCGAAGCTGACGCCCAGCTTGGAACTCGCCATGATCATGCCGCCCAGCACGCCGGCCACATCGGCATACACTGTCAGCAGCGGTAACGCGATGATCAACGCCAGAATTTTGGGCAGCACCAGCAGCTCTTGCGGGCCGACGCCGATGGTGCGCAGCGCGTCGATCTCCTCGTTGATCTTCATGGTGCCGATTTGCGCCGTGTAGGCGGAGCCGGAACGTCCCGCGACAATAATGGCCGTCAACAGCGGGGACAGTTCGCGCAGCATCGCCAGCCCCACCAGATCGGCGATGAAAATATTGGCGCCGAAGCGCTGCAACTGATCGGCGCCTTGATAGGCGATCACCACCCCCATCAAAAACGACAGCAGGCCGGTGATCGGCAGCGCCTCGAACCCGGCGGTTTGCAGATTGTGGAGGATCGGTCGCCACCGAATACGGCGCGGCTGGGCGAGCGAACGCAGCAGAGCAATCGCGCTTTCCCCGACAAACGCGAGCATGCCGGAGAAGCCGAGCAGGCTGCGCCAGGTCTGCTGCCCGATGCTTGCCAGCAGGCCGATTTTGACCGGCGCGGCATGTTCCGTTGTCCCGGCGCGCGCGGCGATCAACTGCAGCAAGGCGTCGAACTCGGGCCGCATTCCGCTGATCCGGACCTTGACGCCGCGCTGCTCCAGTGCACGGAGGGTGCGGTGCAGCAACCACGCCCCCGCGGTATCCAGCGCGGATATCGCCGACACGTCGATCACCAACTTGCTTGCGGAGGGGAAAGAAAGCGCGGTCAGGCGCTGTTCGACCGGAGCGATTCCCTGCGCGGTCCACGCCCCCGCGCAGCGCAGGTTGGCGGATGCCGGCACGGTTGCCGTATCCGTTTCGATCTCCAACTGCGCGATTAACATGGCTGTCATTGTCTTGCCCGCACGCGGTCCAGCTGCCTGGCACTCCTCGGTTGTTATCGGCTTCTTGTATTAAATTGTATCAGCAGCGGCTCGTAGGGTCAGACTAAGCCCGAGGGCGTGCGAACCTGCCTGAGGTTGCCGCCGACCGCGGACACCGACCCGCCACCATCACCCAAATCGAGCATTAAACAGCCACAACGCCACGCTGCCGGCGGCGAAGAAGCCGAGGCCGTACAGGATCATCCACCACCGGTAGCGCCTCACCAGTTCCGATTGTCGGAACGACGACAGCAGATACGGCCGCCGCCGGTCGCCGGACGTAGTGAGGATATTGATACCCTCGGAGAGTTCCGGCTTGTTCTTGCGCGTCGCCAAGGCCTCGCGGCGCGCCTGGGCGCGGGCCAGCAGCCATTCCTTCTGGTCGATCTTGCCGTCCTTGTCGAGATCGAAGCGCGTCTTGAGGTGTTCCTGATCGGTTTTCCATTGTTTCAGCAGTTCGCGCGTGTCGTCCTCGACCGTCGGGGCGTTGTGATGGCTGCCGAGGTTTTTGAGCAGGCCGAGGGCATATAGTGGATCGCCATTAAGGATGCGCTCCTCGGTGAAGCGGTGCGGGTTGGCGCTGGCGCGGCCGAGCATGAACTGGGAAATACCGGAGGGCAGCAGGGAAGCGCCCGCCAAACCGGAAAGCGAGCGCCACTCGTCCTTGTGCTTGGGCGTGACCTCGGCGCCGTCCGGGTCGATCAGCACGCGGCCGGTGTCGTCTTCCAGCCAGAAGGTCTCGTGGCTCTCGCCTTGGTCGACGGTGCGCCAATGAGTTTGCGAGCGGCCGCGGTGGTCGTGGACGGTGACCTGTTCCTCGACCTTGTAGCGGTACCACAGGCAGGGCAGGCCGGAGAGCGGCGCGACCAGCGGCGCGCCGTCCACGGGCCGGCCGACGCCTTCCAGTTCCACGTAGCCTTGGTGAGCAGAGCGTGCCGTGGAGGTCGGTATGTCCTCGACGACGCGGGCATTGTTGAGGAAGCGATGCGCCCGCCAGCCGGCGACCGCCGCGCCGACCGTGAGCAGGCCGATCGCGATGGCGATGTCGCCGGCATCCTCGCCCTTGACGGATCGGGCCAAGTCAATAAGCCAGCCGGGGTCAGCGGCCATTCTTAGTGAACCAGATTAACTATCATTTGCCGCAAAGACGCAAAGGACGCCAAGAAAAACATGAGGGAACGTCTAATAATTCAAATGTAGGGTGGGTTGAGCGAAGCGAAACCCGCCGAACAATATGGTTTTGTTGGGTCCGCGCGCTAGCGCGGCTTGACCCAACCTACATGAGAAACGATTTGTAGAGGTTCCCATGAGTTTTTATCGAAAAAACCTTTGCGTTCTCTGTGCCGTACAGGGATGTACCAATGCCGCGGGCGCAGGATGCGCAGGAGCGGCCGCCTTTGCGGCGGAAAATAATAGGCTGGGAATTATTCAGGGCTTCCCTAGCCATTGAACAGCGCCTTGACGTCGACGTCCTTGAGTTCGCTGCCGTCGAAGGTGAGCAGTTCGCGCGGGCCGAACTTGAAGAGGTTGGCGACGATGCCGTCCGGGAATTGCTCGATGCGCACGTTGTTGGCGTTGACCGAGTCGTTGTAGAACTCGCGCCGGTCGGCGATCTGGGCCTCGAGCTGGGTGATGCGCGCTTGCAGGTGCTGGAAGCTCTCGTTGGCGCGCAGCTCCGGATAATTCTCGGCGACCGCGAACAGGCTGGCGAGCCCGAGGCGCATCTGGGTCTCGGCCTTGCCGAGCGCGCCGACGTCGCCGCTCGCCTGGGCTTTGCTCACCGCGGCGCGCGCCTCGGTGACCTTCTGGAGCACGTCCTTTTCGTAGCCCATGTACTGCTTGCAGGTCTCGACCAGCTTGGGCAGCTCGTCGTGGCGCTGTTTCAGCAGCACGTCGATGTTCGCCCAGGCCTGCGAGACGTTGTGCTTGAGCCGCACCAGGTTGTTGTAGATCATCACGAAGTACAGCACGACCGCAACGATGATGCCGAGCAAGATGAATGAGCCGACGGCCATGACGGTTCCTCCTTAGTATCGGTTGCCGGTGGTGAATGGGACGCGATGAATCGCGCCGCTACGAATCAGTATAGCGCCATTTCCATTTCGTAAGGGACAGGCCGCGCCTACGGCGCGGTGCACACCGGGCAGGCCGGGTCCTTGCGCAGCTTGAGCGTGCGCCATTCCATGTTGAGCAGGTCCAGAACCAGCAGCCGCCCGGCGAGTGTCTGGCCGATGTCGAGCAGCACCTTGAGGGTTTCGGTCGCCTGAATGCTGCCGATGACGCCGGCCGCCGGGGCGAGCACGCCGAACTCGGCGCAGGCTTCGTCCGGCGCGTGGGTGTCGGCGTACAGGCAGCGGTAACACGGGCCGTCCGGCAGGTCGGGGCGGAACACCGCCACCTGGCCCTCGAAGCGCACGACCGCGCCCGACACCAGCGGCCGCCTGGCCGCGACGCAGGCGCGGTTGATGGCAAAGCGCGTGGCGAAGTTGTCGCTGGCGTCGACCACCACCTGGGCGGCGCGCACCTGCGCCAGCAATTCCGCCTCGTCGAGCTTGCGGTTGATGGCGGTAATTTCAATCTCGGGGTTGAGCGCCGTGAGCTGGCGCGCCGCCGAGGCGGTCTTGTCCTCGCCGATCGCCGGCGTGGTGTGCACGATCTGGCGTTGGAGATTGGTGAGCTCGACCTTATCGTGGTCGACGATCGCCAGCCGCCCGACGCCGCTCGCCGCCAGGTACATGGCCGCCGGCGAGCCGAGACCGCCGAGGCCGATGATCAGCACCCGCGAGGCGAGCAGCTTTTCCTGCCCGGCGATGTCGATCTGGGGCAGCAGAATCTGGCGGCTGTAACGGAGCAGTTGCCGATCGTCCATGGGGGGATTGTATGACTGATTTTGGATCGGGTGAAATACATGCCATCGCCGGTGGCGATGGTTAGTTAAGCACCCACTCGTCAATCACGATCCGCGCCTCGGCGCGCGCCTGGTGTTCGAGCGCCGGCAGGGTCACGTCGAGCCGGCTCGGCAATTCGTAGCGGCCGCTCGGCGAGTAATCCAGGAAATGCACGTCCCAGCCGAATTGCCGGAGGTGCGCCAGGCGGCCGAGTTCGTCCCATTCCTGGCGCGCGACCTCGCCCGGCGCCGGCAGGCCGCGAATCCAGTATTCGAGGCCGCTCAACGGCATGCGCCAGCCGGTGGCGGCGAACAGCGCCTCCTCGGCGCTGGCGGCGCGGTAGTCGCGGCGCTCGGCGTCCTGGAGGCGCGCGCCGTGGCGGTCCTGCTGCAAGCGCAGCAGGCCGCCGCCCAACGGGCCGCGCAACGTGAGGGTGTGACGCTCGGTCTCGTGCCGCCAGTGCAGCGCCGCCTGACCGCCGCGGTTGTCGTCGGTCTGCACGGCGACGCGCCCGCGCAACTCCCAGTCCTGAAGCGCGCTCAACTGCGCGGCGCGCTCCGGCCAGGACAACGCCGGGTATTCCACGCGCGGCGCGACCGCGCAGCCGGCCAGCGACACGGCCGCGAGCACGGTCAACACGGCCTTCACGGTTTGAATTTTTTGATGACGCCCTGCAGCGACTCGTTGTCGGGCGTGTCCTGGAGGGCGCGCTTCCACACCGACTCGGCGCCGGCCTTGTCACCCAACATCCACAAGACCTCGCCGAGATGCGCCGCGATCTCGGCGTCGTCGCGCTTGTCCAAGGCGGACTTCAGGTATTTCCTGGCCTCGGCTAGATTGCCCAACCGGTACTGCACCCAACCCATGCTGTCCATGATGTACGGGTCGTCCGGTTTGATCGCCAACGCCTGCTCGATGAGTTCGAACGCCTCCCGATAGCGCGTGGTGCGGTCGGCGAGCGTATAGCCCAGGGCGTTCAAGGCATTGGCGTTTTTGGGATCGGTCTTGAGGATTTTGCGCAGGTCGGCCTCATGGGCGTCGATTCGGTCGAGCCGTTCGGCGACCAGCGCGCGCCCGTACAGCAGATCGGTGTTGTCGGGGAACCGGCGCAGCCCCTTGGTCAGCACCGCGAAGGCCTCGTTATATTGCTTGGCGTCGCGCAGCATCTGATCCTCGGCCAGAATCAGTTGAATGTGCTGGTTCTCCGATTCCGGGTCGAGACCGGCGAGATGGGCGCGCGCGCCGGCCAAGTCGCCCTGCCTGGCGATCAGCAGGCCGATGCGCACCTGCGCTTCGAAAAAGAACCCGCCGCTGTCGATCTGATCGTACCGGCGGCGCGCCTCGTCGTATTGCTTGCGGCGTTCGGCGAGATGGCCGAGGTACAGGCGCGCCTGATCGTTTTCCGGCTGCAACTCCAGATTCTGCCTGAGATACTTCTCGGCCTCGTCGTAGACCTCGGATTGCAGGGCCAGCAGGCCGACCGCGTAGACGGCGTCCGCGTCCCTGGGGTTGTCGGCGACCACGCGCTTGAACTGCTCGCGGGCGCGCTCCCATTGCTTGGTGTCGACCAGGTGACGCGCGTAATTCATGCGCAGCGTCTTGGCCTGCGGGTACTCGCCCAGGAATTTTTCGTAAAACGCCTCGGCCTGGGCGGTTTCCTTTTGCGAGCCGAGGATGCGGATCTTGAACAGCGCCGCGTCTTCCCAGCTGGGCGCCAGCCGCAGCGCCTGGTCGATCGCCGCCGCCGCGGTGTCCAGCTCGCCGGCGCGCACCGCGATGTGGGCGAGCGCGAACTGCGCCTCTTGCAACTGCGGGTGCAGCGCCACCAGCGCGCGCATGACGTCGAGCGCCGCGGCGCGCAGGGTTTGCTTGCCGAGCAGCGCCGCCAGCCGCAAATACGCCTGGCCGAGATTGTCGCCGCCGGCGGTGAGCGCCAGGATCTGTTCCATCTGCGCCTGGGCCTCGACCAGTTGGCCGTGCTCCAGCAGCGCCACGCTCAGCGCCTCGCGCGCCTCGAGATCGTCGGGTTGCAATTCGACCCACAGCCGGGCGCTGTCGATCGCCTCGTCGGGGCGCTTGGCGTAGAGCGCCACCTGGGTGGCGCGTTGCGCCAGGCGCGGGTCGCGGCTGGCGAGCGCGGCGCGTTTGAGGCTCGCGACCGCGACCTCGAGCCGGCCGCGCTGGCCGGCGATTTCGCCGAGCAGCAGATCGTAGAGCAACTGCGAGGTGAGCGCGGCCGGCGGCGGCGCCGGTTTAGACGGGGTGCTTTGCACCGGGACCGGCGCCTCGGATGGCGCGCGCGGCGGCGCGGCGGCGCAGGCGGCCAGCAGCAGGCCGGCCAGGAGCAATGCGATAAGGCGTGCGATCGTCGGCATAGGTATCACCGCATCCGTTGCGGCGGCATAACTGTTCTATATATATGTTGGAAGGATGTCCGCATGCCGGCCGCGGCACACGCCCATACTGATATAGTTTAGTATACAGACCTCAACCGGGCTGCGCGACGACCCATGATAAATTCGGCAATATTGCTCATCATCGCGGTAACGGTGTTCGTCTTAGGCTATCGCTTCTACGCTAAGTTTCTGGCCGCCGGCGTTTTTCGCCTCGATCGCAACCAGAGCCCGCCGCCGGTTGCCGCCGGGCAGCCGCCGGCCCCCGTCAATCGCCACGTCCTGTTCGGTCATCACCTGGCCATGCTCACCGCCGGTACCACCGTGACGGGCGCGGCCGTGGCGTTGGTCTGGGGCTGGGTGCCGGCGTTTTTGTGGGCGGTGGTCGCGAGCGTCATCGCCGCCGGCACCTACGGGTTGGGCGGCCTGTGGCTGGGTTTCCGGCAGCGCGGCGCGAGCCCGGCCGGGCTCGCAGGCCTTTGGCTCGGGAGCGGCGCGCGCGCCGCGGTGCTAATCGTCACGTTCGCGGTGTTGTTGCTGTTGAGCGCGTTGTTGGCGCTGCTCGCCGCGCAGTTGCTCGACCTTTATCCGCATGTGGTGCTGGCGTTCTGGGCGCAGATCGCGATCGTGCTGGCGCTCGGCTGGGTGCTGGCGCGCGGCCGGGGGGCCGAGATCGCGATCGGCTCGGCGGTCGCGCTGCTGGCGGTGGCCGCCGTTCTGTGGCTGTTCCGGAAACTGCCGCTCGCCCTGGGCGGCGCTGTCACGCTCGACCTGGGCGGCGCCACGCTGCTCACCGTCAGCAACATCGCATTGTGGGTGGTGCTGGTGCTGGCGTTCGTGGTCGTGAGCGCGCGCCTGCCGCTCGCGCGCCTGGCGCGCCCTTACGGATTCCTCACCGCCATGTTGCTCGCCATCGGTCTCACGATCGTGTTCGCCGCCATCCTCTGGGTGCAACCGCCGATGCAGGCGCCGCAGTTCGCCGCGCCGAAAGAGGCGCCCGGGGTGTTGCCGTGGGTGTTCGTGACCCTGGTCTCGGGCGCGATCGCCGGTTTCCATCTGCTGGTGGCGCAAGGCATCACCGCCCGTCAGCTCGCCGCCGAAACCGACGCGCGCTATATCGGTTACGGCGGCGCGCTCGGCGAAGGGTTGGCGGCGGTCGCGGTCGTGATCGCCTGCGGCGCCGGTTTCGGCGGGCATGACGACTGGACGCGCGCCTACGCCGATTGGGGCGGGCTGCAAAACCTCAGTCAGGTCACGGCGTTCGTGGTCGAGCGCTGGGTGACCCTGGCCCGCGGCCTGGGCATCGACGCCAACGCCGCGCGCGCGTTCTTCGCGCTGCTGGTATTGAATCTGTGTGTCACCACGCTCGACGCCGGCATTCGTCTGCAACGCAACCTGCTGCGCGAACTCGGCGAGACCTACCAACTCGAACGTCTGAAGCACGGCCATCGGCCGCTGCTGGCGGCGACCGCGCTGGCCGCGCTGCTTGCGCTCGCGGACATTTCCGGCGGCCAGCCGTTGTCCGCGGCCAACGGTTTCTGGCCGGTGTTCGGGTTGGCCAACCACCTGCTCGCGGCGCTCGGCCTGCTGATGATCGTCATGCTCCTTACCCGGCTGCAACGGCCGCGCGCACTGGTGCTCGGGCCGTTGCTGACGGTGCTGGCGCTCGGCCTGTGGGCACTGGTCCTGCAACTCCAGCTGTGGTGGCAACAGCAGCATTGGCTGCTGGTCCTGGGCGCGGTGCTGGTCGCCGCGCCGGCGCTGTGGGTGCTCATTCAAGGCCTGCCGGCCCTGCGCCGGGCGCCGGGCGACACGCCCGGAACTTGACACCTCGGGCTGTTGGTTCAGAATCCCCTGGCCAGATCGATCTCCGCCTAGCGCCCCATGCATCTCCTCGCCTTCGGCATCAATCACAAGACCGCGCCGCTCGCCATCCGCGAGCAGGCGGCGTTCGCGCCGCAGCGTCTGCCCGAGGCGCTGCACGACATCACCGCCCACGGCGCGGCCGGCGAGGCGATCATCCTTTCGACCTGTAATCGCACCGAGGTGTATTGCGGGCTCGCCGACCACGACAGCGAGCAAACGGTCAGATGGTTTTGCGATTACCATCGCCTCGATGCCCGCGCGCTCGAACCGCACCTGTATCTGCATCCCGACCAGGACGCGGTCAAGCACGCCTTCCGCGTGGCCTCCGGCCTGGATTCGATGGTGCTGGGCGAGCCGCAGATTCTCGGTCAGATGAAGGAGGCGTTCGCCACCGCCCACAAGCACGGCGCGACCGGCAAGATTCTCAATCGCCTGTTCCAGCAGACCTTCTCGGTCGCCAAACAGGTGCGCACCGACACCGCCATCGGCGCCAGCGCCGTGTCGGTGGCGTTCGCCGCGGTCAGTCTCGCCAAGCGCATCTTCAACCGGCTGGCCGAACAAAAGGTGTTGCTGATCGGCGCCGGCGAGATGATCGAACTCGTGGCGCGCCACCTCAAGGAACAGGGCGTGCGCGACATGATCGTCGCCAACCGCACCGTCGAGCGCGCCCGCCTGCTCGCCGACCAGCACCAGGCCGAGGCGATTTCGCTGATGGAACTGCCGGAGCGCCTGAGCGAGGCCGACATCATCATCTCCTCGACCGCCAGCCAGTTGCCGATCCTCGGCAAGGGCGCGGTCGAACGCGCCCTCAAAATCCGCAGGCATCGCCCGATTTTCATGGTCGACATCGCCGTGCCGCGCGACATCGAGGCCGAGGTCGGCGAATTGGACGACGTGTATCTCTACACGGTCGACGATCTCAAGGACATCGTCCAGGAAAACATGGAATCGCGCATCGAGGCCGCCAAGGAGGCCGAGAAGATCATCGACCTGCAGGTCGTGGATTTCATGCGCTGGATCAAGTCGCTCGATTCGGTTCCGACCATCCGTGCGCTGCGCGAATCCACGACCATGCTCGGCAATATCGAGCTGAAGCGCGCCCAGCAGCGCCTGGCCGCCGGCGAAGACCCGCAGAAGGTGCTCGAGGAGCTGGCGCGCGCGCTCACCAACAAGTTCACGCACGCACCGAGCGCGGTGCTGCGCCAGGCCGACCACGACGGCAACGCCGCGCTGCTCGACGCGGCGCGCAAGCTGTTCAATCTCAACGACGACAATTAACTCCGATGAAGCCCTCGATCCAGGCCAAGCTGGATGGCCTCGACGTGCGCCTGGAGGAAATCTCGCGGCTGCTCTCCGATCCGGGCGTGATCGGCGAGCAGAATAAATTCCGCAAACTCTCCCAGGAATACGCCGAGATCCTGCCGGTGGTGAATTTGTATCGCGACTACCGGCGCGCCGGCGAGGAGCTGGCCGCGGCGCGCGCCCTGCGCGACGAGCCGGACAAGAGCCTGCATGCCATGGCCGAGGAGGAGATCGCGCAACTCACGGCCCATATGGACGCGCTCGAAGCGGCGCTCCAACGCCTGCTGCTGCCGAAAGACCCGAACGACAACCGCAATATATTTCTCGAAGTCCGTGCCGGCACCGGCGGTGACGAGGCGGCGTTGTTCGCCGGCGATCTGTTTCGCATGTACAGCGCCTATGCCGTCAAGCGCGGCTGGGGCGTGGAGGTCATGAGCTCCAGTCCCGGCGAGCACGGCGGCTACAAGGAAGTCATCGCGCGCATCGCCGGCCAGGGGGCGTATTCGCGGCTCAAGTACGAATCCGGCGGCCATCGCGTGCAGCGCGTGCCCGAGACCGAGGCGCAGGGGCGGGTGCACACCTCGGCCTGCACGGTGGCGGTGCTGCCCGAGGCCGAGGAGATCGACGCCATCGCGCTCAATCCGGCCGATCTCAAGATCGACACCTTCCGTTCTTCCGGCGCGGGCGGCCAGCACGTCAACAAGACCGATTCGGCGATCCGCATCACCCATCTGCCGAGCGGCATCGTGGTCGAGTGCCAGGACGAGCGCTCGCAGCACAAAAACCGTGCGCGCGCCCTGTCGGTGCTGAGCGCGCGCCTGCTCGAGGCCGAACGCCGCAAGCAGCGCGACCAGGAGGCGGCGACGCGCAAGGGCCTGATCGGCAGCGGCGATCGCTCCGAGCGCATCCGCACCTACAATTTCGCGCAGGCGCGCGTCACCGATCACCGCATCAACCTGAGTCTCTACAAGCTCGATCAGGTCCTGGCCGGCGATCTCGACGACCTGATCGATCCGCTCACCGCCGAGGACAAGGCCGAACAGTTGGCGGCCTTGGGTTCCTGACAACCGCCGTGCCGTCCACCGTCGCCGCCGCGCTGACCCGCGCGATGCAAACCCTGTCCTCATGCTCGCCGAGCGCGCGCCTGGACGCCGAGCTGCTGGTCATGCATGTCTGCGGCTTGCGCCGTTCCGAATTACTGACCCGCGATCGCCAGCCACTCACTGCCGAGCAAGCGACCGAGATTGATGAGCTGATCGCGCGCCGCCGTCACGGCGAGCCGATCGCCTATCTCACCGGCCGGCGCGAATTCTGGTCGCTCGACCTCTCGGTCTCGCCGGCCACGCTCGTCCCGCGCCCGGAAACCGAACTGCTGGTCGAGCGCGCGCTGGCGCGCATCCCGCTCGAGGCCGCCTGGTCGATCGCCGACCTCGGCACCGGCAGCGGCGCGATCGCCCTGGCGATCGCCGGCGAGCGGCCGCGCTGCCGGATGGTCGCCACCGACAATTCATCCGCCGCGCTCGCCATCGCCCGCGCCAACGCCGCGCGCCTGAATCTCGCCGTCGATTTTCGCCTCGGCGACTGGCTCGCGCCCCTGGCCGGCGAGACCTTCGACCTGCTGGTCAGCAACCCGCCGTATGTCGCCGACCAAGACCCACACCTGGCGGCCCTGCGCCATGAGCCCATGGCGGCGCTCGCCGCCGGCCCGGACGGCCTCGACGCGCTACGCGCGATCGCGGCCGCGGCGCGCGCGGCGCTCAAACCCGGCGGCTGGTTATTGCTCGAACACGGCCATGACCAGGGCGCGGCGGCGGCGGCTCTCCTGCGGCAACACGGTTACGGTGCGATCCGCTGTTATCCCGACCTCGCCGGCCGAGACCGGGTGAGCGAGGGCTGGGCAGTCGTGGACGCCTAGCTGAAAATGAAATTGCCGCCGGCGATACGCTAAAATCAACCCGTGCCGAACAAACCATTACCCGCCCGCTGGCCGGCACCGGCCAAGCTAAATCTATTTCTGCATGTGACCGGCCGGCGCGCCGACGGCTATCACACGCTGCAAACGCTGTTTCAGTTTCTCGATTACGGCGACGAGTTGAGCGTCGAGATCACCGCCGACGGCACGATCGCGCGCGCGGCGCCGCTCGCCGGGGTGTCGGAGGACGCCGATCTCACGCTGCGCGCGGCGCGCGCGCTCCAGGCGGCCAGTGGCACCGACAAGGGCGCGCGCATCGCGCTCACCAAGCGCCTGCCGATCGGCGGGGGGCTGGGCGGTGGCAGCTCGGACGCCGCCAGCACGCTGCTCGCGCTCAATGCGCTGTGGGGACTCGATTGGCCGCCGGCCGAACTCGCCCGCCTCGGGCTCGGGCTGGGCGCCGATGTGCCGGTGTTCGTCCACGGCCGGGCGGCTTGGGCCGAGGGGGTGGGCGAGATTCTGACCCCGGCCGAACCCGCGGAATCGTGGTATGTGGTGCTGATCCCGCCGGTGAGCGTGCCGACCGCGCGCGTTTTCGGCGCGTTTGCGCTGATGGGCAGGATGCCCGAATGCCGCGAGCGCAAGGATGCGCAGGAGCGGCAATTGACACACTTCACCCCTGCCATCACAATACGCGACTTTCTCGCCGGCGGGACGCATAACGATCTCGAGCCGGTGGTCGCTCGGCTCTACCCCGAGGTGGGCAAGACGCTGGTCTGGCTGCGCCGCTTCGGCGCGGCGCGCATGAGCGGTTCGGGGGCTTGTGTATTTCTGCCGGTGGCGAGCGCCGAGGTCGGCCGAACGATCCTGGCGCAATGTCCGGCCTCGCAGGCGAGCGGTTTTGTCGCGCGCGGCGTGAATCGGCACCCACTCCACCGGCTTTTGTACGATTAGGGTCGAGGTACGAAAGACGAGGGGCGAGAGACGCGAGTGGATATTGTTTTCTCGTATCTAGACCCTCGTCTCTGTTTTATTGGGGTGTCGCCAAGCGGTAAGGCACCGGATTTTGATTCCGGCATTCCCAGGTTCGAATCCTGGCACCCCAGCCATATGCCGGATGCCAGCGGCCGTTGAAGACCTGAACAGGGGAGCACATGTCCGTCGATAACATGGTGGTGTTCACCGGCAACGCCAACCCGGCACTGGCCGAGCGTGCCGCGCAACATCTCGGCATCCCGCTGGGCAAGGTTCAGGTCGGGCGTTTCAGCGACGGCGAGACGCTGGTCGAGATCATGGACAACGTGCGCGGGCGCGACGTGTTCATCATGCAGTCGACCTGCGCGCCGACCAACGACAATTTGATGGAGCTGTTGGTGATGATGGACGCCGCCCGTCGCTCGTCGGCGCGCCGCGTCACCGCGGTGATACCTTATTACGGCTACGCCCGCCAGGATCGCCGCCCGCGCACCGCGCGCGTGGCGATCACCGCCAAGCTGGTGGCCGACATGATCACGGTCGCGGGCGCGAACCGGGTGTTGACCATGGATCTGCACGCCGACCAGATTCAGGGATTTTTCAACATCCCGACCGACAACGTGTACGGCGCGCCGGTGCTGCTGGGCGACATCTGGCGGCACAAGTATCCGGACCTGCTGGTGGTGTCGCCGGACGTCGGCGGCGTGGTGCGGGCGCGCGCTCTGGCGAAACAGTTGGAGGCCGATCTGGCGATCATCGACAAGCGCCGGCCCAAGCCGAACGAGGCCAAGGTCATGCACATCATCGGCGAGGTCGATGGCCGCACGTGCGTGCTGATGGACGATCTGGTCGACACCGCCAACACGTTGTGCGAGGCGGCGGCGGCGCTCAAGGAGCACGGCGCCAAGCGGGTGGTGGCGTATTGTACGCATCCGGTGTTGTCCGGAAAGGCGGTGGAGCGTATCGAAAAATCCCCGCTCGACGAGCTGGTGGTGACCGACACGATCCCGCTGCGCGCCGACGCCAAGGCCTGCAAGCGCATCCGCCAGTTGAGCGTGGCCGAGCTCCTGGCCGAGACCATGCGCCGGGTGGCGAACGAAGATTCGGTCAGTTCGTTATTTATGGATTAGCCGGTTGCTGTAAGGCAATCGGCGCAACCAACTCCCCCTCTCCCGCTTGCGGGAGAGGGATGGGGAGAGGGCAACAACCTCTTATCCTCCCATTCGCGGGAGAAGTGAGGCGAGGGCAACATCGTATTGGGTTTTCTATGTAAGTTTGTAGCATGAGTCATCCGGCCCTTCCTGGTCGCGGGACGGCCGGATAAATTGTTGTTAGAACCTTTGGAGATTAAGACTATGGCTAAATTTGAATTGAACGCCGAACAGCGCGATGCGAAAGGTACGGGTGCGAGCCGCCGCCTGCGCCGCGCCGGCAAAATCCCGGCGGTGCTGTACGGCGCCGGCAAAGACGCGGTGATGCTGTCGCTCGAGCACGAACCGGTGTATTTGAACGTTCGCAACGAGGCGTTCTTCACCTCGATCCTGACGGTCAACTACGGTCAGCAGAAGGAGCAGGCGGTGCTGCGCGATCTGCAGATGCACCCGTACAAGCCGCGCATCCAGCACCTGGACCTGCAACGCATCAGCGCCACCGAAAAGCTGCACATGCGCGTGCCGTTGCACTTCACCGGCCAGGACCAGGCGCCGGGCGTGAAGCTGCAGGGCGGTATCGTCATGCACCACCTGACCGAGGTGGACGTGACCTGTCTGCCGCATCAATTGCCGGAGTTCCTCGCGGTCGACATCTCAAAGCTCAACCTCAACGAGTCCGTGCACTTGAGCAATATCCCGTTACCGGAAGGCGTGGTGATCACCAGTATCGCCCACGGCGGCGGCGACCTCGCGATCGCGACCATCGCCATTGTGCGCGCGGCCATCGAGGAAGAAGAGGCGGCAGCGGCGGCAGCGGCGGAAGCTGCGGCTGCGGCAGCGGCGGCGCCGGCGGCTGAGGGCGCGGCCGGCGAGGCGGGCAAGGAAGGCGCCAAGAAGGAAGCCGGCAAGGAGCCGGCCAAGAAAGAGGCCGGCAAGGAACCCGCCAAGAAGGAAGGCGGCAAGAAATAACCCAGGCAGGCTCGAGCCGCGCCGCAGGGCGCGGCGGAGGCGCCGGCATGACGCAGGGGATTTCCCTCATCGCGGGCCTGGGCAATCCCGGCCCGGAGTACGCGGACACCCGGCACAACGCCGGGTTTCTGTTCGTGGACGCGCTTATCGCCGGGCGCGCCGACTGGCGCCACGAGGCGCGCTTCGGCGGGCGATGCGCGCGGGTCACGGTCGCCGGTCATGAGCTGTGGTTGTTGTGTCCGGACGGGTTCATGAACCACAGCGGCGAGGCGGTCGGCCGGTTGGCGCGCTATTACAAGATCCCGCCCGAGCAAATTCTCGTGGTGCACGACGATCTCGATCTACCGCCCGGCGCGGCGCGCCTGAAATTCGGCGGCGGCGACGGCGGCCATAACGGCGTCGCCGATGTCATCGAGCAGTTGGGCACGAACGAATTCCACCGCCTGCGCATCGGCATCGGCCGACCGGCAACGAGCGCCGATGTCGTGACCTATGTGCTGAAAAAACCGTCCGGCGCCGACCGGGCGCTGATCGACAACGCGATCCAAGACGCCCTGGCGCAGATCGACGCCATCGTCCACGGCCAGATGCAAAAGGCCATGAACGCCCTGCACACGCATGGATAATTCCTCGTTGTGGAACCCCTCCCCATCCCTCCCCGCGAAGCAGGGAGGGGGAATCAGAGAAAGGCGACAGTATTATGGGATTTAAGTGCGGTATCGTGGGTCTTCCCAACGTCGGCAAGTCCACGCTCTTCAACGCGCTCACGCGCGCCGGCATTCAGGCCGAGAACTATCCGTTCTGCACCATCGATCCGAACGTCGGCATCGTCGAGGTGCCGGACGAGCGCCTGCAGAAACTCGCGGAGCTGGTGAAGCCCGAGCGGGTGGTCCCCACCACCATCGAGTTCGTGGACATCGCCGGTCTGGTGGCCGGCGCCTCGAAGGGCGAGGGCTTGGGCAATAAATTTCTCGCCCATATCCGCGAGGTCGACGCCATCGCCCACGTGGTGCGCTGTTTCGAGGACGAAAACATCACCCACGTGACCGGGCGTATCGACCCGGTTTCCGACATCGAGGTGATCAATACCGAGTTGGCGCTCGCCGACCTGGACACGGTCGACAAGGGCATCGTGCGCGCCGACAAGGGTGCCAAGGCCGGTAACAAGGACGATATCAAGCTGCGCGAGCTGCTGGTCAGGTTGCACGCGGTGCTCGACCAGGGAAAGCCGGCGCGTGCCGCCGGCCTGAGTGTCGACGACCGGCGCCTGCTCAAGCCGTTGTGCCTGCTCACCGACAAACCGCTCATGTATATCGCCAACGTCAGCGAGACCGGTTTCACCGGCAACCCGCACCTCGCCAAGGTCGAGCGCCTGGCCGCCGACGAGGGCGCGCTGGTGGTGCCGGTGAGCGCCGCCATCGAATCCGAACTGGCCAACCTCGACGCCGGCGAAAAACAAGTGTTCCTGGCCGACATGGGGCTCACCGAGCCGGGCCTCAATCGCGTGATTCGCGCCGGCTACCGGTTGCTCGGTCTGCAAACCTTTTTTACCGCCGGCGTGAAAGAAGTGCGCGCCTGGACCGTGCACCGGGGCGCGAGCGCGCCGCAGGCGGCCGGCGCGATTCATTCCGATTTCGAGCGCGGCTTCATCCGCGCCGAGGTCATCGCCTACGACGATTTCGTCCGTTACGGCGGCGAGCCGGGCGCCAAGGAGGCCGGCCGCTTTCGTCTGGAAGGCAAGGACTACGTGGTGCAGGACGGCGACGTTATGCACTTCCGGTTCAATGTCTAAACGGAAGTGACAAGTTGTAAGTTACAAGCAGCCAGAAAATCTTTATAATTCCGCTCTCTTGCAACTTTTTTTAGGCTAGGTAGCTCAGCTGGTTAGAGCGCGGCACTCATAATGCTGAGGTCGGCGGTTCGATCCCGCCCCTAGCCACCATTCCTCGGGCGCGGCGCACCGCCGCGCCGCTGCCCCTCGCCACCGCCTTGAGCGCTCCGGTTCGCCGGGATACGCTCGCTAAGAGCACGCTGGACTGGGGGCGCGGCACTCGATGGTTCTCAAAAATACGTTTCGGTTGGGGTTGTTGCTGCTCGCCGGTTGCGGTGGCGGCGGCGGATCGACGCCGGATACGCCGCCCGTCCCGCCGCCGGCCGCCGGCGCGCCCTGCGTCGCGCAAGCCAGCCCGCCGCCGATTCCGGACGTGACCCTGCAAAGCCTGGCGTCCGGGCTGGTCAGCCCGGTGCAGGTCACCCATGCCGGCGACGGCAGCGGCCGGCTGTTCATCGTCGAGCAGCGCGGCACGTTGCGGGTGTACCAGAACGGCCAGCTCGCCGGTGGATTCTTCCTCGACATCCGAACGCGCGTGACCGCCGGCGGCGAGACCGGCCTGCTCGGGCTCGCGTTCCATCCGCAATTCAAGACCAACGGGAGATTCTACGTCAACTACACCGCCCCCGGCCCGCTGCGCACGGTGATCGCGGAGTTCACGCTCGGCGCGGCCGCGACGCTCGAGGCCAGCGAGCGCCAGGTGCTGGTCATCAATCAGCCGTTCTCCAATCACAACGGCGGCCAGGTGGCGTTCGGCCCGGACGGCTATCTGTATATCGGCATGGGCGACGGCGGGTCCGGCGGCGACCCGCAGGGCAACGGCCAGAATCTCGCCACGCTGCTCGGCAAGCTGCTGCGCATCGACGTCGACCGGCGCGAGCCCGGCCTGGAGTACGCCGTGCCGGCTGACAACCCGGCCTGGACCGCGGCCGGCGCGCGTCGCGAGATCTGGGCGTACGGCCTGCGCAATCCCTGGCGTTTCAGTTTCGATCCGCTGAACGGCGAGCTTTATGCCGGCGATGTCGGCCAGAACGCCCGCGAGGAGATCGACATCGTCAAGAAGGGCCTGAACTACGGCTGGAACGTGGTGGAGGGCGACAGCTGCTATCCGGCCGGCGCGATCTGCAACCTGGCGCTGTACGAGCCGCCGATCATCGTGCACACCAGCGCCGCCGGCTGGCATTCGATTACCGGCGGCGTGGTCTATCGCGGCCAGAGCGCGCCGGCGCTGTGCGGCGTGTATGTGTACGCCGATTATATCGGCGGTTTCGTGCGCGCACTGCGCTATAGCGCGACCGGCGGCGTGTTCCAGCAGCGCGATCTCGTCAGCCTGCCGGGCATCAGTTCGTTCGGCCACGACGAGGGCTACGAGGTGTATGCGGTCGGACACACGAGCGGCGAGTTGTACAAGCTGATCGCGCGCTGACGCGACGCTTGACCGCCGCCGGTACCGCTGGCACACTCGCGGCCATGAATTCATCGATCTCCCTGATGCGCCCGAAAACCCGTCGCTGGCCGCAGCCGGCGGTACGACCCATGCCGCGCCCGAGGAATGCCGTGAAGTAGTTTTTTGTTTTTTGCAACCATTCCGAGGGCCGCCGAATTCCATTCCGCGGCCTTTTGTTTTTGGAGATTCGGAAATATGACCTTGAACCGCCAAGACGCCAAGGTGGAAACACTTGGAAACCGCCCGTCTTGGCGTCTTGGCGGTTCAAACGGTTTTTATTAGCTAGGGGTTAACGATGTCGGTGCCAGCAGCGTTTATCGGCGTGATCGTGATCTGGTCGACGACCCCGCTCGCCATCAAGTGGAGCGGCGAGGGGCCGGGGTTCCTGTTCGGGGTCAGTGCGCGCATGCTGATCGGCACGGTGCTGTGCCTGGCGCTCATGAAGCTGGCGCGCGTCGCGCTGCCCTGGGACCGGGCGGCGCGCCGTACCTACGTGGCCGCGGGCGCGGCGATTTATGCGTCGATGCTGTGCGTGTATTGGGCGGCGCAGCAGATTCCATCCGGCTTTATTTCGGTGCTGTTCGGACTCACGCCGCTCATGACCGGGGTGTTCGCGTCGGTATGGCTGGCCGAACGCAGTTTCACCCCGCCCAAACTGCTCGGCATGCTGGCCGGATTGGCCGGATTGGCGTTCGTGTTCGGCGGCGGCCTGACGCTCGGCGCGGCCTCGGTCCAGGGCATCGCAATGGTGCTGGCGTCGGTGGTCTTGCACGCCTTGAGCGCGGTGTGGGTGAAGCGCATCGGTGCCGAACTCCCGGCCATGGCGGTCACCGGCGGCGGGCTGCTGTTCGCGCTGCCGTTTTATCTGCTCACCTGGCTGGTGTTCGACGGCGCGCTGCCCGCGGCCTTGCCCGCCAAGGCGCTGTGGTCGATCGTGTATTTGGGTGTATTCGGCTCGGTGCTCGGCTTCATCCTGTATTACCACGCGCTCAGGCACTTGGAGGCCGGGCGCACCGCGCTGATCACACTGGTGACGCCGGTGCTGGCGCTGCTGCTCGGCAACGCGCTGAACGGCGAGACCGTCGACGCGCCGGTGGCGGTCGGCACGACGCTGATCCTGTCCGGCCTGGTCCTGTACCAATGGGGCGGGGCGGCGTATGCGCTGGCGCGACGCCGGCTCGCGCGTTCCTCGGCCTAGGAGTCCGGCGTGAGCCCCGGTCAGCATGCGTTGATCGCCGATGCCATCCTGGCGGTGCATGCCGGCTATGTGCTGTTCGTGATCGGCGGCCAACTGCTGATCCTGCTCGGCTGGTGGCGCGGCTGGGAGTGGACGCGCGGCCGGCTGTTCCGGGTGGCGCACCTGGCGGCGATCGTGCTGGTGGTGTGGGAGGCCTGGACGGGCGTCGCCTGCCCGCTGACGGTCTGGGAAAATCATCATCGCGCGCTGGCCGGGGCCGGTGCCTACCCGGTCAGTTTCATGGCCTATTGGCTGCGGGAACTCATCTTTTACAGCGCGCCGGACTGGGTCTTTACCCTGCTCTATACTGTGTTTAGTCTTATCGTCGTTGCAAGCTACCTGCTCAACCCGCCGCGCAGGCGGCGACACTAAAGGAAGCTCTGAATAATTCCATCCTGGAATTCTCAGCGCACGGAAAGCGAAAAACGCGGTTTTCGCTTTCCTTCATTTTCAATGGCGATAGCCATAGAAAATGGCGGCACATCCTTGTGCCGCAGGAAGCTCTGAATAAATCAGAGATTCCCTAACAACAACCGGAGGGTAACGTGCATCTGCGAACGTTAGTGGCGATCGTTCTGGCCTTGACGCTGCCGTCGACGCTGTCGGCGGCCGAGACCATCGTCATCAAATTCAGCCACGTGGTCACCCCCAGCACCCCCAAGGGCAAGGCCGCCGATAAATTCAAGCAGCTCGCCGAGGAGCGCACCCAGGGACGCGTCAAGGTCGAGGTCTATCCGAACAGCCAGCTGTACAAGGACCGCGAGGAAGTCGAGGCTCTGCAGCTCGGTGCGGTGCACATGCTGGCGCCGTCGCTGTCCAAGTTCGGCCCGATCGGGGCGCGCGAATTCGAGGTGTTCGATCTGCCGTACATCTTCCCGAACAAGACGACGCTGCATCGGGTCATGGACGGCGCGCTCGGCAGGGATCTGTTCGGCAAGCTGGAGGCGAAGGGGATTCTGGGGCTCGCCTACTGGGACAACGGCTTCAAGCAGATGAGCGCCAACAAGCCGCTGCGCCTGCCGGCCGACTTCAAGGGGCTGAAGCTGCGCATCCAGTCGTCGAAGGTGCTGGAGGCGCAGATGAAGGCGCTCGGCGCCAACCCGCGGGTGATGGCGTTCAGCGAGGTGTACACGGCGTTGCAACAGGGCGTGGTCGACGGCACCGAGAATCCGGTGTCGAACTTCTATACCCAGAAAATGCACGAGGTGCAGAAGCACCTGACGATCTCCGATCACGGCTATCTCGGTTACGCGGTGATCGTCAACAAGAAATTCTGGGAAGGACTGCCGGCCGACATCCGCGCGGTTCTCGAGAAGGCCATGCAGGAGACCACCGTCTACGAGCGCGATATCGCCCAGAAGGAAAACGACGAGGCCCTGGAAAAGGTGCGCGCCGCAGGCACCACCCAGATCCACGTGCTTACCCCCAAGGAGCGCGAGGCCTGGCGCAAGCAGCTGGTGACGATGCACAAGGATTTCCAGGACGTCGTCGGCCAGGCCAACATCGCGCGCATCAACAAGATCGCCGCCGAGGTCGAAAAAGAGTCCAAGGCGAAGAAGTAACCCAAGCCGCCCCGGCGTTCAACCGCCTGCTGGATCGTCTGGAAGAGACGCTGATCGTCTCGTTCATGGGTGTGGCGACGCTGCTCATGTTCGTGGTGGAGTTGGCATTGGGGGCGTTTTTCACCCCCGTGATCGCGCTACTCAGCGTTAAATTCGTGTATTTCATCTACCACACCTGCCAGCGCGCCCGGATCTCGATTGGCCGATGTGGGTGGTGTATCTGGCCGTGCCGCTCGGTTCGGCGCTCATGTGTTACCGCTTCCTGCAGGTGGCGGTGGGCTACGTCGGGACCGAGCGAATGTCCGGTCATGCCCACGGCGTGGCCGAGGAGCCGCGATAAACGGCCTGATCATCTTCGCGATCCTGGCGCTGCTGCTGCCGCGCCTCATCTGCGGGCTGTGACCGGGCCGGCACGTGGTATCATCGAAGTTTTCCACCGACAACATTATGAAAATCGGCACCCCCTTAACGCCCGGTGCGACGCGCGTCATGCTGCTCGGCGCCGGCGAACTCGGCAAGGAAGTGATCATCGCCCTGCAACGCCTGGGCGTGGAGACGATCGCGGTCGATCGCTACGCCGACGCCCCCGGCCAGCAGGTCGCGCACCGCGCCCACGTCATCGACATGGCCGACGGCGCGGCGCTGCGCGCGCTCATCGAAAAGGAACGGCCGCGGATCGTGGTCCCGGAGATCGAGGCGATCGCCACCGACATGCTGGTCGAGATCGAACGCACCGGGCTGGCCGAGGTCATCCCGACGGCGCGCGCCGCCCGCCTCACCATGAACCGCGAAGGCATCCGCCGCCTGGCGGCCGAGGAACTGGGGCTGCCGACTTCGCGCTATGCGTTCGCCGAGAGCCTGAGCGAGGTGCAGCAGGCGGTCGAACGCATCGGTTATCCGTGCGTGATCAAGCCGGTGATGTCCTCGTCCGGCAAGGGCCAATCGACCGTGAATACCCACGACGACCTCGCCACCGCCTGGGAGTACGCGTTGAGCGGCGGACGGGTGCGGCGGGCGCGGGTGATCGTCGAGGAGATGATC
>JACREH010000028.1 GCA_016218345.1 Gammaproteobacteria bacterium | reverse complement strand
TGAAAGAAATGGTTGAGGTTGGCGGTGTTGGCCGCGGCCGGCAACGGCGCACTGCCCAGCAACAACACCAGCCAGGGAATAAAAAAAACTCTCATGACCGCGGTGGCGGGGGCGGCGCCAATACCTCGCGGCTGCCGTTCGATTGCACCGGCCCGACCACGCCGGATTTTTCCATCTCTTCGATCAGCCGCGCGGCACGGTTATAGCCGATACGCAGCCGCCGCTGCACGCTCGAGATCGAGGCGCGCCGGCTCTCGGTGACGATCTTGAGCGCCTCGTCGTAGAGCGGATCGGCCTCGCCGCCCAGCCCCGGCTCGCCGCCGAACTCCGCGGCCCCGCCGGCGCCGTCGTCGGCGCCGCCTTGCAGGATCGATTCGTGATAGCTGGGCCGACCGCTTTTGCGGAGAAAGCTCACGACCTTGTGGACCTCGTCATCGGCCACGAACGCGCCGTGCACGCGCAGCGGAACGCCCGAACCGGGCGCGAGGAACAGCATGTCGCCGTGGCCGAGCAGTTGCTCGGCGCCGATCTGATCGAGTACGGTGCGCGAATCCACGCGCGACGACACCTGGAAGGCGATGCGCGTCGGGATATTGGCCTTGATCAGGCCGGTGATGACGTCCACCGACGGCCGCTGGGTTGCGACGATCAGATGCAGGCCGGCGGCCCGCGCCTTCTGCGCCAGGCGCGTGATCAGCTCCTCGACCTTCTTGCCGACCACCATCATGAGATCGGCCAGCTCGTCGATGACGATGACGACATACGGCAGCGTCTTGAGCGCCGCCGCCGGTTCGCCGTCGATCGGCGTGGCCAAGGGATCGAGCAGCGGCTTGCCGGCCTTGTCGGCCTCCTTGACCTTGTTGTTGTAGCCGGAGATGTTGCGCACGCCGAGCGCCGCCATCAGCCGGTAGCGCCGGTCCATTTCCTTGATCGACCAGCGCAGCGCGTTGGCCGCCTGCTTCATGTCGGTCACGACCGGCGCGAGCAGATGTGGGATGCCTTCGTACACCGCCAACTCCAGCATCTTGGGATCGACCATCAGCAGCCGCACCTGCTCGGGCGTGGACTTGTACACCAGGCTCAGGATCAGGGCGTGGATGCACACCGACTTGCCGGAACCGGTGGTGCCGGCGATCAGCAGATGCGGCATCTTCACCAGGTCGACGACCACCGGGTTGCCGCCGATGTCCTTGCCGAGCGCCAGCGCCAGCGGCGAATTCACGTCCTCGTAGGCCTGCGACGACAGGCCCTCGCTCAGGCGCACGATCTCGCGCTCCTCGTTGGGAATCTCCAGCCCGACCACCGATTTGCCGGGGATGTTCTCGACCACGCGCAGGCTGACGACCGACAACGCGCGCGCCAGGTCCTTGGCGAGATTGGTGATCTGGCTGGCCTTGGTGCCGGGCGAGGTCTCGAGCTCGAAGCGCGTGATCACCGGCCCGGGATGGACCGCCACCACCTGCACCTCGATGTCGAAATCGAGCAGCTTCTTCTCCACCAGGCGCGACATGGTTTCGAGCGATTGCTTGGAGAACGTCAGCTTGCGCTCGCGCGGCGCATCGAGCAGCGACAGCTGCGGCAGCTCGCCGCTCACGACCGGTTCGAACAGCGGCACCTGCTTCTCGCGCTCCAGGCGCGTGCTCTTCGGCGGCGGCTGGATCAGCGGCTCGATGCGCGGCGGAGTGTGTTTCTCCAGCACGCGCTTGTCCTTGGCCACGGTCTCGCGGCGCGCGCGCACCGCCCGCAGGCCGATGAAATAATCGAGCGCAACCGAAAGGCCGAAGCGGGCGCGCCCGAACCCCTCGAAGCCCAGCCGCCCGACGCCGTCCATCAGGCGCATCCACGACAACCCGGTGAACAGCGTGACCCCGGCCAGGAACAGCGCCAGCAGAAACACCGTCGCGCCCACGAAGCTGAACGCCGCCGTCAGGGCACCGCCCACGAACGCGCCGAACATGCCGCCGCTGGTGAACGGCAGGCCGGGCGGCAGGTGGGTGAAGTGCAACTGCGCCAGGCCGCCGGCGCCGACCAGCGTCAACACGAAACCGATGGCGGTGACGAGCTGATGGCGCAGGTCGGGCGGATCGCTGCGCTTGCGATTCAGGAACAACCGCACCGCCGCGGTCGCGGCCATGAGCGGAAACAGATAGGCGACGTAACCGAACAGGTGCAGCAGCACATCGGCCAGCCAGGCGCCGACCGGCCCGCCGTAGTTCAGCGGCGCGCGCGCCCCGCCGCTGTGCGACCAGCCGGGATCGGCCGGGTGATAGGTCCAGAGCAGGAGAAACAGATACACGGCGACCGCGGTCAGGACATACAGACCGGCTTCCCGAATCAGCCGCATCACCCGCGGGGTCAGCGGTTTCGATTCCTTTTTCCAGATCGCCTGGGTCACAACCGCCTCAAAAACGATTCCATCCCGCTATTATTCACTGTTAGCGCGGGCAAGCCAACAGCGGTTCACGCGCCACCGAGCGCCTCCGCCACCGCCGGGTGCGCCAGCTTGCCGTCCTGAACATTGACACCGCCACGCAGCAGTGGATCGTGCAGACCGTCGGCGCGCGCCAGGCGTTGCACATACGGCAGCAACGCCGCCGACAGCGCCTGAGTGGCGGTGCGCGGCACGCCGCCCGGCATGTTGGTGACCGCGAAGTGCGTCACGCCGTGCACGACATAGGTGGGATTGGAATAATCGGTCGGTCGGGTGGTCTCGACGCAGCCGCCCTGGTCGACCGAGATGTCGACGATCACCGCGCCGTCCTGCATGTCCTGCACCATCCCGGCGGACACCAGCCGCGGCGCGCGTGCGCCGGGAATCAGCACCGCGCCGATCAGCAGATCGGCGCCGGCCAGCGCCTGGGCGATGGCCGCACGCGTCGAGCCGAGCGCGGTGACATTCGGCCCGAGGGCATGCATGCGCGCCAGGCTGTCGCGGCCGCGCGCGAACACCGTGACCTCGGCGCCGAGCGCCGCGGCCAGCGCCGCGGCCGCGCCACCGGCCTCGCCCGCGCCCAGCACCACCACGCGCCCGCGCTCGGTCGCGGCCAGCCCGCCCAGCAGGATGCCGCGCCCGCCGTGGGGGGCGTGCAACAACGTCGCGCCGATCTGTACGGCCAGCTTGCCGGCGATTTCGCTCATCGGCGCGAGCAACGGCAGCTTGCCGTCGTGCTCGACGGTTTCAAACGCCAGCGCGGTGAGCCGTTTGGCTTGCAGCGCCCGCGCCAGCTCGGGGTTGGCGGCCAGGTGCAGAAACGAGAACAGCATGTGTTCGCGGCGCAGCAGCGGAAATTCCGGCGCGATCGGCTCCTTGACCTTGACGATCAGCCGGGCGCGCGTGTACAGCGTGGCGGCATCGGGCAGGATCGTGGCGCCCGCCGACTGGTACAGTTCGTCGGCATAGCCGCTCGCCGTGCCGGCATCGGCCTGCACGAACAACTCGTGGCCGGCGTCAATCAATTCGCCGATCGCAGCCGGCGTGAGCGCCACCCGACCCTCGAGGGGCTTGATCTCTTTGGGAATGCCGATCAGCATAAATTTCTAGCACCGGAAGGTAGGCAACGGCAAATAGTGAATTATAATGTTGGCCCTTGCCGGGTTTGGCAAGCTATTTCGATTCGTCCGAAGGAGTTCGTCCGATGTCCCCCACCAAACATTGCCGGCTGTTGATCCTGGGCTCCGGCCCGGCCGGCTACAGCGCCGCCATCTACGCGGCGCGCGCCAATCTCAAGCCCGTGCTCGTCACCGGCATCGAACAGGGCGGCCAGTTGATGACCACCACCGAGGTCGACAACTGGCCGGGCGATCCCGAGGGCCTTCAAGGCCCGGCGCTCATGGAACGTATGCAGCGCCACGCCGAGCGCTTCAAAACCGAGATCGTGTTCGATCACATCCGCGCGGCCGATCTGAAGACCCGGCCGTTTCGCCTGACCGGCGACGCCGCCCTGTACACCTGCGACGCGCTGATCGTCGCCACCGGCGCGTCGGCCAAATACCTGGGCATCCCGTCGGAGGAAAAATTTCGCGGCAAGGGTGTCTCGGCCTGCGCCACCTGTGACGGCTTTTTCTACAAGAACCAGCGGGTCGCGGTCATCGGCGGCGGCAACACCGCCGTCGAGGAGGCCATTTACCTCGCCAACATCGCCGCGCATGTCACGATCGTGCACCGGCGCGACAAGTTCAAGGCCGAGGCGATCCTGATCGATCAGTTGATGGAGAAGGTCAAGGCCGGCACGATCAACATCGAGTGGAACCACGCGGTCGACGAGATCCTGGGCGACGCCAACGGCGTGACCGGCCTGCGCATCAAGGACCCGACCGGCGCCCCCAAGGAGCTCGCCCTGCAAGGCGTGTTCATCGCCATCGGCCACAGCCCCAACACCGCGCTGTTCGAGGGGCAGCTCGACATGGACCACGGCTATCTCAAAACCCGCTCCGGTTCCCAGGGCAATGCCACCGCCACCAGCATCCCCGGGGTATTTGCCGCCGGGGACGTTCAGGATCATGTTTATCGTCAGGCCATCACCTCGGCGGGCAGCGGCTGCATGGCGGCCCTGGATGCCGAGCGGTTCTTACAGGGCTAGGCCGGAAAAACCCGGGATTTTCAGGGCAACCTTGCGTAACCCAAGATAACTACTAAACTTTTAGGAGTTCTTCGCTACCCAAAACAGAGTTGGGCACGCGGTAGTTGCTGGGAGCCGATGGCTGCGCCCCGGAAGAATAAGTAGCGGGCGGTCGTACAGTGGGCACGACTGTCGGCCACGCAGCGACGGCCCGAGCGCGGGTCTTGAGCGATCGACACGATGAAGCGAAAAATTGACGTCAACAATCTGCGGCCCGGCATGTACGTGTCCGAGCTCGATCGCCCGTGGATCGAAACGCCGTTTCTGTTTCAAGGCTTCGAGGTCCGCACCCCCCAAGACATCGAAGAGATCAAGCGCTACTGCATCTACGTCTATATCGACACCAAACCGTCCTACGACGTCCGACTGCCCAACTATTTCCCCGACCGAGTGATGCCCCGCTCGGAGCGCGTCGACAAGGTCGACAAACCGCTGCCGTACGTCCCCCCGCCCCCGCCGATCGCCAAGCGCAATCAGGGCGCGCACAAGCCGTTCTACCCCGATATCCTCTCGCTCGAGGAGGAAATTCAGCAGGCCACCGAAATCGAGCGCGACACCCGCACGCTCATCTCCGCGGCGATGGAAGACGCGCGCATGGGCCGGTCGTTGGACGGCCCCGGCACCCGCAAAGTCGTCGGCGAGATGGTCGATAGCATCATCCGCAACCCGGATGCGCTGGTGTGGTTCCTGCATTTGAAGAACAAGGATGAATACACCGCCCTGCACAGCCTGCGCACCTGCATCCTGGCGCTCGCGTTCGGGCGACACCTGGAGTTCCCCAAGGACACCCTGACGCTGCTCGGCATCGGCGCGTTGCTGCACGATATCGGCAAGGTCATGATCCCCTCCGAGATCCTGGAAAAACCCGGGAATCTCACCCGCGACGAGTTCGAGATCATGAAGGCGCACGTGCCGCTGGGCGTCGAGATCCTGGAAAACGCCAAGGGAATTCCGCCGATGGCGATCGAGTTGACCCGCCGCCATCACGAGCGTTACAACGGCACCGGCTACATGGCCGGCCTGAAGGGCAATGAGATCGGCGATTTCGGCATGATCGCCGCCATCGTCGATCACTACGACGCCATGGTCAGCCCGCATGTCTATCGCGAGGCGCGCTCGCCTTACGACACCCTCAAGGGCATGTACGAGATGCGCAACGCCGAATTTCACGGCGGCCTGATCGAGCAGTTCATCCAATGCATGGGCATCTACCCGATCGGCAGCATCGTCGAGATGAACGACGCCAGCGTGGCGGTGGTGATCACCACCAACCGGGCGCGCCGCCTGAAACCGCGCGTCGCCCTGGTGCTCAAACCCGACCGGACGCCCTACCGACCCTCCCAGTACATCGATCTCATGCGCGACAATCCGGAAGACGGCGCTACCCCCCTCGAAATCCGCAAAGTATTGGCGGCCGGATCGTTCGGCATCAATCCCACCGATTATCTGCCGTAAGCCCCGTAGTGATTGGCACCGTTCCCATGGCATCATGCCGCCATGGGCGATGACAACGACAAGACCTCCGACCGCGGCCTGTTCCGCCGGGCGGCGGCCGGTGCCCGCCGGCTGCGCCAGGACAAGGTCAGTCCACATCGGCCGCGCCGCAAGCCGGTTCCCGAACACTCGCGGCGCGAGGCGCGTGCGGTGCTGGCCGATTCGCTCGCCGATGCCTACCAGGACAGCGAAATCGACACCGGCGAGGAGTTGCTGTACCTGCGGCCCGGCATCCAGCAGCGCGTGTGGCGCAAATTCCGGCGCGGCCAGTACTCCATCGAGGCCGAACTCGATCTGCATGGCTGCACCGCCGCCCAGGCCCGCCCGCTGGTCGCAAGTTTTGTGCTTGAGGCTCAGGCCGCGCGCCGCCGGTGCGTGCGGATTATCCACGGAAAAGGCTTAAGTTCGGAAGGCAAGCTTCCGGTTCTAAAGGGAAAAGTTAACGCCTGGTTGCGCCAGATGGACGCCGTGTTGGCGTTTTGCTCCGCGCGTCGCAACGACGGCGGGACCGGCGCGCTGTATGTGCTGCTAAAACGCCCCTAGCCGCCGGTCGCCGCTGAACGCCGCAGCAGTACCACGGCATGGGCGGCGATACCCTGTTCCTGGCCGATGAAACCCAGCCGTTCGTGGGTAGTGGCCTTGATGTTCACCGTTTCGGGGTCGAGCGCGAGATCGGCGGCCAAGTTCTCGATCATCGCCGGAAAATGCGGCGCCAGCCGCGGGGCCTCGGCCACGATCGTGACATCGACATTTTCCACCTGCCAGCCGGCGTCCGCGATCAGCGCGCGCACGGCGCGCAGCAGCGCGCGACTGTCGATGTCCTTGTAGCGCGGATCGCTGTCCGGGAAATGCCGGCCGATGTCGCCGAGCGTGGCCGCGCCCAGGCAGGCATCGCAGACCGCGTGGATCACGGCATCGGCGTCGGAATGGCCGGCCAGGCCCTTGGGATGCGGAATACGCACGCCGCCCAGGATCAGGGCACGCCCCGCCACCAGCGGGTGCACGTCATAACCATGGCCGATGCGCATCATGCGCCCTGTTCCTGTCGCTGCATATAAAACTCCGCCAGTGCGAGATCGCCGGCGTAGGTGATTTTAATATTGTCGGGTTGGCCGGCAACCAGCAACGGACGGCCGCCGCAATATTCGATCGCCGCGGCCTCGTCGGTGATGGCGATAGTATCCCGCAACGCGCGCTCGAGCGCCTGCCGCAAGGCCGCCAGGCGAAACATCTGCGGGGTGAGCGCGCGCCACAGTCGCTCGCGCGCCACGGTTTCGATCACGCGCGCATCCATGTCGGCGCGCTTAACGGTGTCCGTGACCGGCACCGCCAGCAGCCCGCCGTCGGGATGTCCTTCGACCGCGGCCGCGAGCTTGGCGATGTCGTCCGGACGCAGACACGGCCGCACGGCATCGTGCACCAACACCCAATCGTCGGGATCGGCGTGCGCCGCCAGCGCCAGCAAACCGTTCAATACGGTCACGGCGCGTTCCCGGCCGCCGGCATAGGTCGATAACAGCGTGGCGGGAATCGTTTCCAGATTCGGCCACAGGCGATCGTCGGGCGAGAGTCCGACGACAATCCCGCGTAATGGCGGGAAACTCGCTAACCGTTCGAGGGTGTGGACGATGACCGGACGGCCGCGCAGCTCGAGGTATTGCTTGGGGCGGCCGGCCTGCATGCGCTCGCCGCTGCCCGCGGCCGGGACGACCGCCCAGAACGCTGGCTCAGCCATGCCGCCTCAACAGTAGCGTTTAAGCGCGCGCGCCGATGTGGCGCTGGATATGATCGTACGCCGTCTCGGAAGGGATGCCCTGCACCGCCGCCAGCTCGTCGGATAAATATCCGCTCGCCGTGGCCAGCAGGCGCGCCTCCTCGAACGACAATCCGGATTTTTTCTTCCAGTGCATGAGATCGCGCACCGCCGCGGCCAGTTCCAGACAGGAGCCGGTATTGATGCGGCGCTCCAAATCCTTGCAGCGCTCCGCCCAGTTGCCGCCGGTGGCGCGCCGCGCGCCGCCGGAGGACAGCACCTTGAAAACATCCTTGGCCTTCTTGCCGTCCAGCGGCCGGCGGATGCCGTTTTTGGCGAGGTTGGTGCGCGGCACCTTGATGGTGACGCGGTTTTGATGGATGTGGATAACGTAACAGGGCTCGCGCCGACCATCGATGTAGAGGTCTTCGGTGGCCTGGATCACGCCCACGCCGGCCGAGGGGTAAAAGATCGTGTCGCCAACTTTGAATGCTGTCTTTAGACCCATGCGCGAGCTTCCTTTTTAATTTAACAACTGGCTATAAGTGATTGACCGATATTACATCCATTGGTTGAAATTATGTACTTAATTTTACCAAGCTGCAATCCCGTTCGACCCCAGATACCCCGTTATCTGAGGTACAATACCGACCCGTTAAACGTGCTTTAAATTCGGCCATTCCACCCATGCACCCAGTTTCCGGCGGGGCCGAGGCCCCCCTGGCCCTTGCCCCTGCGGACCGGCCTGTCAGCCCGCTGAACCCCCCGTTACCCGCCCCCGGGGCGACCCTCGCGTGGGAGGGGCTGCTGGGCAGTGGCCGCGGGCTGGCGCTGGCCCAGGCCGCGGTCCGGCACCCCGGGCCGCTCCTGGTCATCACCCGCGAGACCCGCGGCATCCCGGCGCTGGAGGACGAGCTGCGCTTTTATGCCGGTGACGACGGCCCGCCGATCCTGAGCTTTCCGGACTGGGAGTGCCTGCCGTACGACGCGTTTTCGCCGCATCAGGACATCGTCTCCCAGCGTCTGCTGGTCCTGCATACCCTGCCGACGCTGGCGCGCGGCCTGGTACTGGTGTCGGCCGCGACGCTGTCGCACCGCCTGCCGCCGCGCGCCTACCTGCTGGCGCACAGCCTGCGTCTGGCGGTGGGCGAGCGCCTGGAGCTGGCTGAATTCCGCCGGCAACTCGAACACGCCGCCTACCAGGCGGTCGAGCAGGTCATGCAGCCCGGCGAATTCGCGGTCCGTGGCGGACTGGTGGATGTCTATCCGATGGGCAGCGA
>JACREH010000024.1 GCA_016218345.1 Gammaproteobacteria bacterium | reverse complement strand
TGATTGACCTGCACGCGCGTGTCGATGGCGTTGAACTCGCTCTCGTATTGATGGTATTTCTTGCGCACCTCGTGGAAGTACATGCCGATCTCCTGCAACAGCGGCAGGTCCAGGCCGGTGTCGTACGGGGTGTCGCGGAACGCCACCACCATGCTCTCGGTCGGCGAATGACTGGTGCCCCAGGACATCGAACTGATGGCGGTGTCCACGTGCCGGGCGCCGTTCTCGACCGCCTTGTACATGGAGATGTTGGCGGTGCCGACGGTGGTGTGCGAATGAAAATGCAACGGCAGCTTGACGGCCTTGGACAGCGCCGCGAACAGCTCGGCGGCGCGCGCCGGCGTGATCAGGCCGGCCATGTCCTTGATGGCGATCGAGTGGCAACCCATCTTCTCGAGTTGCACCGCTTGTTTCACGAAGTGCTCGATGGTGTGCACCGGGCTCACGGTGTAACAGATCGCCCCCTGGGCGTGCTTGCCGGCCTTGATGACCGCCTTGACCGAGACCTCGACGTTGCGCAGATCGTTCATGGCGTCGAAAATGCGGAACACATCCACGCCGTTCTCCGCCGCCTTTTTGACGAACGCCTCGACCACGTCGTCGGAGTAATGCCGGTAGCCGAGCAGGTTCTGACCGCGCAACAGCATCTGGATGGGCGTATTGGGCAGCGCCTTCTTGAGGTTGCGCAGCCGCTCCCAGGGATCTTCCTTGAGAAACCGCAGGCAGGCGTCGAAGGTCGCCCCGCCCCAGGCCTCGAGCGACCAATAGCCGACCTTGTCGAGCTTCGGACAGATCGGCAGCATGTCTTCGGTACGCATGCGCGTCGCCAGCAGCGACTGATGGGCGTCGCGCAGGATGAGGTCGGTGACGTGGACCTTGTTTTTATTCGATGCCATGACGCGTGGTTCCGGGTGCGGTTACTTACAAGCCGTGGTGCGCGGCCAGTGCCGCGGCTACGGCCGCCGCCAGGTGCGCGGGCGGTCGGCGAACGGAGTAGTTTATCAGTTCCGGGTGGCGCTCGACGAACGCGGTGTCGAATTTCGCCGCCCGGAACTCCTCGGCCTGGAGGATTTGAAGATGGTAGGGAATGGTGGTCTTGACGCCCGACACGCCCATGTCCAGAAGCGCGCGTCGCGATCGTTCCAATACCTTGTTCCAGGTGAGCGCCCAGATCGTGAGCTTGGCGCACATCGAATCGTAGTAGGGCGGAAATTCATAGCCGGTGTAGATCGCCGCGTCGGTGCGCACCCCCGGTCCGCCCGGGGCGTAATAGCGCGTAATGCGCCCGAAGTTGGGCAGGAAATCGTTCTTCGGATCCTCGGCGTTGATGCGGAACTGAATGGCGAAGCCGCGCCGCTGGACGTCGGCCTGCCGGTACGACAACGGCTCGCCGGCGGCGATATTGATTTGTTCCTGGACGATGTCGATGCCGGTGATCTGCTCGGTCACGGTGTGCTCGACTTGCAGGCGCGTGTTCATCTCCATGAAATAAAACTTGCCGTCCTGGTCGAATAGAAATTCGACCGTGCCGGCGTTCTGATAGCCGACCGCCTGGGCGGCGCGCACCGCCAGCGCGCATACCTCGACGCGTTGCGCCTCGCTGAGCTGCGGGGAGGGCGCGATTTCGACCAGTTTCTGGTGACGGCGCTGAATGGAACAGTCGCGCTCGAACAGATGGATCACGTGCCCGTGCCGGTCGCCCAGTACCTGGACCTCGATATGGCGCGGGTTGACGATCGACTTTTCCAGGAATACATCGGCTGCGCCGAACGCCTTGGTGGCCTCGCTGACCACGCGCTCGTAGTTGCGGCGCAGTTCGTCCTCGTTGTCGCAGCGACGGATGCCGCGCCCGCCGCCGCCGGTGGTGGCCTTGAGCATCACCGGATAGCCGATCTTCCTGGCGAGTTTCACGGCCTCGTTGACGTCCTTGAGATTGCCGTCGCTGCCGGGCACGACCGGCAGGCCGGCCGCGATCATGGTCCGGCGCGCCTCGATCTTGTCGCCCATGCGTCGGATTACCTCGGCGCTCGGACCGATGTAGATGATGCCGCGGCGCGCGCAGATCTCGGCGAATTGGGGGTTCTCGGACAGGAAACCGTAGCCGGGATGCAGCGCGTCGCAACCGGCGGTGACCGCCAGGTTCACGATCCGATGGGCGTTGAGATAGCCGCCGACCGGGTCGGGGCCGATGTTATAGGCCTCGTCCGCCTTTTTGACGTGCAGGGCGTTGCGGTCGGCGTCGGAGTAGATCGCCGCCGAGGTAATACCCATCTCCGCGCAGGCGCGCACGATGCGCACCGCGATTTCGCCGCGGTTGGCTACCAGTATCTTCTTTATCAACGAAAATCCCTTATAAAGGCGCGTGCAACGGGCTGCGGTCGTCCGGCCGGGACCGGACAGGCGTTTTACGTAAACCGATAGATACTGTCAACAAACGCCGTGGACTGTACGAAAAGTAAGTGATTTTGACACTTTTCGCGCGGGATTATATCATGCGCGGCTATGTTTGACGCCTTACCGGCGATTATCGACCCGCTGCGGCTGGCGGACGAGGGCGCCCGGCTGTGCGGCGAGCTCACGCTCAAGGGCATGCCGCGCCTGGCGGGGCTATGCGCGGATGTCCGGGGAACGGCGTCCATTGACTGGCAGTTCGAACGCAGCGCCCAGGGGCTGCGCCAGATGCACGGCCCGGTGCGGGCGACGGTGCGGGTGATTTGCCAGCGCTGCCTGCAACCGTTCACGCTCGCGCTCAGCGCCGATATCCGCCTGGTGCTGTTGAACCCCGGGGTAACCGGCGCGCACGACGAGGCCGACGTGCTGGAAGCGAAACCCTGGCCGCTGAGCGAACTGGTCGAAAACGAATTGCTGTTGGCCATGCCCATGATACCCATGCATGCGCCCGGTGAATGCCAAACCCGCGCGCCCGGCGCTTCGTCCGAAACCGGGCGCAGCGACCGACGCCATCCGTTTGCGGCGCTGGGCAAGCTCAAACAACACGCCCATCAAGACAAGTGATGGTTTTATTTTACTGACCGACGAGGATTTATCATGGCTGTCCAGAAAAGCCGTAAGACCCCATCCAAGCGCGGTATGCGCCGTTCGCACGACGCCCTCAAGAAGCCGGCGTTGTCCATCGAGCCCACCAGCGGCGAGACCCACCGTCGCCATCACATCAGCGCCGACGGTTTTTATCGCGGACGCAAGGTGATCGAAACCAAGGCCGACTAGCCGCCACGCGCCGGTCGATCGCATCGACTCTCCACGCATGGCCAACACCATTGCCCTGGATGCCATGGGCGGCGACCATGGTCCGAGCGTGACCATACCGGCCGCGCTCGCGGCGCTCGCCGGACAGCCAGACCTCAGGCTCATCCTGGTCGGTCCGCGCGATGTCATCCAGGCCGAACTCGCCCGTCACCGGGCCGGCGAAAGCGCGCGCCTGTCCATCCAGCATGCCTCCCAGACCGTGTCCATGGACGAACCGCCGGCGCACGCGCTGCGCACCAAAAAAGACTCGTCCATGCGCGTCGCCATCGATCTCGTCAAAAGCGGCGGCGCCCAGGCCTGCGTGAGTTCCGGCAACACCGGCGCGCTGATGGCGACCGCGCGCTTCGTGCTGCGCACCCTGCCGGGCATCGACCGCCCGGCGATCATCACCGCCTGGCCGACCATGCACGGCCATGTGCATATCCTCGATCTCGGCGCCAACGTCGATTCTACCCCGGAACAACTGCTGCAATTCGGCATCATGGGTTCGCTGCTGGTGAGCGCGCTCGAGGGCAAGGCCGATCCGCAGGTATGCCTGCTGAATATCGGCGTCGAGGACATCAAGGGTACCGAAGCGGTCAAGCAGGCCGCGGCGCTGTTCCGGGCCAGCGATCTCAATTACGGCGGTTTTATCGAAGGCGATGAAATCTTTACCGGTCATGCCGATGTGGTGGTGTGCGACGGCTTCGTCGGCAACGTCGTCACCAAGGCCAGCGAGGGCCTGGCCAAGATGATCAGTCAGCTGATGAAACAGGCGTTCATGCGCAATCTGTTCACCCGCCTGGCCGGCGCGGTGGCGCTGCCGGTCATCAACGCGTTCCGCAAGTCCGTCGATACCCGTCGATACAACGGCGCCAGCCTGGTCGGCCTGAACGGCATCGTCGTGAAAAGCCACGGCGGCGCCGATGCCGTGGCGTTCGAATACGCGATTCTGGTGGCGCTGGCCGAGATTAAAAAACAGGTGCCGCAACTGATCGGCCGGCGGCTCGCCTCCATGCACGCCCAAGGCGCGCCGGCGTGACCTACTCGCGGATCATCGGCACCGGCGGCTATCTTCCCAGGAGGACGATGACCAATGCCGACCTCGAAAAGATCGTCGACACCACCGACGAATGGATCTTCACGCGCACCGGCATCCGCGAGCGCCATATCGCCGCCGACGGCGAGACCTCGTGCGATCTGGCCGAGCAGGCCACGCGCCGCGCGTTGGAAAGCGCCGGCATCCGGGCCGACGCCATCGACCTCATCATCGTCGCCACCACCACACCGGACCGCATCTTTCCCAGTACCGCCTGCCTGTTGCAGGATCGGCTCGGGATTCACGGTTGTGCGGCGTTCGACGTGCAGGCGGTGTGTACCGGCTTCGTGTATGCGCTCGGCATCGCCGACAAGTTCATCCGCTCGGGCTCGGCACGCTGCGCGCTGGTGGTCGGCACCGAGACGCTGTCGCGCATCCTCGACTGGACCGACCGCGCCACCTGCGTGCTGTTCGGCGACGGCGCCGGCGCGGTGATCCTCGAGGCCGGCGACCAGCCGGGGATCATCTCCACGCATCTGCACGCCGACGGCCAATACAAGGAATTGCTGACCGTGCCGGCCGGCATATCGCAGGGATTCGACTCGCTGCGCGGCAGCGGCGGCTATGTGCAAATGCAGGGCAACGAGGTCTTCAAGGTCGCGGTCAACACGCTCGGCCGGATCGTGGACGAAACCCTGAAGGCCAATGGCCTGCAAAAGAGCGACATCAAATGGCTGGTGCCGCACCAGGCCAACATCCGCATCATCAACGCCACCGCCAAGAAGCTCGGCATGTCGTTGGACCACGTGGTCGTCACCGTCGACCGCCACGGCAACACCTCGGCGGCCTCGGTGCCGCTGGCCTTCGACGAGGCGGTGCGCGACGGGCGCATCCAGCGCGGCGACATGGTGCTGATGGAGGCGTTCGGCGGCGGCTTCACCTGGGGCTCGGCGCTGCTTAAATACTAATTCAGGCCAATGCAGCCGCAGATGAACGCAGATAAAAATCCTTTTTAAGTATGATCCGCGTTTATCTGCGTTCATCTGCGGCTAAAAATCATACAGAACATTAAACCTCATGACACTCGCATTCGTGTTTCCCGGGCAGGGCTCGCAGTCGGTCGGAATGTTGAGCGACCTGGCTGCGGCTTATCCATTGGTCCGACAGACCTTCGACGAGGCCGCGGCCGCGCTTGGATACGATCTGTGGACAATCGTGGCCAACGGTCCCGAGGACAAGCTCAATCAGACCGAGATCACCCAGCCGGCCATGCTCGCCGCCGGCGTGGCGGTGTGGCGCGTCTGGCGCGCGCGCGGCGGCCCGCTGCCGGCGGTCATGGCCGGCCACAGCCTGGGCGAATACAGCGCGCTCTGCTGCGCCGAGGCCATGACCTTTCCGGACGCGGTCCGCCTGGTCGCCGATCGCGGCCGTTTCATGCAGGACGCGGTGCCGGCCGGGCAGGGCGGCATGGCGGCGATCCTGGGCCTGGAGGACGAGCAGGTGCGCGCCGTGTGCGCGCAGGCCGCACACGGTGAGGTGCTGGCGGCGGTCAATTTCAATTCCCCCGGGCAGGTGGTGATCGCCGGCAGCGCCGCGGCGGTGGCGCGCGGCGTGGACGCGGCCAAGGCGGCCGGCGCCAAACGCGCGCTGCTGCTGCCGGTGAGCGTGCCGTCCCATTGCGCGTTGATGCAGCCGGCGGCCGCGCGCCTGGCCGCGCGCCTGGCCGGAGTTAACGTCCGGGCACCGATCGTGCCGGTGCTGCATAACTGCCATGTCCTGGCCGAATCCGACCCCGCGGCGATCCGCGCGGCGCTGGTGCGCCAGCTGGCCTCGCCGGTGCGCTGGGTCGAGACCGTCCGCGAAATGGCCGCACGCGGGGTGGATATGCTGGTAGAATGCGGCCCCGGCAAGGTCCTGGCCGGACTTAATAAGCGCATTGCTCGCGATACCCAAACCCTGCCGATTTACGACCCGGCGAGCCTGGACGCGGCCCGCGCGGCGCTCGCCATCGAGTAGCCAGAGGAGCAAATAATATGTTGTTAGCCCATGAAATCGCCCTGGTGACGGGCGCCAGCCGCGGTATCGGCTTGGCCGTGGCGCTGGAATTGGGTCGCCAGGGGGCGGTGGTGGTCGGCACGGCTACCTCAAGCGATGGTGCAACTAAGATCGGCAATATTTTGAAAGAAAAGGGAATTAGCGGCGAGGGCATGGTCCTGAACGTGACCCAGCAGGCCTCGGTCGACGCCGTGCTGGCCGAGCTCACCGCCCGCCACGGGGCGCCCACGATCCTGGTCAACAATGCCGGCATCACCCGCGATAACCTGTTGATGCGCATGAAGGACGAGGAATGGCAGGCGATCATGGACACCAATCTCACGTCCATTTACCGTCTGTCCAAGGCCTGTGTGCGCGCCATGACCAAGGCCCGCAAGGGACGGATCATCAATATCGGCTCGGTGGTGGGCGCGATCGGCAACGCCGGCCAATGCAATTACGCCGCCGCCAAGGCCGGGGTGGTGGGGTTTACCCGCGCACTGGCGCGCGAGCTCGGTTCGCGTCAGATCACGGTCAACGCCGTGGCGCCGGGCTTTATCGACACCGACATGACCCGGGCGCTGTCGGAGGAAAGCAAAACCGCGCTGCTCGCCCAGATCCCGCTCGGACGGCTCGGGCAGGCGGAGGAAATCGCCCATGCCGTGGCGTTCCTGGCCTCGCCGCAGGCCGGCTATATCACCGGCAGCACGCTGCATGTCAACGGCGGCATGTACATGAGCTGACGGGCGGCGGGTGGACTTGACCGAAGGTGTGTGTTAACTATGCGGCCTCAAACGGCCGCTCGATACGGTTTTTGACAATCCCTGGAGGAAAAAACAGCTATGAGCAGTGTTGACGAACGCGTCATGAAGATCGTGGCGGAACAGTTGGGCGTGAGCGAGGGCGAGGTCACGAAGGATTCGTCGTTTGTGGGCGATCTGGGCGCGGACTCCCTGGATACCGTCGAACTGGTGATGGCCCTGGAAGAGGAGTTCGATTGCGAAATTCCGGACGAGCAGGCGGAAAAGATCACCACCGTGAAACAGGCCATTGATTACATCAATGCCCATCTGAAGTAAGTTCGTTTCTCCGCAGGGGCCGTAGGCGCGCGCGCCGACGGCCCCTTGGTCTTCTCCAAGGCAGTCAACCGAGGCTAACCGCGTGAAGCAGCGCCGCGTCGTCATCACCGGGCTTGGTATTCTGTCTCCGTTGGGCATCGGGCTCGAGGTGAATTGGCGCAACATCCTGGCCGGCCACAGCGGTATCGGGCCGATCACCCACTTCGACCCCAGCGGCTTTCCCTGCACCATCGCCGGCGAGGTCAAGGATTTCGACCCGACCCGCTACCTGTCCGAAAAAGAAGCGCGCAAGATGGACCGCTTCATGCAACTCGGCATGGCCGCCGGCATTGAGGCGTTCAAGGATTCCGGGCTGCAGGTGACCGACGCCAACGCCGAGCGCATCGGCGTGCACATCGGTTCCGGCATCGGCGGCCTGCAGACCATCGAGAACGGCACCCGCACCTATATCGAAAAGGGCCAGCGCCGCATCTCGCCGTTTTATATCCCGATGACCATCATCAACATGGTCTCGGGCAATCTGTCCATCCTGTTCGGCCTCAAGGGACCCAACCTGGCGATGGTCACGGCCTGCGCGACCGCCACCCACGCGATCGGCGACGCCGGACGCATCATCGAGTACGGCGACGCCGATGTCATGGTGGCCGGCGGCACCGAGGCGGCGGTGACGCCCACCGGCGTGGCCGGTTTCGGCAACGCCAGGGCGCTGTCGACGCGCAACGACGACCCGGCGACCGCCAGCCGCCCGTGGGACAAGGATCGCGACGGTTTCGTGCTGGGCGAGGGCGCCGGCGTGGTGGTGCTCGAGGAATACGAGCACGCCAAGCGCCGCGGTGCGCGCATTTATTGCGAGCTTTCCGGTTTCGGCATGAGCGGCGACGCCTATCACATGACCAGCCCGCCCGAGGGCGGCGAGGGCGCGGCGCGCTGCATGCGCATGGCGCTGCATCACGCCGGCCTCAACCCGGAGCAGATTCAGTACATCAACGCCCACGGCACCTCTACGCCGCTCGGCGACAAGGCCGAGACGCTGGCGGTGAAAAGCGTGTTCGGCGACTATGCCTACAAGCTGGCGATGAGCTCCACCAAGTCCATGACCGGCCATTTGCTGGGCGCGGCCGGCGGCATCGAGGCGATCTATACGGCGCTGGCGCTGCATCACCAGGTCGCCCCGCCGACCATCAACATCATCACGCCCGACCCGGATTGCGATCTCGACTACGTCCCGGCCAGCGCCCGCCCGATGAAAATCGACGCGGCACTTTCCAACTCCTTCGGCTTCGGCGGCACCAACGGCACGTTGGTCATGCGCCGGCACATGTGAAACGCGCCGCGTTTCGTTCCACCCCGGATGGCGCCTGCGAGTGGCGGGTGCTCGACGATTTCCCGGATTTAACCCGCCTCCATCAGCGCGATCCGGCACGCTATCCGCATCTGCTTGAAAGCGTCGCGCACGGCACCCGCCAAGCGCGTTACGACATCCTGTTCGCCTTCCCCGGCGAGGTGCTCACGCTCCATGCCGACGGCCGCCTGACCCACGCGGACCGGTCGCTCGCCGGCGCGGATTTCTTGAGCGCCTTCGAACGCCACTGGCAGGCGCTGGCGCTGCCGGCGGCGTCCGCACCGGAACTGCCGTTTCGCGGCGGCTGGTTCGTGTTTTTGAGCTACGAACTCGCGCCGAGCATCGAACCGAGCGTGACCGGCATCGGCTTCGAGCCGGGCCTGCCGGTGGCGCGCGCCACCCGTTGCCCGGCGGCAATCATCCGCGACCGCGCGCACCGTCGAACCTACGCGGTCTGCGAGGCCGGCCAGGCCGACACTTGTATTCCGCCGATGGTGCGCGATATTCAAGTGGCCGCGCCGGGACCGCCGAACGGCGCGCCGGCGCTGACCGACCCCGCCGAGGATCCGCCCGAGCGGTTCCTGGACGGCGTGGCGCGGGTGCTCGACTATATCCGCGCCGGCGATGTGTTTCAGGTGAATCTGTCGCGTGCCTGGCGCGCACGCCTGGCGCGCCCCGCCGCGCCGGTCGAGCTCTACCGCCGGCTGTGCGCCGCCAATCCGGCGCCGTTCGCCGGACTCATGAGCCTGGGCGAGGGCGAGGCGGTGGTGAGCTCCTCGCCGGAGCGGCTGGTGAGCGTGCGCGGCCGGCGCATCAGCACCCGCCCGATCGCCGGCACCTATCCGCGTAGCCCCGATCCCGAGCAGGACCGCGTCTGGTCGCGCGAGCTGCTGCGCCATCCCAAGGAGCGCGCCGAACACGTGATGCTGCTCGATCTCGAGCGCAACGATCTCGGGCGCGTCTGCCGCGCCGGTACGGTCCGGGTCGGCGAGCTGATGACGCTCGAGTCCTACCGGCACGTGCACCACATCGTCTCCGAGGTGAGCGGCGAGCTGCGCGGCGAAGCAACGCCCGCCGCAGTGCTGCGCGCGGTGTTCCCGGGCGGTACCATCACCGGCTGTCCGAAGGTGCGCTGCATGCAGATCATCGCCGAACTGGAGCAGGCCGCGCGCGGCGCCTATACCGGCTCGTTCGGCTACATCAATCGCGACGGCGACATGGATTTCAACATATTGATTCGCACCATTACTCAACGCGGCCGCGACATAGACTTGCGCGCCGGCGCCGGCATCGTCGCCGACTCCGATCCGCAGCGCGAACTGCACGAGACCCGCGCCAAGGCCAAGGGGATGCTCGCCGCCCTGGGCTGGTCACAGGTCGGATCATGACCGGGGTGTTGGTTAACGGGTTACCGTCCGAACACATCTCGGTTGCCGACCGCGGACTGCTCTACGGCGACGGCCTGTTCGAAACCCTGGCGATCGACGCCGGTCGACCGTTGCTGTGGGAGGCGCATCTGCAGCGCCTGCTGGACGGCTGCCGGCGCCTGGCGATACCCGCGCCCGATACCCATGTGCTGGCCGACGAGGCCGCGCGCTTGTGCGCCGGCCAGGCGCGCGCGGTGCTGAAGATCGTCGTCACCCGCGGGCCGGCGGCGCGCGGTTACGCGCCGCCGGCGGTCGTCACCCCGACGCGCATCCTGAGCCGCGCACCGTGGCCCGATTATCCGGCCGCGCCTGCTCGTCACGGCGTGGCGGTCGCCTGGTGCGCCACGCCGCTGGCGCGCAACCCGCGTCTGGCCGGCATCAAACACCTGAACCGTCTGGAGCAGGTGTTGGCGCGCGCCGAATGCCGGCCACCGTACGTCGAGGGACTGATGTGCGATACCGACGGCCACGCGATCGCCGGCACCATGAGCAATCTGTTCGTAGTCAGCGGCGATACCCTGGCGACGCCCGATCTGTCACAATCCGGGGTGACCGGGGTGGTGCGTACCCAGGTGCTGGCGGTGGCGCGCGCGCGCGGTCTCGACTGCCGCGAACGCCGGTTGACGCCGGCCGAGGTGGAGGCGGCGGACGAGCTATTCTTAACCAACAGCATCATCGGCCTGTGGCCGGTGAACCGACTGGGCGCGAGGACCTATCCGATTGGCAACGTCACGCAAACCATCCAACAGACCCTGGCGGCTGCGCGCGCTGTTGCGCTCGCTCTTTAGGCTCGGCCTGGCCGGGGCGTTGCTCGGGTTGCTGGCGCTCGGCTCGTATCTGTATTGGTTCAGCATCAATCCCTTGAGCCCGGAGCCCAAGATCTACACCGTCAAACCGGGCAGCAGCCTGCGCGCCTTCACCACTGATCTCTATCAGCAAAACGTCCTGCCCGACAAGTTTTCGCTGGTGTGGCTCGCCTACCTGAAGGGCCAGAGCCGCGATCTCAAGGCCGGCGAATACCGGTTTCGCAAGGGCATGACCGCGCTCGAATTGCTCGACCAGGTGATCGCCGGGCGGGTGGTGGAGTATCCCTTTACCATCGTCGAAGGCCGGAGTTTCCGTCAGGTTCTGCAAGCACTTGCCGACGCGCCGCGCGTCACCCGCACCGTGCAGGACATGAGCGCCCAGCAAATCATGGCCAGCCTCGGATACCCCAAGCTCCACCCGGAGGGACGTTTCTATCCGGACACCTATTATTACCCCGGCGGGATGTCGGATCTGCTGCTCCTGCAACGCGCCTTCCAGAAGATGGACGCGCGCTTGCAGCAGGAATGGGAAGGGCGCGACAAGACCAGCCCGCTCAAGACCATGGACGAGGCGCTGATCTTGGCCTCGATCATCGAGCGCGAAACCGCCCGCCCCGAGGAACGCGACCTGATTGCCGGCGTTATGGTCAACCGCCTGCGCAAGGGCATGAAGCTGCAAACCGACCCGACCGTGATCTACGGTATGGGCGACCGCTACCGCGGCAACCTGCGCAGTCAGGATCTCCGCGAATTCACGCCGTACAACACCTATGTGATCAAGGGCCTGCCGCCCACGCCGATCGCCATGCCGAGCGGCGAGTCGGTGCACGCCGCCTTGAATCCAGCCGGCACCAAGGCCTTGTATTTCGTGTCGCGCGGCGACGGCAGCCATGAATTCTCGGAAACCCTGGAACAGCACAACAAGGCCGTGATCAAGTATCAGTTGGGCGGCAAACCCAAACCCGTCCAGACCGACAAGACCGTTGCTGCGCCCACGCCGCGCTGATGAGGCCATGACCATGCCGACACGCCACGCGCGATTCATCACCCTGGAAGGCATCGAAGGCGCCGGCAAAAGCACGCACCTGGCGTTTCTCAAGGAGCACATCGAGGCCGCCGGTGTCCCGCTGGTCGTGACCCGCGAACCGGGCGGCACCGCGCTCGGCGAGAAGATCCGCGAACTGTTGCTGCACAGCGCCGACAACTCGATGTGCGCCGACACCGAGTTGCTGTTGATGTTCGCGGCGCGCGCCGAGCACCTGAATAAAATCATTAAACCGTCGCTCGCCGACGGGCGCTGGGTATTGAGCGACCGCTTCACCGACGCCACCTACGCCTACCAGGGCGGCGGGCGCGGCCTGCCGGCGGCGCGCATCCGTGCGCTCGAAGACTGGGTGCAGCAGGGCCTGCGTCCCGATCTCACGCTGCTGCTCGACATCCCGGTGGCGCAGGGACTGCGGCGCGCCGGCGCGCGCGGCGCCCCCGACCGCTTCGAGCGCGAACACGGTGAATTTTTCGAGCGCGTGCGCGCCGCCTATCTCGCGGCCGCGACACGCGAACCGGACCGCTTCCGGGTGATCGACACTGCGCCCGAGATCCCGGCGGTGCAGGCGCAACTACGCGCGGCGCTCGCGCCGTTGCTGGCGGGTTGAATCCGTGACCGCCGGCCTGCATCCGTGGAACGAGGACCGGGCTCTGCGCCTGGCGCGCGAGCGCGCGCGCCTGCCGCACGCCCTGTTGCTGGCCGGCCCGAAGGGCCTGGGCAAGACCGATCTGGCCGCCTGGCTGGCGCAACTGCTGTTGTGCGCCCAACCGAGCGCCGCCCACCAGCCGTGCGGCCGCTGCCAGGGTTGCACGCTGTACGCGGCCGGCAGTCACCCGGACCTGCACGTGGTGCAGCCCGAGGCCGTTTATAAATCCTCCGCCGGCCTGCTGGCGCAATACGCGCTGCGCTATCCGCCGGCCGACAAGGGCAAGGACAGCAAGGACAGCACGGTCATCCGCATCGATCAGATCCGCGCGCTGATCGAGGCGAGCCAGACCCGCCCGCAGATCGCCGCCCGCAAGGTGCTGATCCTGAGTCCGGCCGACAGCCTGAATGTGAACGCCGCCAACAGTCTGCTCAAGCTGCTCGAGGAGCCGCCGCCGGACAGCACGCTGTTGCTGGTCGCCGACCGGCCGACACGGCTGCCGGCCACGATCCGCAGCCGCTGCGTCAACGTGCCGGTGCGCGCCCCGGAGCGCGGTGCGGCGCTCGCCTGGCTCGCGGCCCAAGGTCAGGCGCCGGCCCAGGCGGAACTGTTGCTGGAACTCGCCGCCGGCGCGCCGCTCGCGGCGCTCGCCTTGGCCGACGGCGATTTCATCGGTTGCCGCACGCGGTGGATGGACGACATCGAAGGGCTGCTCGGCAAGGGCGCCGATCCGGTCGGCTGTGCGGCGCGTTGGAAGAGCGCCGGCGCGGAACGCGGCCTGAGCTGGTTGCAGGGCTGTGTCGGCGATCTCATCAAGCTCGGGTTCGATCCCGGCGCGCCCGGGCTGTTCAATCCCGATGCCCGGGCGCGCTTGCAAGCCCTCCAAAACCGATTACACTTAAACCGGTTATTCGGTTTCCTGGAGTTGGTCGCGACGAGCCGGAACGCACTCGGGGGTCCGCTCGACGAACAACTGCTGCTGGAAGACGTCCTTATTCAATGGTCCCGACTGCCGCGAACCTGAATCATGGCTGAGCCATTCAACCCCGCCAACGAACCCATCAAGCCGGGGATAGCCGCGGCGCTTGCCCGTCCCGGCGTGCTGTCGCTGAACATCAAGGACAAGAGCGCGCTCTATGCCGCCTACATGCCGTACGTGAAAGGCGGCGGCATCTTCGTCCCCAGCAACAAACCCTACCGGCTCGGCGACGAGGTGTTCCTGCTGCTCACGCTCATGGACAACAAGGAAAAGATTCCGGTCGCCGGCCACGTCGTCTGGATCACGCCGGTCGGCGCCCAAGGCGGGCGGGCGGCCGGCATCGGCATCCAATTCAGCGAGAAGGATTCCGGCACCGCGCGCAACAAGATCGAAACGTTGCTCGCCGGCCATCTGCATTCCGATCGCGCCACCCACACCATGTAACTCCCTCGCGCCCGGCTCCCTCCGGGCCCGCGGCCGACTGCACCCGGCCGGCCGCATCCTGTACAATCGCGGTTTTCGCGCCGGCTTAAGCCATGTCATTGCTCGTCGATTCGCATTGCCACATCAATTTCGACCCGCTCGGCGGTCAATTGCCGGCGGTGTTCGAGCACGCCAAGGCCAACGGCGTCGGTCACATGCTGTGCGTGTCGGTGAACCTCGAGGACTACCCGCAGGTGAGCGCGCTCGCCCACGCCCATGCCAACGTGTTCGCCTCGGTCGGCGTGCATCCGAACGAGCGCGACGGCCGCGATCCGAGCGTCGAGGAGCTGGTTGCGCTCGCCGGGGATGCGCGCGTGGTCGCGATCGGCGAGACCGGGCTCGATTATTTCCGCTGCCGCGGCGACATGGACTGGCAGCAACAGCGCTTTCGCCGCCATATCCGCGCCGCGCTCGCGGTCGGCAAGCCGCTGATCGTCCACACCCGCGAGGCGGCGCAGGACACGCTGCGTATTATGGAGGAAGAGGGTGCGCGCCAGGCCGGCGGCGTCATGCATTGCTTCACCGAGAACTGGGACACCGCGCAGCGCGCCCTGGCGATGAACTTTTATATATCGTTCTCCGGCATCGTGACCTTCCGGAACGCGACCGCGCTGCGCGACGTCGCGACCCGGGTGCCGGCCGAGCGGCTGCTGGTCGAGACCGACGCGCCGTACCTCGCGCCGATGCCGCATCGCGGCCGGACCAACGAGCCGGCCTATGTGCGCCACGTCGCAGAATGCCTGGCGGAATTGCGCGGCACCACCTTCGAGGCGATCGCCGAGCAGACCACGCGCAATTTCTTCGCGCTGTTCAACACCGCCCAGCCGATTCAGTGATGTGCCAAAGATTTTAGGAAGAGAGAGTTTATAATAGTTTTTGTCGCAGAGACGCAAAGACGCGGAGAAAAGCATTTTTTAATATTTAAACCTCTGCGTTCTCTGCGTCTCTGCGTCAAAAACTCATATAAATTTAGACGCTCTTAATTTTCCGACCTGAAACCATGCGCATCCTGCTCAGCAACGACGACGGCTACCTCGCCCCGGGCCTGGCCTGCCTGGCGCAGGCGTTGCGCGTCGGCGCGCATGTCGACGTGGTCGCGCCCGAGCGCGATCGCAGCGGGGCGAGCAATTCGCTGACCCTGACCACGCCGCTGCGCGTCAAGCAGGGCGACAACGGCTTCTATTACGTCGACGGCACGCCGACCGACTGCGTGCACCTGGCGGTCACCGGCCTGCTCAAACCCGAGCCCGACATGGTGATCGCCGGCATCAATCGCGGCGCCAATCTCGGCGACGACGTGATCTATTCCGGCACCGTGGCCGCGGCCATGGAGGGACGCTTTCTCGGGCTGCCGGCGCTCGCGATCTCGCTCGTCGGTCAGGCCGGCCGGCACTTCGAGACCGCCGCGCAGATCGCCGTGCGGCTGCTCGAGAAACTGCGCAACGATCCGTTGCCGGCCGACACCATCTTGAACGTCAACGTGCCGGACGTGCCGCTCGATCGGATCGCCGGCATCGAGGCCACCCGCCTCGGCCAGCGCCACAAGGCCGAGCCGGTGATCGAGGCCAGCGACCCGCACGGCCAGGCGATCTACTGGGTGGGCGCGCCGGGCGCCGAGGCCGACGCCGGACCGGGCACCGACTTCCACGCCGTGCGCCACAACTTCGTTTCCATCACCCCGCTGCACGTCGACCTGACCCGCTATACCGCGCTCGATCAGGTCGCCTCGTGGCTCGGCAAGGACCGGCAACTGTGAATATCGGCGCCGACGGCATCGGCATGACGTCGCTGCGCACCCGCGAGCGCCTGATCAAGCGGCTGCGCGAGCAGGGCATTCGCGAACAGGGCGTGCTCGACGCGATGCTCAACATCCCGCGCCACCTGTTCGTCGACGAAGCGCTGGCGAGCCGCGCCTACGAAGACACGGCCCTGCCGATCGCCCACAACCAGACCCTGTCCCAGCCCTATATCGTGGCGCGCATGACCGAGGCGGTACTGGGCGGACGGGCGCGGCTCCGGCGCGCGCTCGAGATCGGCACCGGCTCGGGTTACCAGACGGTGATCCTGGCGGCCATGGTCGAGGAGGTGTATTCGGTCGAGCGCATCGAGCCGCTGCTGAAACAGGCGCGCCGTCGCATTCAACAGCTGGGTTATCGCAACGTGCGCTTAAAGCTCGACGACGGCAGCCTGGGTTGGCCGGAGTACGCGCCGTACGACGGCATCGTGGTCACGGCCGCGGCCGACGGGGTGCCGGACGCTTTGGTCGCGCAGCTCGCGCCCGGCGGGCGTCTGGTGATCCCGGTTACGCGCGGCCCGGCTCAGGAGCTGTTGCTCATCACCGTCGCCGACGGGCGTGTCCAGACCGAGCGCCTGGAGGGAGTGAACTTCGTGCCGCTCATTTCCAGACAACCGGAATGAACCGCGTCTCCGCCGATTACCTTGCATGGCGCCGCTTGTTGGCGGTCGCGGTCCTGGCATTGCTCACCGCCTGCGGCGGGTCGCGCCCGACGGCGCCGATCAGCGATCGCGCCGCGCCCCAGCGCCAGCCCGAGAGCGACTCTCGCACCGTGGTGCGCGGCGACACGCTCTACAGTATCGCCTGGGAATCGGGACGCGACTACAAGGACCTCGCCGCCTGGAACAAGATCGCCCCGCCGTACACGATCAAGCCCGGACAACAAATCCGCCTTTACCCGCCGGGCGAAACGCGCGCGGCCACGCCCAAGAAGATCGAGGCGAAACCCTTGCCCGCACCGGCGCCCGCCAAAGAGCCCGCCGCGAAAGCGAAGAAAGAACCGGTCCCGGCCAAGACCGAAGGCGCCGACAAACCCCCGGACCCGAAACCGCCCGGCAAGGAGTTCGGCCCGTGGGCCTGGCCGGTGAAGGGCAAGATCCTCAATCCGTTCAACGAAACCGCCGGCAACAAGGGTCTGGACATCGCCGGCACGCGCGGCCAGACGATCGCGGCCGCCGCCGACGGCCGGGTGGTGTATCAGGGCGGTGGACTTCGCGGATACGGCCAGCTTATCATCGTCAAACACAGTGATGACTTCTTGAGTGCCTACGCCCATAATGACAAGATTCACGTCAAGGAAGGCGATCAGGTCAAACGTGGTCAGAAGATCGCCGAGATGGGAAACACCGGAACGGATCAGATCAAACTGCATTTCGAGATCCGCCGCCAGGGAGTACCGGTCGATCCATTGAGGTATCTGCCAAAATAATATTTTGACAAGACGAATGAGCGAGAATTCTCATGTCAGTACGAACGAGCGAAGCGAAGTAGGGATTCGGTTTAGGGCTACATAATTTATGGCAAGACGAACGAGCGAAGCGAAGTAGGCTACATTTATGGTCCCAGGAAAACCGTCGTCCGATACCGAAGACAAGCAGGCCGACGCTCCGGAAGCCTCGGAGTTGGAAGAGGCCGAGGGCGAGGACGAGGACAAGGCGCCCGCCCCGGCCGAGGACGAGACCGACGCCGAGAGCGACGATGCCGTCGCCACCCGTCGCGAGGCCGAACCCCCCGGCCTGCAGGCCGACGCCACCCGTCTGTATCTGAAGGAAATCGGTTTCTCGCCGCTGCTCAGCGCCGAGGAAGAGGTGAAGTTCTCGCGCCGCGCCAAGAAGGGCGACGAGGCCGCGCGCAAGCGCATGATCGAAAGCAATCTGCGCCTGGTGGTAAAGATCGCGCGCCGCTACATGAACCGCGGCTTGGCGCTGCTCGATCTCATCGAGGAGGGCAATCTCGGCCTGATCCGTGCGGTCGAGAAGTTCGATCCCGAACGCGGCTTCCGCTTCTCGACCTACGCGACCTGGTGGATACGCCAGACTATCGAGCGCGCCATCATGAATCAAACGCGCACCATTCGCCTGCCGGTGCACGTGCTCAAGGAAATCAACATCTACCTGCGCGCTGCCCGCTATCTCTCCCAGAAACTCGACCACGAACCGACCCCCGAGGAAGTTGCCACCCTGCTCGACAAGCCGATCGAGGACGTCAAGGAGATGCTCGGCCTGAACGAGCGCATCGCCTCGGTCGACGCGCCGCTCGACATGGACCCGGACCGCTCGCTGCTCGACGCCATCGCCGACGAGCGCACGCCCGACCCCGAACGCATCATGCAGGACGAGGACCTGCACGCCCAGATCCAGGCGTGGCTGAACGAACTGAGTTTCAAGCAGCGCGAGGTGGTCGAACGCCGCTTCGGTCTGAACGGCCGGGAAATCGCCACCCTCGAGGAAGTCGGCGCCGACATCGGCGTGACCCGCGAGCGCGTCCGCCAGATCCAGGTCGAGGCCCTGCGCCGGCTGCGCACCCTGCTCGAACGCAGCGGCTACTCGATCGATTCGTTATTTTGAATTTCTGCCGCAGATGAACGCAGATAAGCGCAGATACTCGTTTTTTGAATCGGCCTGGTTTTAATCCGCGTCCATCTGCGGCTGAAGTCCTAGCCTTCTATCATCAACAATGCCCCGGCGACGTTGCGCCCCTCGCTCACCAGAATATTGTAGGTCCGGCAGGCGGCGGCGGTGTCCATCACCTCCAGGCCGATGCCGGCCTCGATGAGCGGCACGGTCAGCGCCGGGTCGGGGAAGCGCAGGCGCGTGCCGGTGCCGAACACCACCAGCTCCGGTTTGAGCACCGCCACGATCTCGAAATGTTCGCGCCGGAGGTCGATGAACGCCTGCGGCGGCCAGTCGCCGACCAGCCGGTCCGGCAGTACGATCAGGCTGGCGCGGTAGTCGACGGCGTTGACGGTGACGCGCCCCGGACCGTAGTGGCGCACCACGTTCAGGCCGGCGGCGGTTTCCAGGTGTATTTTCATGGTCGAGTCGGCGGTTTTCCGGGGCGCGCGATTGACAGTCTCGGCGCGCACCAGTATGTTTCGCTGGTTTACTTTGGTCTTAAATATACAAGATTTCGCGCCCCGCGCCCGAATCGAGCCGAACCGGCGTACCGACCCACATGGCACAATTTCCCCGCATCCAGCGCCTGCCGCCGTACGTCTTCAATATCGTCAATGAATTGAAGGCCCAGGCCCGCAAGCGCGGCGAAGACATCATCGATTTCGGCATGGGCAACCCCGATCAGCCCACGCCCAAGCATATCGTCGACAAGCTGGTCGAGGCGGCTCAGCGCGGCGATACCCACCGCTATTCGGTGTCGCGCGGCATCCCGCGCCTGCGGCGCGCGATCTGCAACTGGTACCAGCGCCGCTACGGCGTCGATCTCGACATGGACAAGGAAGCGATCGTCACCATCGGATCGAAGGAAGGCCTGGCGCACCTGGCGCTCGCCACCGTCGACCGCGGCGACGCCGTGCTGGTGCCGAACCCGACCTATCCGATCCATCCGTACGGTTTCGTGATCGCCGGCGCCGACATCCGCCACGTGCCGCTCGTGCCGGGGCGCGATTTTTTCGCCGACCTGGACGACGCCATCAAGCACTCCTGGCCCAAGCCAAAGATGCTGGTGCTGAACTTTCCCGGCAATCCCACCACCCAGTGCGTCGAGCTCGACTTTTTCGAGAAGGTGGTGGCGGTCGCCAAGGAGCACAACATCTGGGTGGTCCACGATCTCGCCTACGCCGACATCGTGTTCG
>JACREH010000027.1 GCA_016218345.1 Gammaproteobacteria bacterium | reverse complement strand
CTGCCACGGCGCCGGCCGCGCCATGAGCCGCCACCAGGCGTACCGCCAGTGGCAGGGCCGGCAGGTGATCGACGAACTGGCGGCGCGCGGCATCCTGATCCGCAGCCCGACCTCGCGTGGCGTCGCCGAGGAGGCGCCGGGCGCCTATAAGGACGTCGGCGCGGTGGTCGACGCCGCCGAACACGCCGGCCTGGCCCGCAAGGTCGCGCGGCTGGAGCCACTAGTATGTGTAAAAGGCTGATATGAGTTTTTGACGCAGAGGCGCAAAGGCGCAAAGAGAATGAAAATTAAAACTTTCTATATTTTTATTTTCTTCGCGCCTTTGCGTCAAACGATCATAAAAAATGCCTGTCCATAACGCCGACGTTGCCGCGATCTTCGACGAGATCGCCGATCTCCTGGAAATCCAGGGCGCCAACCCGTTCCGCATCCGCGCCTATCGCAACGCCGCGCGCACGGTCCAGGAACTCGGGCGCGACCTGCGCGAGCTGCTGCGCCGGGGCGAAGACCTCACCGAGTTGCCCGGCATCGGCGACGACCTGGCCGGCAAGATCGCCGAGATCGTCGAGACCGGCGGTTGCGCGATGTTGAACAAGCTCCACAAGCAACTGCCGGCGGCGCTCACCGAACTGTTGAAGCTGCCCGGGCTCGGCCCGAAGCGCGTCAAGGCGCTCTATCACGAGCTCGACATCCATACCCTGGAGCAATTGCACCGCGCCGCGCGCGACGGCCGGTTGCGCGAACTGCCGGGGTTCGGCGCCAAGACCGAGCAGCGCATCCTCGGCGCGCTCGAGGCGCGCACCGCCGCGCCGCGGCGCGTGAAACTGGCGGTCGCGGCGCAATACGCCGACGGCTACCGGGACTACCTGGCCAAGACCCCCGGGGTGCGCGAGGTGGTGGTGGCCGGCAGCTTTCGGCGTTGCCGCGAGACCGTCGGCGACCTAGATATCCTGGTCACGACCGACGACCCGGCGCGCGCCATGAAGCGGTTCGTTTCCTACGACGAGGTCAGGAAGGTGCTGGCCCAGGGCGAGACGCGCGCCACGGTGCGGCTGGCGAGCGGCCTGCAAGTCGACGTGCGCGTGGTCGAGCCCGGGAGTTTCGGTGCGGCGCTGCATTATTTCACCGGCTCGAAGGCGCACAACATCGCCATCCGTCGGCTCGGCCAGCAACGCGGCCTGAAGATCAACGAATACGGCGTGTTCAAGGGCGACAAGCGCATCGCCGGCCAGACCGAGGAGTCGGTGTACGCGAGCGTCGGTCTGCGCTATATCCCGCCGGAACTGCGCGAGGACCGCGGCGAGATCGAACTGGCGCGCGCCAATAAGTTGCCGAAGCTGGTCGAGCTGGCCGATCTCAAGGGCGATCTGCACGCCCACACCAAGGCCACCGACGGCCACCACAGCCTGAACGAGATGGCGCTGGCGGCGCGCGGGCGCGGGCTGCGCTATCTCGCCATCACCGAACATTCGCGGCGCTTGACGGTGGCGCACGGCCTCGACCCGAAGCGCCTGTTGAAACAGATCGGCGAGATCGACCGGCTGAACGCCGAACTCGACGGCATCACCCTGCTCAAGGGCATCGAGGTCGATATCCTCGAGGACGGCGGCCTCGATCTGCCCGACTACGTGCTGGCGCAACTCGATCTGGTGATCGGCGCGGTCCACAGCCAGTTTCATTTATCGCGCGCCCGTCAGACCGAGCGCATCTTGCGCGCCATGGACCATCCGTATTTCACCATCCTCGCCCACCCCAGCGGGCGGCTGCTCGAGCGCCGCGAGCCGTATGACGTCGACATGCTGCGCATCATCCGCAAGGCGCGCCGGCGCGGCTGCTTTCTGGAACTGAACGCCCAGCCCGAGCGCCTCGACCTGCTCGACGTGCACTGCCAGATGGCCAAGGACGAGGGCGTGCTGGTGTGCATCGACTCCGATGCCCACAGCATCGGCGAATTCGACAACCTCCGCTACGGCGTCGGCCAGGCGCGCCGCGGCTGGCTGGAGAAGGACGACGTCCTGAACACCCGCGGCCTCGCGGAGGTGCGCAAGCTCATCGGCCGGACGATGTCGCCGGCCTGAACGATAGATATGCAGTGGTTTTGCCCGTCACAGTCCACGGGCAAACGGGCAAGAAACAAGCGTCGGAAAGGCTACTTGTAATTCTTCCGCCGAAACAAATCCTGTCGCGGGCTTTCCACCCGGTCGAGGAACAGCAGCCCGTCGAGGTGGTCGAGCTCGTGTAGCACGGCGCGCGCCTCGTAGCCCTGACAGCGGTACTCGTGCGGGGCGCCGTCGAGATCGTGGCTGCGCACGACGATGCGCTCGGCGCGCAGCACGTTGCCGGTAAAATCCGGCACCGACAGGCAGCCCTCGCGCCCGACGACGGCACCGTGCTGTTCGAGGATCACCGGGTTGATGAGCAACATCCGGCCATTGTGCGGCAGCTTCGGTTTGGCCGAGACGTCGACCAGCGCGATGCGTTGAAAATAATTCACCTGCGGCGCGGCCAGGCCGACGCAGCCGGGGCTGGCGCGCATGGTCGCCTCCAGGTCGGCGGCGAAGCGGTGCAAGCGCTCGTCGAATTCCACGACCGCGGACGATACTTGCTTGAGCCGCGCGTCCGGATAGCGCAGCACTTCCAGAATCGCCATGCGGTCAGCCGATCAGCGTGTCGAGCGGTGTCAGGCGCAGGTCCACGCCGGTCTTGCGCAGCGGGGCGAGCGCCGCCTCCAGCGCCTCGGCGCCCTGGGGCGCGAAGCCGTCGATGATCATCACATAGATCGGCTTGGCGGCGGTGCCGGCCACGTCCGAGTAGAGATCGAGGATGTTGAAGCCGGCGCGCGCCAGCGCACCGGTGACCTCGGCGACGATGCCGGCGCGGTCGGCGCCCGACACGGTGATGCGCAAGTTCGGTTCGACATGCTCGTGCAATTGCGCCTCGATGCGGTCGAGATGCACATGCAGATTCAATTCGCGGGCGAGCGGCGCGAGCAGCAGGCGCAGCGCCTCGATGTCGGTGTCGGTCTGGGCCATGAGCATGATGCTGAAGTTTCCGCCCAGGCGCGCCATCGACGCCTCGCCCAGGTTGCAGCCGCCGTGATACAGGGTCTCGGACAGGCGCGCGACGATCCCGGGGCGGTCGGCGCCCACCACGGTCAGCATGTACCAGCGTTTCATATCGGTGTCCTCGGGGCGATTGCCGCGTGTTTTTGATACAGCGCAGGGGTATTCTAACAGGCCGGTGAAAACTTGTTTTTCGCGATCCCGCAGTCGCGCGGACGGTCCCGCGCCGGCCCCTTCGGGTTATACTTGTCGCATTACCATAATGTCCCCGCCAGCCATGCCCAAGCACAGCACCGTCGCCGCCGACCTGGCCCGCTTCAAGGTCGCCTGCCAGAATTGCAGCCTGTTCCAGTTGTGCCTGCCGGTCGGCTTGGACCGGGGCGACCTGGAGCTGCTCGACCGGATCATCAAGCGCCGCCGTCCGGTGCACCGCGGCGAGCACCTGTTTCACGCCGGCGAGCCGTTTCAGTCGATCTACGCGGTGCGCTCGGGTTCGGTCAAAACCTACACCGTGTCCGAGGACGGTGGCGAGCAGGTGACCGGATTCCATCTGCCGGGCGAGCTGTTCGGGCTCGATGCCATCAATGCCGGAAAGCACCCCTGTTCGGCGGTCGCGCTCGAGGCCACGAGCGTGTGCGAGGTGCCGTTCGACCGGCTCGAGGAGCTCGGCGAGGACGTGCCGAGCCTGCCGCGCCAGATGCTGCGGGTGATGAGCAAGACGATCCTGCACGACCAGACGTTACTGGCGTATCTGAGCAAGAAGACCGCCGAGGAACGCCTGGCCGGGTTTCTGTGCAGCCTGTCGCAGCGGTTCAGTCAGCGCGGCTTCTCGGCGCGCGAATTCAACCTGAGCATGTCGCGCGTGGACATCGGCAACTACCTGGCGCTTGCCGAGGAGACCGTGAGCCGGTTGTTCACGCGCTTCCAGGAACAAGGCCTGTTGAGCGTGGTGCGCAAACACGTGCGCCTGCACGATCTCGATCGGGTGCGCGCACTTGCCGGCGCCGCCGTGTCGGCGCGATAAATCCCGCTGATTGATCCCCCGATTTTCTGAATCACCCGGCGTGCGGTTTGGTTGACGCAGGTCAGGGAAACCGCACGTTTGGACACGATAATGGCGCGCATCTCATCACTCAGGAGTGCGATCCATGAAGTCCGTGTCCTTCCGTTATCTCGCGCCGGCATTGTTGTTCGGCGGTTTAGCCGCCGCCGCGCCGGCCTTGGCCGTGGAGCAGGGCGACTGGCTGATCCGCGGCCGGTTGATCCACGTGGCGCCCAACGATTCGAGCGGCGCGGTATCGACGCTCCCCGGCTCCGGTGTCGCGGTCGGCGCGGACAGCACGCTCGAGCTCGACTTCACGTACATGCTCGGTCCGAATCTCGGCCTGGAACTGATTCTCGCCACCACCAAGCACGACCTCAAGGGCAAGGGCACGATCGTCGGACTCGGCAAGATCGGCGAGAGCGGCGTGTTGCCGCCGACCCTCACCCTTCAGTATCATTTCGCGCCGCGCGCCGCGGTCCGTCCGTATGCCGGTGTCGGGATGAACTACACGCTGTTCTACAGCGATAAATCGAGCGCCTCGCTCAACGCCGCGCTCGGCGGACCGACCAGCGTCGATCTAAGCAACTCCTGGGGTCCGGCGCTTCAGGCCGGTGTGGACGTGGATCTCACCAAGGACTGGTTCCTCAACGTCGATGCCAAATACGTCTGGATCGACACCAAGGCCGTGCTTACCACCGGCGGCACGACGCGCACCGTGAACGTCGACATCAACCCGTGGGTGTTCGGCGTCGGTATCGGCCGGCGTTTCTGATGACCATCACGCTGTACGACGACGGCGATCATAAATGCATCGCCTTCGAGGATCTTGTAACGGCGGCCGAATCGGCCGCCGGTTCCGACGACGGCGAGACCGTTCAATCGAACCAGTTCCTGATCGTGGACGGCGGGCAGGCGGCGCTCATCGATCCGGGCGGAAACCTGACCTACCACCGGCTGTTCGCGGAGATATTCCGCCACATCCACGTCAAGCATCTCGACTATGTCATCGCCTCGCATCAGGATCCGGATGTCGTGGCGTCGATCAACAAGTGGCTGGTCGGGACCGATTGCACGGTCGTCGTGCCGGCGATCTGGGCGCGGTTCGTTCCGCATTTCTGTACCCCCGGCGCCACCCGCGGGCGGCTGATCGGCATTCCCGACGAGGGCATGAATATCCGGCTCGGTAATATGTTCCTCAAGGCCGTGCCGGCGCACTTCCTGCACTCGGAGGGGAATTTTCATTTTTACGATCCCATCAGCCGCATCCTGTTTAGCGGCGATGTCGGCGCAGCGAGCGTGGGTGCCCAGGATTTAGCGAAGCCGGTCACGGATATCCGGGGACATATCCCGAAAATGCTGGGCTTCCACCGCCGTTACATGAACTCGAACAAGGTGTGCCGGCTGTGGGCGAACATGGTGCGCCGCCTGGATGTGGAATGGATCGTGCCGCAGCACGGCCCGTCGTTCAAGGGTCGGAAGGCAGTGCAGGAGTTTCTGGAGTGGTTCGAGAACCTGCAATGCGGCGTGGATCTCATGTCCCAGCAGAATTATCAGCCATTATGACCGCGATGGGCCGACACGACGACGTGTTTTCGGCGGGTCGGGACGATTGACGAAACGCCGTCGCTGTTGGAAACTGAGGGCCCATCCTGATCGGAATCACGACGGAGACGACGCATGTTCTTAAGCCACGTGTGGGGGTTGTTGACGAATCCCGAAATGGAATGGAAGGCGATCCGCAAGGAACACTGCACGATCACCAAGTGCTATTGTTCGCACGTGCTGTTGCTGGCCGCGATTCCCGCGATCGCCGGCTACATCGGCACCAGCCAGGTGGGCTGGCAGGTCACGGCGCGCGAGGTCCACCGGCTGACCCCGGACAGCGCATTGCAGATCGCCGTGCTGTTTTACCTCACCATGCTGGTCGCGGTATTCTCCATCGGCAAGCTCATTCATTGGATGGGGAAAACCTACGGTTCGAAGCAGGGCCTGCCGTCATGCATCTCACTCGCCGCCTACACCGCCACGCCGCTGTTCCTGATCGGCGCGATGCTGCTCTATCCGCTGCTGTGGCTGAATCTGCTGATCGGTCTGCCGGCGCTGGCCTATTCGGTCTATCTGCTTTATACCGGCGTGCCGATCATGATGGGCGTGCCCAAGGCGCGCGGCTTCCTGTTCGCGAGCGCGGTGCTGGCCGTGGGGCTGGTGATGCTGGTGGGTGTGCTCGCCGCCACCGTGATCCTGTGGGGCGCGGGTATCGGCCCGGTGTTCACGGGGTGAGCTTGCCCGTAGTTGACTTAGATCAAACGCGTTTCGCGCACCCGGCTTTATCATGCGCGCGTGTGACCGGCGCCGCGGCCGGGTCATCGCCTGACGAAAAATAACGGAGTCTCGATGGCTACCCAAGACACCTACAACTACACGGTCGTCCGCCAGTTCGCGATCATGACCGTGATCTGGGGCATCGTCGGCATGCTGGTCGGCGTGCTGATCGCCGCGCAGATGGCCTGGCCGGTGCTCAATTTCGACATCCCGTGGCTGACCTTCAGCCGGCTGCGGCCGCTGCATACCAACGCGGTGATCTTCGCGTTCGGCGGCTGCGCGCTGTTCGCGACCTCGTATTACGTCGTGCAGCGCACCTGCCACGTGCGGCTGTTCTGCGACAAACTCGCGGCCTTCACCTTCTGGGGCTGGCAGGCGGTGATCGTGTCCGCGGCCGTCACCCTGCCGCTCGGCATCACCTCTTCCAAGGAATACGCCGAACTCGAATGGCCGATCGACGTATTGATCACGCTGGTGTGGGTGGCCTACGCGGTGGTGTTCTTCGGCACGCTCGTCAAGCGCAAGGTCGCGCACATCTACGTGGCCAACTGGTTCTACGGCGCGTTCATCCTCACCATCGCGGTGCTGCACTTATTCAACAGCGCGGCGCTGCCGGTGTCGCTGTGGAAGTCGTACTCGGCGTATGCCGGCGTGCAGGACGCCATGGTGCAGTGGTGGTACGGCCACAACGCCGTCGGCTTCTTCCTGACCGCCGGCTTCCTCGGCATCATGTACTACTTCATCCCCAAGCAGGCCGAGCGGCCGGTGTATTCGTACCGGTTGTCGGTCGTGCACTTCTGGGCGCTGGCGTTCACCTACATCTGGGCCGGCCCGCATCACCTGCACTACACCGCGCTGCCCGACTGGGCCCAGTCGCTCGGCATGGTGTTCTCGCTGATCCTGCTGGCGCCCTCCTGGGGCGGCATGATCAACGGCATCATGACCCTGTCCGGCGCCTGGGAGAAGCTGCGCACCGATCCGATCCTGAAGTTCCTGATCGTGTCGGTGTCGTTCTACGGCATGTCGACCTTCGAAGGCCCGATGATGTCCATCAAGACCGTGAACGCGCTGTCGCATTACACCGACTGGACCATCGGCCACGTACACAGCGGCGCGCTCGGCTGGGTGGCGATGGTGTCGATCGGCGCCATGTACTATCTGATTCCGCGCCTGTTCGGGCGCAAGATCCACAGCGTGAAACTGATCGAGACCCATTTCTGGGTCGCGACCATCGGCATCGTGCTTTACATCACCTCGATGTGGATCTCGGGTGTGATGCAGGGCCTGATGTGGCGCGCGGTCAACCCCGACGGCACGCTCACCTATTCGTTCGTCGAGAGCGTCCAGGCCATGCACCCGTATTACATCGTGCGGTTCCTGGGCGGCGCGGTGTTTCTGAGCGGCATGCTGGTGATGGCCTACAACCTGTGGAAGACCATCGCCGGCGCCCGGCCGGCGGTAGCGGCCATTCCCGCCCCGGCCCACTAAAGGAAGAACCCGCCATGTCCGGACACGAGAAAGTCGAGAAAAACGTCGGTCTGCTGATCGTGCTGGTGGTGCTGGTGATCAGCGTGGGCGGTCTGGTCGAGATCGTGCCGCTGTTCTTCCAGAAGTCCACCACCGAGGCGGTCGCCGGCCTGAAGCCGTACGGCGCGCTGGCGCTCGAAGGCCGCGACATCTACGTGCGCGAGGGCTGCTACAACTGCCACTCGCAGATGATCCGGCCGTTCCGCGCCGAGACCGAGCGCTACGGCCATTACTCGGTGGCCGGCGAGTTCGTCTACGACCGGCCGTTCCAGTGGGGCAGCAAGCGCACCGGCCCGGACCTGCACCGGGTCGGCGGGCGTTACTCGGACGAATGGCACCGGGTGCATCTCATCAATCCGCGCGACGTCGTGCCGGAGTCGATCATGCCCGGCTATCCGTGGCTGGCCACGACCCGGCTCGATCCCGGGCTGATTCGCAAAAAGTTCGAGGTGCTGCGCACCCTCGGCCACCCGTACAGCGACGAGGACATCAAGAACGCGCCGGCCGAACTCGACGGCAAGACCGAGATGGACGCGATGATCGCCTATCTTCAGGGCATGGGCACCGCGATCGCGGTGCGGAGATGACCATGACACTGAGCATGTTCCACGCGTTCTGGACCGGATTGCTGCTGGCAATCTTCATCGGCATCGTGGTCTGGGCGTACAGCGGCAAGCGCCGCGCGCGCTTCGAAGCGGCCGCGCGGTTGCCGCTGGACGACGGGGAGAATTAATCATGGCCGATTTCACCAGCGAGTTCTGGAGTTGGTTCATCATCGCCGGCGCGGCACTCGGCATCGTCAGCATGTTCGCCTTGAATCGCTGGATGAGCGGCGGGCCGAAGGAGGGCGGCAAGCCCAAGACCATGGGCCATGTCTGGGACGAGGACTTGCAGGAACTCAACAATCCGCTGCCGCGCTGGTGGTTGAACATGTTCTATATCACATTGGTGTTCGGTATCGGTTATCTGGCGTTGTATCCCGGGCTCGGCAGTTTCGCCGGTCTTCTGAAGTGGAGCGAGGTCGGCGAGTACAACAAGGAGGTCGAGGCCGCCGACAAGAAATACGGGCCGCTGTATGAAAAATACCTGCAAGAAGATTTGCGCGCGCTCGCCGGCAATCGCGAGGCCGTGAAGACCGGCGAGCGCCTGTTCGTCAACTACTGCACCACCTGCCACGGCTCGGACGCCGGCGGCGGCCCGGGGTTCCCGAACCTGCGCGACCGCGACTGGCTGTACGGCGGCGACCCGCAGACCGTCAAGGCCTCGATCATGAACGGCCGCATCGGCGTGATGCCGGGCTGGGGTGCGGCCCTGGGCCAGGAGGGCGTGTTCAACGTGGCCGAGTACGTGTTGAGTCTGAGCGGCCGCGGCACCAACGTCAACGCCGCCGCCAGCGGCCGGGAGAAATTCCAGCAGCTGTGCGTCGCCTGTCACGGCGCCGACGGCAAGGGCAACCCGGCGCTGGGCGCACCCAATCTCACCGACGGCATCTGGCTGTACGGCGGTTCGCAACGGGCGGTGATGGAGTCGATCGAGAAGGGCCGTCAGGGGCGCATGCCCGCGCACCGCGATTTCCTCGGCGAGGCCAAGGTGCACCTGCTGGCCGCCTATGTGCTGAGTCTGTCGGCGGAGAAATCCCCGAAACCTTGAGGGGCCCGCGCCCGCCGGACGGCGGCACGGCGGTTATGATATGCTGTCGTACGTCGCCGGCTAACCGGCGGAATTCTTCAACCCCGCGGTCCCGTTGGCATGCGTATTCCGGTCATCCAGAAAATCATCGCGATCCTCTGGCCGTCGTTTCTCATGGCCGGGGTGGCGACCGTGCTGTTTTTCACGGCCTTCGACCCGGCGCTGATCCTGGCGCACACCGCATTCGCCGACGTCCCGCGCCTCGGCGCCTACACCGTCGGATTCTTTCTGTTCTGGCTGTTGACCGCATCCTCCTGCCTGCTGACCTGTTATTTCCAGCGGCCGTGCGATCGCGCCCCCGGCGCTTCGTGAAGGGTTTCGATCCGCTCCACCCCTGATGATCCGCGGCCGGTGTCCGGCCGCACGACGCAATGAACAAACCCGAATCCACCGCCCCCCGGCCGGCGAATCGTGATGCCGGCGCGGACGAGGGCATGTACGCCAAGCACCAGAAGGTCTATCCGCGCGAGGTGCACGGTGTCTTCGCCTTCTGGCGCAGCACCGGGGTGTTGGTGTTGCTCGGTCTGTACTACGGCCTGCCGTGGCTGCGCTGGGACGGCCGCCAGGCGGTGCTGCTCGACCTGCCGGAGCGCAAGTTCCACATCTTCGCCCTGACCTTCTGGCCGCAGGATTTCTTCTATCTGGCGCTGATCCTGATCGTCGCGGCGCTGACGCTGTTTTTCTTCACCGCGCTCGCCGGCCGGTTGTGGTGCGGGTATGCCTGCCCGCAGACCGTCTGGACCGAGGTGTTCCTGCGGATCGAGCGCCTGGTCGAGGGCGATCGCGCCCGCCAGATGAAGCTCGCCGACGCGCCCTGGGGGGCGCGCAAGCTCCTGATCAAGGCCACCAAGCAGACGCTGTGGCTGGTCTTCGCCGCCTACACCGGCCTTACCTTCGTCGGCTACTTCACGCCGATCCTGGAGGTGGCGCGCGGCCTGGTCGATTTCAGCCTTGGTCCGTGGGAGAGTTTCTGGATCGCGTTCTACAGCCTGGCCACCTACGGCAACGCCGGTTTCCTGCGCGAACAGGTGTGCATCTACATGTGCCCGTACGCGCGCTTCCAGAGCGCCATGTTCGACAAGAACACCCTGATCATCTCCTACGATCAGGCGCGCGGCGAGCCGCGCGGGTCGCGCAAGCGCGGCGACGACCATCGGGCCAAGGGTCTCGGGCATTGCATCGACTGCACGCTGTGCGTGCAGGTCTGTCCGACCGGCATCGACATCCGCCAAGGCCTGCAATACCAGTGCATCGGTTGCGCGGCGTGCATCGACGTCTGCGACCAGGTGATGGACAAGATGGGCTACCCCAAGGGCCTGGTGCGTTACACCACCGAGAATGCGTTGCTCGGCAAGGCGGTGCGCATTCTGCGCCCGCGCGTGCTGTTCTATGCTGCGCTGTTGCTGGCGATGGTCGGCGGTCTCGGCTATGCGCTGGCCACGCGCCTGCCGCTCGAACTCGACGTGATCCGCGACCGCAATGCGTTGTTCCGCGAGACCGACGGCGGGCTGATCGAGAACGTCTACACCTTGAAGATACTGAACATGGACGACCGCCCGCACCGCTACCGGCTCACGGTCGAGGGCATCAATAACCTGCAACTGCGCATGCACCGCGACCAGATCGACGTGCCGGCCGGCGAGGTCATGGAGCTGCCGGTGCGGCTCCAGGTCGATCCCGGCGAGCTGAGCGCGCGCTCGAACAAGATCGCCTTTACCTTGCAGGATCGCGACGATCCCACGCTCACCGTCACCGAGGACGCGCGCTTTCTGGGCCCGGCGCCGGGGACGCGCTGATGGCGATGGCCGCGCCCAAGCCCGTCTGGTACCGCGAGCCCATGGTGTGGATGGTGATCCTGATCCCACTCACGGCGGTGGCGATGGGTGTATTGATCTTGGTGCTGGCGATCCGCTCGGACGACGGGCTGGTGGTCGACGACTACTACCGGCAGGGCAAGCAGATCAACCGCGTGCTGGCGCGCGACCGCGCCGCCGCCGCGCGCGGGCTGGCCGGCGACGTCGAGCTCGACAGCGCGCGCGGCGAATTGCGGGTTCGCCTCGGCGCCGACGCCTTGCCGGAGAATATCGAATTCCAGCTGCTGCACGCCACGCGCGCCGGGTTCGACAAGCAAATGGTTATCCCGCGCGGCGCGGACGGCGTCTATCGCGCGCCGCTGCCGGAACTCGCGCCGGGGCGCTGGAACCTGCAACTGTCGGCGCAGGACTGGCGTCTGGTCGGCTCGCTCACCGCGCCCGCCGAGCGCCGCGCCGCGATCCTGCCGGCGATTCAGTAGCCCGGCCGATACCGCCCACGGCATGCCCGCCGACGCCACCCTGGTTTCCGCGTTCCTCGTCGGGCTGCTCGGTTCGGTGCATTGCCTGGGGATGTGCGGCGGCATCGTCGGCGCGCTCACGCTCGGACTGAAGGACGACATCCGCCGTTCGCCGCGCGCGCTGCTGCCGTATCTGGCTTTTTACAACGCCGGCCGGATCGCGAGCTATGCCGTTGCCGGGGCGTTGCTCGGTCTTGTTAGCGGCCGATTGCTCGCGCTGCTGCCCGCGGCCGGCGCGCGCCTGACGGCCGCGATCCTGTCGGGCGGGTTCATGATCGCGCTCGGACTGTATCTGGCCGGTTGGTGGCCGGGGCTGTCGCTGCTGGAACGCGCCGGCGGGAAGCTCTGGCGTTATCTCGAACCCCTCGGCCGGCGTTTTTTGCCGGTCGACCACCCCCTGAAGGCCGGCCTGCTCGGCTTGGTGTGGGGCTGGTTGCCGTGCGGCATGGTGTACGCCGCGTTGGCCTGGTCGCTGACCGCCGGTGGCGCCGGGCGCGGCGCGCTGCTCATGGTCGCGTTCGGTCTCGGCACGCTGCCGATGTTGCTGGCCATGGGCGCCGCGGCGCACGGGCTCGCGACCTTCGTGCGCCGGCCGCGGGTGCGCCAGGGCGCGGGGGTTTTGCTGCTGTTGCTCGGGCTCTATACCTTATACACCGCCGCCACCCGCCCCTGGCACGAGGGCCGGCATGCCGGCGGGGATTATTTCCGAGTGGCGTAGACGCGTCGCGTTCGGCGCGCGCAGGGTTCAGTGTTCGCCGCGCGTGCGGTGGATGCCGGCCAGGCGGTTGCCCTGTTTCTGCGGGCCGCCGCGCGGAAAAATATCGTGCAGGTAGCGGTTGTCGCCGCGCGCCGGCCCCCAGACCTGGCGAAAGTGTTTGATCATGACGTGCACCGCGGCCTGGACGCCGTGTTGCTCGTAGTATTTCCGCAGGAAGCGGATCACTTCCCAGTGCTCGGCGGTGAGCGCCAGCCCTTCCTCCCCGGCCAGGACGGCGGCGAACTCCTCCGACCAGTCGTCGCGGTTGAGCAGATAGCCTTCCTGGTCGATGGCAATGGGCCGGTTGCGCACGTAAATGTTGCGCGCCCCGAGCGCGGACAAATTCGTCATGATCGTTCTCCTCTTGGCTGGCGGCAAAAAATAGCCGACACCGGATGTTTCTACTTGACCTGAGTCAATTGTTCCAGTTCCGGAAGAGATATAGTCGGCTATACCGATAGGAATAGCCGATCCCATGTCTGCCCAGCGGAATCCCCCGGCGTTCGGGAAAAACACCGATAAAAAATCGATCCACGGCCGCGGCACGGCCGACCCTTGCGCGCGTCGTGCCCGGCGGATCACGAGGTCATGGCGGTGGGAATAGGCGGTGGCGCGGGGGCGTCGCCATGACCCTGGCCGGCTACGTCCATACCTTCGGTCAGGCGCTGTACCGGCGCCACGGCGAACGCGTCCACAAGGTCGCGATCGACGCCGGCTTCAACTGCCCGAACCGCGACGGCACGAAGGGCCGGGGCGGCTGCACATTTTGCAACAACGCGTCGTTCAGTCCCAACGGCCGCACCCCGCCGGCGGTGGCCGAACAGATCGCCGCCGGGCGCGCGGTGATCGCGCGCCGCACCGGGGCGCGCAAGTTGCTCGGGTATTTTCAGGCCTATACCAACACCTATGCCGGGGTCGGCGAACTCAAACGGCTGTACGACGCGGCCCTGGCCGAACCCGACGTGATCGGCCTGTCGATCGGCACGCGTCCGGATTGCGTGCCGCCGGCGGTGCTGGATTTGCTCGCCGACTATCGGGACCGCGGCCATGAAATCTGGCTGGAACTCGGCCTGCAATCGGCTTTCGATGGGACGCTGGCGCGCGTGAATCGCGGTCATGGCTTCGACGATTACCGCCGGGCGGTGCGCGCCGCGCGCGCCCGCGCGCTGCCCGTTTGCACCCATCTGATCGTGGGATTGCCGGGCGAGGCCGCGGTGCACGCACGCGTCTCGCACGCGCGCGTGCTCGAACTCGGCGTCGACGGCCTGAAACTTCACCCGCTGCATGTGGTCAAGGGCACGGCGCTGGCCAACAGCTTTCGGCGCGGCGAGTATCGGCCGATCGCGCAGCACGAATACATTTCCATTGTCGCCGACCTTATCGAGTGCACGCCGTCGTCGGTGGTGTTTCATCGTCTCACCGGCACGGCGGACGCGCAGGTATTGCTTGCGCCGGCGTGGTGCGTAAAGAAGTGGGCGGTGCTCAACGGCATCGAACAGGAACTGGCGCGACGCGGCACGCG
>JACREH010000022.1 GCA_016218345.1 Gammaproteobacteria bacterium | reverse complement strand
TGGGCGTATGCGCCCGAGTTCGGCGAGAGCATCGTGCGTTTTCCGGGCAAGGCCGAGGGCGAGATGGCGGCGCTGTGGCTCAAGAACGGCGCCCGCAGCGATCCTTATGTTCTGGGCGTCGGCCTGAAGCAGATGACCCGCCGGGAGGTGATCGGGCAGTACACCGCGCTCGGTTTCACCCACATCCTGCCCAAGGGCCTCGATCATATTCTGTTCGTGCTCGGACTGTTTTTGCTGAGCGTGCGCTTCAAGCCGCTGCTGTGGCAGGTCACGTCGTTCACCATCGCGCACTCGATCACGCTCGGGCTGACCATCTACGGCGTGTTCTCGCTCTCGCCGGTGATCGTCGAGCCGTTGATCGCGGCCTCGATCGTCTATGTCGCGGTCGAGAACCTGCTCACGTCGCGGCTGCATTCCTGGCGCGTGTTCGTGGTATTCGGCTTCGGTTTGCTGCACGGCATGGGCTTCGCCGGTGTGTTGCAGGAAGTGGGCCTGCCGCGCTCGGAATTCCTCACCGGCCTGCTGACGTTCAACCTGGGCGTGGAACTCGGTCAGCTCGCGGTGATCGGGCTGGCGTTCCTGGCGGTCGGGCTGTGGTTCCGGGAGCGGCCGTGGTACCGCGCCCGGATCGTGATTCCGGCCTCGGCGTCGATCGCCGCTACCGGTCTGTACTGGACGGTGGAGCGGGTATTTTTCTAAATATTAGTTTTTGACGCAGAGCCGCACAATTTTGTCAGGAACAAAATTGGATGCACTTTAGTGCGCCCCGAAGGGGTGCGCGCCAGGGACGGTGCGCATCTAAAGACGCAAAGGCTTTCTTGAGGTTATTCCCGGTTTCTCTTTGCGCCTTGGCGCCTTTGCGTCAAGTAATCATAAATACGGTGTTATTTCCCAGATGGCTCGACCAGCACCCGGTCGTCCGGCCCCGGTGGCGGGCTGTAGACCACGAACGCCACGCCGATTTCCGGCCCTTCGTTGATGTAGGCATGCGCCGCGCCGCGCGCGATGTGGATGACGTCGCCGGCGCGCGCCGGGCGCTCGCGCTCGCCGATCCGGATGCGGCCGCGGCCGCGCAACAGGAACACGGTGATGTCGCTGTCGGCGTGATAGTGCAGCGGTTCGCGGCCGCGGATCTGGACCAGAAACTGGGCGCTGTGGTCGGTTTTCTGCAAGCGGATAACGCGGATATTCGCGCCGGCCGCGAGCGGCTGGTCTTTCAGAAGCTGCGCGATGGCGCGTGTCTCGGGCGCACCGTGCGGCGCGCTGATCCAGTCCGCGGCCGGCACCGGGCCGGCAATGGCGGCCAGCAACAGGCCGAGCAAAACGCTACGCATAGTAACTGGCCTTCATGCGCTCGCAGTAGCGGCCGAGGTTGGCGAACGTGCGCGCATGCGCCTGGAGCGGGTCGGCGAGCGGTTGCCAGAGGATGTTGGCGAGAAACGCATAGGCGGTCGCGTCCAGCGAGCTCGGTTGCTCGCCCAGGAAGAACGGCTTGTCGGCCAGAAAATCGGCGAGCGCGGTGATGTCGGCCTTGCCGAGCGCGTAGATTTCGTCGCGCGCATGCCGGCCGATACCCTGGCGGTAAAGTGCCTTAAGTTGGCTCTTGCGCACCAGCTCCGGCACGAACCAACGCAGCGGCGCCGGCAGGCCGGCGAAGAACGCGGCCTTGGTGATCGCCCAGTGTTCCTCGACACCCCAGCGCGAGTAGATCACGCACCAATAGAGGTGCTCCTCCAGCAGCCTACGCACGGCCAGCGCCACCGCCTGTTCGGCGGGCGTGAGCCGGCCGTCGAGCGGGTCGCCGTGGGTGGCCTTGAGATAGTCGATGATGAACCCCGAGTCGGGAACGAGCTTGCCGTTGTCCTCGATCACCGGGAACTTGCCCTTGGGTGCCTTGCGGACATCGGCGCCGCGCGCGAACTGGTAAGGCAGCCCGGCCATGCGCAGATAGGTTTCGACCTTCATGCAAAACGCGCTGGCGTTCGGCAGGCCCCAGGCCGGCGGGAATTGATAGAGTGTGATCATGTGCGCTCCTTGTCGGTGTAGTTATGGAAACCTGGTCAGCGCGCGTTTTTCAAGGCGCGAAATCGAAAGCACGAGGCGAGGTGGTCGTTCACCATCCCGACCGCCTGCATGTGCGCGTACACGATCGTCGAGCCCACGAACCGGAAGCCGCGGGCCTTCAGATCCTTCGAGAGCGCCTCCGATTCGGCGCTGGTCGCCGGCAGATCTTTCAGCGACGTATGGCGGTTCACGATCGGCCGCCCGCCGACGAACCGCCAGACGTAGTTGTCGAAACCGGAAAATTCCTCTTGCACCGCCAGGAACGCCCGCGCGTTGGTGATCGCCGCCTCGATCTTGAGGCGGTTGCGCACGATGCCGGCGTCTTTCAACAGGCGCTGCACGTCGCGCGCGCCGAACCGCGCCACCCGCCGGGCGTCGAAACCGGCGAATGCCTTTCGATAGGCGGCGCGCTTTTTCAGGATGGTGATCCAGCTCAGGCCGGCCTGGGCGCCTTCCAGGATCAGAAACTCGAAGTGTTTGCGGTCGGCGTGCACCGGCACGCCCCATTCCTGGTCGTGGTAGCGGCGATAGAGCGCACTCGCCTGGCTCCACGGGCAACGCGGTTTGGCGACCTCGGCCGCCGCGGCGCGCAGTTCGCGTTTACGCGCCGCCGGCAGCTCCCGCCAGTCGCGGCCGCGCAACGCACCGTCAATGGCGTACACCAGATTGAGGGTCGCCGGATAACCGTGGCCTTTCAGGAGGCGATAGGCCTCGATCGCGCCGAGCTCGGCCAGATCGGCGCGCGTGAACACGCCGACGGCATTCAGCCAGCCGGCGCTGGCCGGGCCGAGGTTGTTGAGTTCGGTGAGCTTCATGGCGTAGCGTTGTCTGGGCACGGGTCGTCCTGCGCAGCGATTATTCGGCGGCGATGAACGCCGTGACGCGCGCCAGCACCTCGGGATCGCGCAGGATGCGGCGGTGGCCGAGGCCGGTGGTGCGCACGAACTGCGCGCCCGGCCAGGCGCGCGCCACCGCTTCGCCCTCCTGCCAGGGCATGTCGCTGTCGTCCCGGTCGTGAACGATCAACCCCGGGACGTCGAGCTGGCGCGCCAGCGTCTCGGGCGAGAACCGTTGCCAGACATCGGCGCCGAAGCGCGCCTCCAATTTACGCTGAAACACCGCCTGCACCGCGGTCGGCACGGCCAGCACGTCGAAGAATTTCTGGGCGAGCCCGAGCATGCGGGCCGGCGGGGCGATGGCGACCAGGCGTTCGACCTTGAGACCGTGTCGCACGGCATAGAGCGCGCAGGCGACGCCGAACGAATGGCCGATCACGGCGTGCACCGGCCCGCAGGCGGCGGCGACCGCCTGGATCGCCTCGTTGATCTCGGGGATGTCGGTCGCCTGTCCCGGCGAGCGGCCGTGCGCCGGCGTGTCGAATGCCACGGCGCGAAAGCCGGCGCTCGTGAGCGGCGCGGCGAACGCGCCGAGTTGCGCGCCGCGGCCGTTCCAGCCGTGGACCAGCAACACCGCCGGTCCCGCGCCCCAGGCATGGACCGCGAGCGGCCGGCCGCGATGGCTGACGGCCAACGCCTGGGCGGTCTCGCGCCATGCCTTTTCCTGCGACGGCTCGGGATGGCGGCGCGCCCGGAACCACAACCGGTACACCCAGGCGCCGGCCAGCGCCGGCGAGATCGCGGCGAGCAGCCGGATCGCCGCGCGCAACGCGCGCACCGCGAGCGGCGCCGGCCAGGTCGGCGTGGTCGGGAGCGGATTGTTGTTCTTGTTCGACATAGCGAGGCGTATCCAAGCCTACCACACGCCCCTCGGCGTCAGACAGCGTCGGCCGACGACCGTTGGGAAGCGCGCCGATTTGTGGCATGGTAGCGGCATGTCCGCCGCCCCTGCACCGCTCGTCAGCGTCATCGTCGTGAACTGGAACGGTCGAGTGCATCTCGGGCGTTGCCTGGCGGCGCTCGCCGCGCAAACATTCCGGGATTTCGAAACGATCGTCGTCGACAACGGGTCGAGCGACGGCTCGGCCGCTATCGTCAACCAGGACTTTCCTGGTGTGCATTTTATTCCGCAGTCCGCGAATCTCGGATTCGCCGTCGCCAACAATATCGGTGCGCGCGCCGCGCGCGGCGCTTGGCTGGCGCTGCTCAACAACGACGCCTTTCCGGAACCGGACTGGCTGGCGCAGCTCGCGCAGGCGACGCGCGACCATCCAGAGTGCGTCGGGTTCGCCAGTTGCCAGCTGAACGACGCCGATCCGACGCGCTTGGACGGTGCCGGCGACAGGTATCACAGTATCGGCCTCGCCTGGCGCAGTGGCCGCGGCCAGGTGTTCGGCCCGCCGTGGGACGTGCCGCGCCCGGTGTTCGCGCCGTGCGCGGCGGCGGCGCTCTATCGGCGCGCGGACTTTTTAGACGCCGGCGGTTTCGACGAGGCGTTCTTTTGTTATTTCGAGGACGTCGACCTGGCGTTTCGCCTCGGCCTGCGCGGCGGGCGCTTCCGGTATGTCCCGGCCGCCCGGGTGCGCCACGTCGGCTCGGCGAGCCGCGGCCAAGCCAGCGATTTCGCCCGCTATCACGGCCACCGCAACCTGGTGTGGACGTTCGTCAAAAACATGCCGGCCAGCCTGTTGTGGCGCTACCTGCCCGGGCATATCCTGTTCAATTTCCTGAGCCTGTTGGCGTTCACCCTGGCCGGCCAGCCCGGCGCGCTGTGGCGCGCCAAGTGGCACGCGCTCCAGGGCCTGCCGCGGGTGCTGCGCGAGCGACGCGCGCTGCAGGCGCGCCGCACCGCGCCGGCCGCCGATTTGGATGGGTTGATGGTGCATGGGTTGTGGGGGTTGATTCGCCGGCATCGATTGAGGCGATAGAGGATGAAGAGAGTTTGTATTTGTTTTTGACGCAAAGGCGCTGAGACGCAAAGGGTTACTAGGGAAATACTGAACAAGTCCGTCACCCCAGCGAAAGCTGGGGTCCAGGGTTTTAAAATGTTCGGTAGACTCGGCTCCAACTGGATGCCAGCTTGCACTGGAAACTACTCCTGCGTTTCCAGTACTTCCGCCATCCATGGCGGTCGCGCTGGCATGACGGGCGAGACACTGAACCAGAGGTTTCTTATCAATCAGTGCGGTTTTGTTGAGTTGCCTCTGGAAAAAAAGATTTTCTTTGCGTCTTTGCGACTTTGCGTCAAGAAATCATAGAAGTAATTCAAAAAAAGCGGGCACACATAAAACTATGTCGAAACACAAGATCATCCTCCTCGGCGGTACCGGCTTCGTCGGCCGGCACCTGAGCGCGCGGCTGTGTGCGCTCGGTCATGAGGTGACGATCGTCACCCGCCGCCGCGACCGGCATCGTGAGTTGCTGGTGTTGCCGACCGCGCGCCTGGTCGAGGGCGACGTGCACAATCCGGCGTTGCTGAAGGATCTGTTCCCGGGTCACGACACCGCGATCAATCTGGTCGGCATCCTGAACGAGGCCGGCCATGATGGCCGCGGGTTCGAACGTGCGCACGCCGAACTGCCGGCCAAGGTGATCGCGGCCTGCCGCGCGAGCGGCGTCACGCGGCTGCTGCATATGTGCGCGCTCAAGGCCGCGGATGACGCGCCCAGCCATTACCTGCGCAGCAAGGCGCGCGGCGAGGCGCAGGTGCTGGCGGCCGCGGACTTGCAGGTCACGAGTTTCCGGCCGTCGGTGATCTTCGGGCCGGACGACAGCTTCACGCGCCGCTTCGCCGGGTTAGTAAAATTGGCGCCGCTCATGTTTCCGCTCGCCTGCCCGCAGGCGCGCTTCCAACCGGTGTTCGTCGAGGACGTGGCGCAGGCGTATATCAACGCGCTCGATCAACACCAATGCTTCGGCCAGGCCTACGAGTTGTGCGGCCCGACGGTGTATACGCTGCGCGAACTGGTGCAAGCCATCGCCGATCTGACCGGTGTCAAAACCCGGATCGTGGGCTTGAGCGACGGCCTGTCGCGGTTGCAAGCGATGGTATTGGAGTACTTCCCCGGCAAGCCGTTCTCGCTCGACAACTATCGCTCGCTGCAAATCGACAGCATCTGCGACTGTGGCTTCCCGCCGATCCTGGGCATTACCCCGGTGCGCTTCGATGAGATCGTGCCTGCCTATTTGGGTCGGACGGGGGCGGCGCACTGAGCCGCGCGTCACGCTGTGCCTTGGGCAGGTCCGCGAGCTGCTGCACGGCGCGGTAGAACGCCGCCAGATCGCCGCCCTCCCGGGCGAGCAGCGCCTGAAACGCCGCCAGGTACTGGCGGTACACGCCGACCGGCACCAGCCGGGCGTTGTTAAGTTCCTGTTCGAACCAGCGGGTGTACTCGCGCCCGCCGCCGTCCCGGTTTCGCTGCTTCTCATGGTCGGCGCGCAGTTCCGTGAATAGTTTCGCCTTGGCGGCGCGCTTGTGTTCATCGGATTCCTCCGAGGCGTAGAGCGCCGTCAGGCGCGCGCGATAGTCCATGATGAGCGCCACGAAGCGCGTCTGGGACTGCTTGGCGGCCAGGTAGTCGTCGAGCTGTCCCGGCGTGCCGTTGGCCGCCAGCCAGCGGCGCGCGCCTTCGATCTCGACCGCGGTGGCGAACGATTCGTTGAACGCGCTGTCGTCGCGCACGTAGACCTGCTGATGGGCGAGCTCGTGGAACATGAGCCCGGCCAGGTCGGCGGTCGGGCGGTGGATGAGCGTGTTCAGCATCGGGTCGTGAAACCAGCCGAGCGTCGAGTAGGCGGCCACGCCGCCGACATACACGTCGTAACCCTGGGTGCGCAGGTCCGCGGCGAACGCCTCGGCCGCGTGTTTGGCGAAATAGCCACGGTAGGCGACGCAGCCCACGACCGGGAAGCACCACTCCTTGGGGGTGAGCGACAACTCCGGTGCGGCATAGACATTCCAGACCGCGTACGGCCGCTCGAGATCGGCGTACGAACGGTAGCTGGCGTTGTCCGGCAGCCGCAGTTCGTTACTGGCAAACGCGCGCAGCCGCAGGATCAGCGCCAACCTGGTCTTGAGCTCGTCGCTCGCCGCCGGGTCATCGAGCAGCTCCGCGATCGGCCGGCGCTTGGCCAGCATTTCCAGTTGTCCGCCGATCGACTGGCCGTAGTAACCGAGCGTCGCGCAGCCGGTGAGCCCCGCGGCGAGCAGCACTATCGCCAGCAGCGCGCGCGATTTATAAATCATGCTTGGTGGGAGCCGTCAGCGGCATTACTATGTGAGCCATGCAAATCTATCTAGTCGGCGGTGCGGTGCGCGACAAGCTGCTCGGTCTGGCGGTCAAGGACCGCGACTACGTCGTGGTCGGCGCCACGCCCGAGCAGATGGAGGCGCAGGGCTTCCGGCTGATCGGCGCCGATTTCCCGGTGTTCCTGCACCCGCAGACCAAGGAAGAGTATGCGCTGGCGCGCACCGAACGCAAGAGCGGGCGCGGCTACAAGGGGTTTACCGTGTACAGCGGGTCTGACGTGACCCTCGAACAGGACCTGGCGCGGCGCGACCTCACCATCAACGCCATGGCCGAGAGCCTGGACGGCGCGCTCATCGACCCCTACGGCGGCGCGCGCGATTTGCAAAACGGCATCCTGCGCCACGTCAGTCCGGCGTTCGCCGAAGACCCGTTGCGGGTGCTGCGGGTGGCGCGCTTCGCGGCGCGCTTCGATTTCACCCTGGCCGACGAGACCCTGGAGTTGATGGCCGCGCTGGTCGCGGCCGGCGAGATGGAGGCGCTGGTGGCCGAACGCGTCTGGCAGGAATGGGAACGCGCCCTGGGCGAAAACCACCCGACGCGGTTCTTCGAGGTGTTGCGCCGCTGCGGCGCGCTGGCGCGGCTGTTTCCGGAGATCGAGGCGTTGTTCGGCGTGCCGCAGCCGCCCGAGCATCATCCCGAGATCGACACCGGCGTGCACACGCTCATGGTACTGACCCAGGCGGCGCGGCTGTCGGCCGATGCGCGCGTGCGCTTCGCCGCGCTGCTGCACGACCTCGGCAAGGGCGGCACACCCCAGGAGCAATGGCCCAAGCATATCGGCCACGAGCAGCAGGGCGCCGAGATGGTGCGGGCGCTGTGCCGGCGTTTCCGGGTGCCGAACGACTATCGCGACCTGGCGGTGCTGGTCGCGCAATACCATGCCCATTGCCATCGCGCCCCCGAGCTGCGCGACGCGACGTTGTTGGAGACGCTCGAGCGCCTCGATGTGTTTCGCCGCCCGGAACGTTTAGAATTGTTTCTGGCCGCCTGCGAGGCCGATGCGCGTGGCCGCACCGGCTACGAGCAACGGCCCTACCCGCAGGCGCAGATCTTCCGGCGGGCGTTTCAGGCCGCGCTCGGGGTCGATAGCGCCGCCCTGGCCGGCGGTGAGTTGTCGGGTCCGGCGATCGCCGAGGCCATACGGCTACAGCGCCTGGCCGCGATCCGCGCGGCGCGCGCGGCGGCCTGACGGCTGGTTTCATAATCTTTCACGTCTTTCACGCAGGAGGTGGTTATGGCACGCATCAACGATGGTGGAAACAAACTGGGACTGGCGGCGGCGGTGCTGGCGGTGGTGGCGCTGCTGCTGGCGGCCGGGCCGTATCTGGGCAAGCTGAAAAAGCCCGCGCCGGAGGCGGCCGCGGCGCCGGCGCTGGCCAAGGTCGTGTATCACGCCGATTTCGCCGATCCGCGCCGGTTCAGCGCCATGCTCACCAGCATCAATAATATGGTGACCACCTATCAGAGCGATCTCGTCGAGTACGACGTGCGCATCGTGTTCGTCTCGCACGGCATCCGGTTCGTGACCGACGACCCGTTGCGCGGCACGTTGTTCGCCGAGGATGCGCTGCTCAAGGAGCGCCGCCAGGATCTGCGGTCGCGCTTGCAATCGTTGCAGGAGGTCCAGGGGGTGAAGCTCGAACTGTGCAATATCACCCGCGTGGCGGTCAACCTGGATGAGGCCAAGCTCATGGCCGGCGTCGAGCTGGTGCAATCGGGCGTGGTGCGCCTGGCCGAGTTGCAGCACCAGGGGTTCGCCTACCTCAAGATCGAATAGCGCGGCCCGGCGGTGAGTGCGCCGCAAGAGGGCGTCACCAAGTTCGAGTTGCGCTTCACGCCTGCCGCGCCGCTCGAGTTCGCGCCCCTGCGCGCGCTCAACGCCTGGCGCACGCTCCTGCATCGCCTGGGGTTGATCGGCCGCGACCCGGCGCGCTACGGCGGCGTCGGCTTCGGCAACGTCAGTCAGCGCCTGCCCGGTACGCCGGGGGATTTCGCGATCAGCGGAACCCAAACCGGCGACCTCGCGGTGCTCGGCGCGGAACATTACGCGCTGATCGAAAAGTGCGACATCGTGCGCAATTCTGTCGAGGCGCGCGGGCCGATCGCGCCGTCGTCGGAATCCCTGACCCACGCCATGCTCTATCGGTTGAATGCCGATATTCACTACGTTTTCCATGGACATTCGCCGCAGATCTGGCGCCACGCCCGGGCGCTCGGTATTCCGGTCACCTCCCCGGACGTGGCCTACGGCACGCCGGCCATGGCCGCGGAGATCGAGCGGCTGTATCGGGCCGGAATACTGTTCGCCCAAGGTATCGTCGCCATGGGCGGCCATGATGACGGTGTGGTGGCATTCGGCGCGCGCGCCGAGGACGCCGGCCTGGCGCTGGTGGGCGCGCTGGCCGCCGCCCTGGCGCGCGACGCATGAGCAGCGCGGCGGCTTGTGCCCGTCCGCGAGAATGCGTCATGCTATCGGTTCACCAACAGGAGGATGCCATGAACCTGAAAGACGATCTGTTGAGCCTCGTGCCGCGCAGCGGTTTCACGCGCCGCGAATTCGTGATGACCCTGCTGGCCACCGGCTTCGCGGCCGCGGTCCGGCCGGTATGCGCCGACACCGTGATCGTCACCGACACCAAGGGGCTCACCGCCGGCGAAGTGAAGATTCCCGCCAAGGACCGCGAGATTCCGGGGTATCGCGCCATGCCGGCCAAGGGCACGGCCTTTCCGGTAGTGGTGGTGATCCAGGAAATTTTCGGCGTGCATGAACATATCCGCGACGTCTGCCGGCGCCTGGCCAAGCTCGGTTATCTGGCGGTCGCGCCCGAGTTGTATGTACGTCAAGGCGATGTCTCGAATATGACCGAGATCAAGCAGATTCTCGACACCGTAGTCGCCAAGGTGCCGGACGCGCAGGTAATGAGCGACATCGACGCCACCGTCGCCTGGGCCAAGAAGAGCGGCAAGGGCGACACGGCGCGCCTCGGCATCACCGGTTTCTGCTGGGGCGGGCGCATCGTGTGGTTGTATTGCGCGCACAATCCCAACGTGAAGGCGGGTGTGGCCTGGTACGGACGCCTGACCGGTCAAACCGGCGATCTCCAGCCGAGCTATCCGCTCAACGTCGCCGCCACGATCAAACCGCCGGTGCTCGGGCTGTACGGCGGCGCCGATCAAGGCATCCCGGTCGAGACCGTCGAAAAAATGCGCGCCGCGCTCAAGGCCGCCGGCAACCAGTCCGAGATCGTCGTCTACCCCGACGCGCCGCACGCCTTCAACGCCGACTACCGGCCGAGCTATCGCAAGGAACCGGCCGAGGACGGTTGGAAGCGCATGCAGGCCTGGTTCAAGACTCACGGCGTGGTTTGACTGGAACCTATCTGAAATTCGGTACGTCGCTATTTGTTCGTCATGCCCGCGAAAGCGGGCATCCAGAAAATACCTGAAGATGCTGGATTCCCGCTTGCACTGGAAACTGCTCCTGCGTTTCCAGTACTTCCGCCATCCATGGCGGTCGCGCGGGAATGATATCCGGGCTTATACGAACATCAGCGGGAGATAAGTTCTAATTCCAGCTTACATTTGGGTTGAGGGTCGATAGACAAAAAGAACCCGGCAGGGTTGCCGGGTCTTTATAGTCAACGGGACAGGTGGTTCAGGCCTGTTCGATTTTGACTGTGTGCCGCTTGGCGGCTTCCAGTCTGGGGAGTATCAATTCCAGCATGCCATCCTTGAACGTCGCCTTGGCCTTGGTGTCGTCCACCAGGCAGGGGAGATGGATCGTGCGCAGAAAATCCTCGCACTGAATTTCACGCCGGTAATACTCTCCGCCTTTCTCGCCTTCCTGTTTTTCCCGCTGTACTCGGCCGTGCAATGTCACGGTTTCGGCGGTGGTCGTGACTTCGATGTCGTCCTTCCCGAAGCCCGGCACCGCCGCCTGGACCACGAGTTCCGTTTCCCGCTCGAGGATGTTCACTTGCGGGAGCGCGGTCCCCCAGAACAACCGTTCCAACGGCAACGGCCGCATCCACGTTAGCGGCAGCATCCGTTCCGCCAACTGCTCCATTTCCTCGAACATCTCGCGCGCCGGCTTGTACTCGCCGATGCGCCCTTCGCTTTCCCGTTTCACTGCGATAGGTGTTTTCATGATGCACCTCCTATCCGATGACAGCGCGGTCGATCGGCTGTTCCCGGACTGTGCGGCATCGGACACCCCTTAACATACGCGTCGCGGGCATAACTGCTTTGATGCGCGTCAACAACCGAGAATATAATTATTATTTATGAAGTCGATAAAAACCTTTACAGGCCGGCGACGAAAAACCGCGAACCGGCGCGGTTATCTCCGGCGCGGGGCGCGCCGCTTCTTGAATAGATAGGCGCCGATTGCGGTCATCACGACCACGGCCGCGACCGCGAACAGCCACGGCGGCAGCGGCCAGACGATGGTCAGCAGTTTCGGCGCGCGCGCGTTCAGCGCGGTCGAGCCGCCGAGCGTATCGTGCAGGGTGGCGGTGACGGTTCTATCCGCCCGGGCGGAGGTGAGGCCGAAAAAATACGAGGATTGCCCGCTGCCCGGGCTGCTGCCGGCGCACACCGGGGGGTTGAAGCTGAAGGTGATATCGTTGCCGACCTTGTCGGCCGCGCTCGGTGCGACGCTGCCCAACCCGCCGGCGGTGACGACGAACACCTGGTCCGAGGTGCCGTCGCTGTTGTAATCCAGCGATTTCACCGGGCCGAAGGTAATTTTTAGACTGTGGACGCATGGCAGCGCGGTCAGGCCGGCCAACTGGCGCAGGTCGATACGATAGAGGTAGGCGTACAGGCCGGCCGCGGCGGTACCGGCCTCGCCCACCGGGAAGGTGCGGGACTGAAGAAACGCATCGCCGCTGGTGGCGGTCAGGGTGAAGTGAGTGGCCGAGTCGGTGACGGTGATCTTGCAGTCGCTGTCGAATTTGCAATTGACGGCGGGCGCGCCGACGTTGACGATAGTCAGCGGCGCGGCCGGGGACGACGGCGCGAGCAGCCAGGAGAGTATGGCGAACAGAACGGCGATGCGTGACGAGAATGTTTTCGCGTGATCCATGGTGCAACCTCCGTATAGTTACCTGCGTTGATGAAAACCGACCGCTCATGCGAATCATACCCGTGTTGGCGGAAGCACCTCAACACCGGCCATCGGCTTAGAGTCTGCCGCGCCGGTCGTTGAGCGCGAAGCCGGGCAAGACGCCGTCCACGTCGCGTCCGGCGGCGATGACCTTGAACAGCTCGCCCATCTCGTGCGGCAGGGTGAGTTTTTTGATTTCCTGGGTGAGCGTCAAGCGCGTCTTCGGGTCGGCGACATTCGCCAGTTCGGCGATGCCGCTCGCCAGCAAAAATTGTCCCTGGCTGGTGTACCCCAGGATATCGAGCCCGGCGCCGTGCGCGGCCTCGGCGACGGCGGTGAAGTCGATGTGCGCGGTGAGGTCTTGCAGCCCGACCAGTATCAAGGGATCGGAATGGGCGCGCTGACGGTAGTGGCACATCAACGTGCCGTGCGCGCGTTGCGCGTGATAAAACTCATGGCGTGGAAAGCCGTAATCGATGAGCAACAGGGCGCCGGCGGTCAGGCGTTCGGCGACGGTGCGCACCCAGGCTTCGGCGGCCAGACCGATCTCGGAGGTGTAGCCGTCGGGCAAGGAGAGCAGTGCGATTCGCGGCGCAACAATACTTTCCAACTCCGCGCCGGGTGGCGCCTCGCGCCACACGAACCGATCCCGATCCCAGGCGACCTGCAGCTCGCGCAGCGCGCCGTTCGTCAGGTGAAACCGCTGCACCGGTATGGCGTCCAACAGCTCGTTGCCCAGCACCACGCCGCGAAACGCCGCCGGCAGATCGTCCAGCCACTGCACGCGCCCGGCCAGATGCGCGGCGCGCTGCGCGAGCGTTGCGCGTTGACGGGCGCGCAACTCGGCGCTTACTTCCAGAATGAAATAATGGCGCGGCAATTGTTCGAGCGCCTCCAGTGCCAGCAACAGATCGGCGGCCAGCGCGCCGCTGCCGGCGCCGGCCTCGAGCAGGTCGCTATTCGGTAATTCCCGCAAGACCGGCGCGATATTGCGCGCCAGACAGCGCGCCAGCAAATTTCCCAGTTCCGGCGCGGTGACGAAATCGCCGGCTGCGCCGAATTTCCGGTGGCCGGCGCTGTAGTAGCCGAGCCCCGGCGCATACAGGGCGAGTTCCATGAAGCGCGCGAACGGCAGCGCGCCGCCAGCCCGGGCGATCTCGTCCCGGATCGCGGCACTCAGCCGCTCGCCGAGCGCGCGCTCGTGCGCGTCGGGCGCGGGCAGGCCGGCCGTTTCCGGGGCGGTCGCGGGTCGGTACTCGGAGGCGGGCGGGTCGCTCGGCATGGGTTGGCGTTTCCGGGGCGAGCGGGTATTGTGGCATTTTTGCAGCCCGAACGGGATCGCATGGCGGACAATAAAGACAACAATCTGGCCGGCAAGGTGGCGTTGGTGACCGGCGGCGTGCGCCGCATCGGCGCCGCGGTCTGTCGAACGCTGCACGCCCAGGGCATGAATCTGGTGATTCACTATCGCTCGTCCGAGAAGGACGCGCACGCCTTGCAGGCCGAGCTGCACGCGCTCCGCCCGGAGTCGGTGATGCTGGTGCGCGGCGAGCTGTTGAACGCCGCCAAGCTCGACAACCTGGTGTACGAGACTGTCGATTCGTTCGAGCGCCTGGATGTGCTGATCAACAACGCCTCGAGTTTTTATCCGACCCCGATTGGCGAGGCGACCGAGAAGCAGTGGGACGATCTCATCGGCTCGAACCTGAAGGCACCGTTCTTCCTGTCGCAGGCGGCCGCGCCGCACCTCAGGAAAACCCATGGCTGCATCGTCAACATGGTCGACATCCACGCTGAACGGCCGCTGCGCTCCTACCCGGTGTATTGCGCCGCCAAGGCCGGTCTGGCGATGCTCACCAAGTCGCTGGCGCGCGAACTGGCGCCGGAGGTGCGCGTCAACGGTGTCGCGCCCGGCACGATCCTGTGGCCGGAGATCGATCTCGACGAACTCACCAAGCAGCGCATCATCTCGCGCGTGCCGTTGAAGCGCTCCGGCGACCCGGACGATATCGCCCGCACGATCCTGTTCCTGGTGCGTGACGCCGGCTACATCACCGGCCAGGTGATCGCGGTGGACGGCGGGCGCTCGGTGGTGGGCTGAGAAAAGTGACGCGCACAGTCGTGTTGATGCTGGCGCTGTGCGGCGCGCTGCTCGCCCCGGCCGCGTTCGCCGCCGGCGTGTATAAATGGACCGACCCCGACGGCCGCACGCACTTCGGCGATCGCCCGCCCGAGGACGCCGCGGTGCAGGAGATCAAGATTCGCAGCCTCGAGGGATCGGCGGAAGTGGAAACGGTCGCCGCCGAGTTTGTTTATGGGAGCGTGGTCATCTATACCACCGAATGGTGCGGCGTGTGCAAGCAGGCCAAGGCGCATCTGAAGTCGCGGGGCGTGGTGTTTACCGAGTTCGATATCGAGAAGAACGGCCTGGCCAAGGCCGAGTTCAGGCGCCTGAACGGCAAGGGCGTGCCGCTGATCCTGGTCGGGGACAAGCGCATGAGCGGTTTCAGCGCCACGCGCCTCGACAAACTGTTGCAAGAGGGCGGCTGGCGCTAGCGAGTTTCCCCCGTCGAACCCACGTCGGTCTCAAGGTCGAGCGCCACCGTTCGGAGCGGTTCGGACGGCTGGAATTTCTCCCACATCTCCTTATAACTCCCGCCGCTTTCGGGATGGCGCAGGTCCGGCGCGATCTCGGCGAGCGGCGCCAGTACGAAGGCGTATTCGCGGATATCGGCGCGCGGCAGGTCGAGCCCGGCGCGGTGGATCACGGCGTCGCCGTAGAGCAATAAATCCAGATCGAGGGTGCGGGAGGCGAGGCGCCGGTCGCCGCGCGTGCGCCCGTGCGCGCTCTCGATCGCGGCTAACCGCGCCTTGACGGCCTCGACCGGTTCGGCGCTGTCGAACGCCGCCACCAGGTTGTAGAAATTGTCGCCGCTGAAACCCTGCGGGGCGCTTTCGTACACCCGCGAAAGCGTGAGTGCCCCGTAGGCGGCGCGCAACGTGCGTACCGCCCCGCGAATGTTTTTTTCAGGCTCGATGTTGCTGCCGATGCCGACGAATATCCGGGGCATTCGACTAGCGGACTTTACCGATTATCATTTCAGTAACGGATAACGCAGATGAAAACAGATGAACAATGCACGCGGCAATTTTTATAATTTGATTTTATCTGTGTTCATCCGTGGCAAAAAAATTACTTGTCATTTCGATCCTATTCGCCGCGCTCGATGATCACGCCGACGTCGGCGGCGCCGCGGATCGCGCCTTTCTTGTTGACCCGCACCCGCACCCAGCGGATCGGAAACTCGTTCAAGATCAGCTCCGCGGTCTTCTCGGCCAGCGTTTCGACCAGTTGAAACTGGGAAGCGCCGACAAACGCGGTCAGGCGTTTGGCCACGGCCTTGTAGTTGACCGTGTCGTCGATGCGGTCGCTGGCCGCCGCCCGGCGCACGTCCGCCGCCATGTCGAGGTCGAAGGTCACGGTCTGGGTGGTGCGCCGTTCCCAGTCCCAGATGCCGAGCACGCAGTCGATCTTGAGATCGTGCAGATAGATGATGTCCATGACGGTGAAGGTACAAGATACGAGGTGCGAGATACAAGCGGTCTTTGCCGGCCCCTCTTGCTCCTCGCCGCGACGCCCTATATCGTTGCGCCATGCTGCTCTATTTACTGCCGCTCGCGGCCTATCTGATCGGCTCGGTCTCGTCGGCGATCGTGGTCAGCCGCCTGTTCGGCCTCAAGGACCCGCGTAAGGTCGGCTCCGGCAACCCCGGCGCCACCAATATTCTGCGTTACGGCGGCAAGAAGGCCGCGTTGCTGACGCTCGCCGGCGACATCCTCAAGGGCGCGCTGCCGGTGCTGGCCGCGCGCGCGTTCACCGACGATAGCGCGATCCTCGCGCTGGTGATGTTCTGCGCCTTTCTCGGCCATCTCTTTCCGGTGTTCCACGGTTTCCAGGGCGGCAAGGGCGTGGCGACCGCGTTTGGCGTGCTGTTCGCCCTGAACAACTGGGTGGGGCTGGCGTTGGTTGGCACCTGGCTGGCGATGGCGGTGGCGTTTCGCTATTCGTCGCTGGCCGCGATCAGCGCCGCGCTGCTCACGCCGCTCTACGTGTGGTGGCTGGTGCCGGGCGCGCCGTTTCTGTACGCCACCCTGGCCATGACCGGGTTACTGCTGTGGCGACACCGGGCCAATATCGGAAAGCTCCTGGCCGGCAAGGAGCCGAAGATCGGAAAATAACTCGACTATCCACTGGGCGGCGGACCGTCTAGTCCCGCAGCAGGAGCAGCAGCGATTCGCGCGGGTTGAGCGTAAGCCCGCCGAAGTCGATGGCGAACCGGCCGGCCGCGAGCGCGGTGACGGTCGGGTTGACCGCCAGGTCGCCGCCGGCGGTGAAACGATGCACGGATACATTCAGCGTATTCCAGCCGGGCAGTTCCGCGGTAATAGTGGTGAGCGATGTCGTCGCGCCATCGGCGGAGAATATCGCCAGCACGCGCCGGCGCGCCTGCGTCGATTCGTACTCGTAGTGTTCGAGATTGGCCGCGCCGGTCACCGCCGCGACCGCCGCCGGTTTTAGAATCGCGACATCCCCGAGGAAGTTGTAAAGCACCGGCATGAGCGCATCCACGGTGTTGCCGGCCGGGCCGAGATCGGTGCCCCACAGATACGCGTGCCCCTGATCGGGCGTGAAGCCGTGGCCGATCCACCAGTCGAAATAACGCGCCAGCACTTGCAGCGCCGTGCCCATGCCGTTGCCGTCGTTGGCGGCCGCTTGACCGACCTCCTCGGTCGAAACGATGCGTTTGATCTTTCCCTGGCCGATGCGGGTCTGGTGGAGACCGTCCAGAAATCCCCGCCACACGCCGCTGCCGGTGCCGACGGTGTAATGAATCGAGATCGTGTCGACGACCTGGTAAACGCGCTTGCCAGCCAGGCTCGGCGCGTAGGTTCCCACGATTTGATAATCGAGCAGCGCGTTCAGGAACGCCTGGGCGTTGGTGTTCGTGGCGCTGGCGATCGAGCCGAGCATGATATGGATGCCGTCGCGGTTTCCGAACAGATCGAGACTCGCTTGCTCGATACCCTCGACGCCGGGCGCCAGAAAATACTCGACGATGTACGGAATGGTGGTCGTGTCATGCCCGCGCGGCGTGACGCCGTCCTTCGCCCAGGCATGCAGGGTCTCGCTGAAGCGCAGGCTGTTGATCTCGTTGCCGAATTGCCACGACACCTTGGCGGGGGCGTCGCTCAGCGCCGCCACCGCCTTGGCGCGATCCTTCAGCGCCTGCCGGTAAGTGGCGACGCTGCCGTTCTTGATGAAATTCATAAAGGTATCGACCAGAACCTGGTCGCGGCCGGAACCAAGACCGCCTGTGCCCAGCACCAGATAATGCGCCGGCAGCAACGGTGCGACAGTTGTCGTCACGAAGGCGGTGAAGCTGGCCAGGCCGGTCGCCGGGTCGACGCTGGCGTCGAATCCGGCGTCCCCCGGCCCGCCGGGATCGCGCACCGATTGCGCCCACGCGCGGCTGCCGTAATGCGAACCGACATAGGCGGTCCAGGCAACAGCGGTCGGGGCGGGCGGCGGGGTTGGCGGTGGCGGAGCGGTGGTTCCGTCCGCGCCACCGCCACCGCCGCAGCCGGCCAGTGCCGCTGCCAACAACAGCCCGCAGGCGATACCGACAATACGGGCAGGTGCCCGCGGATGGGCGACCGAGTCAGGTGGGTTCATGATTCCTCCATTGCTGTTATTTATTATTAATAAGGTCTGCGGCGTTGTTCTTTGGTACAACGCACCATCGCGGGCGCGGTTGACCCGTGAAAATAAAACCTTCGCCGATTTACTCGGCCGGTGGCAGGGTAGCGATCTCCCAGCGCGCTTGCACCCCGAAGCCGGAGGTCGCGGATTGGCCGGCGCGCAGTCGCCGCCAGCCGGCGTAGGCGATCATCGCGCCGTTGTCGGTCGAGAACTCCGGGCGCGGGAAGTAGACGCGCGCGCCGAGGCGTTCGGTCAGTTCCCACAAGCGCGCGCGCAATTTTTCATTGGCGCTCACGCCGCCGGCGACCACCAGTTGTTTGGCGCCGGTTTGATCCAGGGCCCATTGGCATTTGAGCGCCAGCACGTCGATCGCCGCCTGTTGGAACGACGCGGCGATGTCGGCGACGGTCGGGGGATCGAGCGATTTATTATTTTGCACGAGTGTGGCGACCGCGGTCTTGAGGCCGCTGAAACTGAAATTGAGGCCGGGGTGCGCGCCGTGGGTTTTTTTGGTCTCGGTCATGGGACGCGGGAACGGATATTTGCCGGGATCGCCGGCGCGCGCGGCGCGCGCGATCGCCGGCCCGCCGGGATAGCCGAGCCCAAGCAGTTTCGCGGTCTTGTCGAACGCCTCGCCGACCGCGTCGTCGACCGACTCGCCCAGGATCGTGTAGCGCCCCAGACCGGCGACATCGGCAAGCAGCGTGTGACCGCCGGACACGAGCAGCGCCAGGAACGGAAACGTCGGCGGGTCGGGTTCGAGCATCGGCGAGAGCAAATGCCCCTCCATGTGGTGCACCGCCACCGCCGGGATTCCCCAGGCGCGCGCCAAGCCGCTACCGATGGCCGCGCCCACCAGCAGCGCCCCGGCCAGGCCCGGGCCGGCGGTGTAGGCAATGCCGTCCAGCCCCCCGGGGCCGACCCCGGCTTCGCCGATGGGATCGAGGCGAGGGCCGCGGGGCAGGGATGACGCGATTGCGGCTTCGGTGAGCACCGTCCGGATCAGGGGCAGGGTCTTGCGGATATGGTCGCGCGAGGCCAGTTCCGGCACCACCCCGCCGTACTGGCTGTGCAGGGCGGTCTGGGAATAGAGGCGGTGGGCCAACAGGCCGCGGTCCGAGTCGTAGACCGCGACCCCGGTGTCGTCGCAGGAGGTTTCGATGCCTAATATGCGCATGTCGGCGCCAAGTGTACTGAAAATGGCGAGCCTTAGAGCGCCAAACAAAATGAACCGAACTCGACAATCGACCCCCACCCCAACCCTCCCCCTTCCAGGGGGAGGGAGAGGGAGGGGGGTGCGGGGTATCTCTTTTTGATGGGCGTTCTTATGCCTTTTTCTGCGGGACCGGCCCCCCTCCCCGGCAAGCGCCCGGAGCCAGAGGGTGTACAAAACCGGCCGAAATCTATAGTATTGCGCGCTTCCCAACCGCCCTCCGGGCGATTTTTCGAGGTGAGAGAGTAATGCCGTCAGTGCGGATAAAAGAGCATGAGCCGTTTGAGGTTGCGCTGCGCCGGTTCCGGCGTTCGTGCGAGAAGGCCGGGGTGTTCGCCGAGGTGCGCCGCCGCGAGTTCTACGAAAAGCCGACCACGGTGCGCAAGCGCAAGGCCGCGGCCGCCGTCAAGCGCGAGAAGAAGAAGATCCTGCGCGCCAAGCCGACGCGCATGAACGCCCGCACCACCGAGACCACCGAGCGTCCGCAGCGCCATTCGCAGTCGTATTAATTTTTGACGCAAAGCCGCCAAGGCGCAAAGGAAAAAAAGCGTTACACGTTAAATCCTAAAAATAAATGCTTTTCTCTGCGCCTTTGCGTCTCCGCGTTAAAAAATAATATAACCCCTCTCTTCGTTAAATACCGGTCGTCCCCATGAGCCTGAAGGACCGCATCACCCAGGACATGAAGGACGCCATGCGCCAGAAGGACCAGGCGCGTCTCGTTTCCATCCGCATGCTGCTGGCCGCGATTCAGCGGCGCGAGGTGGACGAGCGCATCGTCCTCGACGATGCCCAGGTCATGACGGTGATCGAAAAGCAGATCAAGCAAAGCCGCGAGGCCGTCGAGCAATTCGTCAAGGGCGCGCGCGCCGACCTGGCCGACAAGGAAAACCGCGACATCGCCATCATGCAGGCCTACCTGCCGACGCCCTTGAGCGAGGCCGAGATCGACGCGCTGATCAATGCCGCGATCGCCGAGACCGGCGCCGCGTCCATCAAGGACATGGGCAAGGTGGTGGCCGGGCTCAAGCCCAAGCTCGCCGGCCGCGCCGACATGGCCAAGGTCAGCGCCAAGGTCAAAGACCGTCTCGCCGGCTCCTAAAAGGAAGGGAGAGTTTGTAATAGTTTTCCACGCAGAGACGCAAAGGCGCAGAGAAAATCATTTTTCAGTTGCACCCCCCAAGATAATCCGGATTTGCACCCCCACCCGTTTTTTGGTTCGCATAGAACTTGTTGCAAAATGAATCTACCCGCCACGACGCCGTGAGCGCCGTGGCAGGAATCCCCGGAAAGCGCCTTTCTTGGCGATCTTGTTGCGGCCCGGGGTGCAACGACTGTCCGTTGCACCCGTTAGGCGGCGCGTATATTCACTGAACATCCGCGAATACCCCACCTCACCCTTGGCGGTTCAATACCTCATTCTTTAATTTCCCTGTTGTTATTTTATGGTGCCTCACAGTGCACCGTAGCGGTGCGCGCCGATGGTCTGCGTATCCGCAATAAGGGTTTCGCACGCCGAGTTCTTAGCTATTCAAGCCGCCAGTGGGCGATATACCCGCGCGGTAAATTAGAAACAGCTTATATTCGAAGAAATTTGTTGGCACCGCGCTTGTGATTTCGGAACGGGCGTTTTAGGATTGTCCTCGTCGTCGGTCTGCCGTCGACGCAGTACATAACAAGGAATCAAGGAAGGGGAGGGGCTCTCCGTGCACCGTCCGGTTACCAAATATCTGCGCCAAGCACGCGAAAAAATGGGGACATTCTACTTTTCCGAGCCGACCGCGACCCCCTTCCGCGGTCGCCCCCGTGGCCGCAGACTCGCCTCCAACCCCAGGCGTTCCGCCGTGCGTTTGGCCCATGCGGGCATGCCAAACGGTGTGCCGCGGTTGACACTCTGTCGAAGCGCCGCCAACTCGGCCGCGGTCTCCGGCGCGTTCACCCGGACGATCCAGTTCCGGGGCAGGGGGACGGGGCTGTCGTGGAGAAACCCGGCCCGTGGGGAGGCAAGGCTCGACCACGGCCAGTTCTCGGCCCGGCGCACCAGCTTGGCCCGCAGGGCATTGCGTTCGACATAACGCAGGACGGTCAGCAAATGCGCATCGCGATCGATCGGAAAGGCCTTGAACCGCCCCTGCCATACGTGACCGGAGGAGCGATAGCGCCGGTGGTACCGGCGCACGTGGGCGGTCAGCAGCCACTGGAGGTAACGCGACAGGTCCTCACCGGCCCTCGGCCAAAGCACCAGATGAAAATGATTGGGCATGAGACAAAAACCCAGCACGCGCATCGGCACCCGCCGGCCGGCGGCGTTCAACAGATCGAGAAAGGCGCGGTAGTCCGCCTCGTCGTGAAACACCTCCGCACGGGCATTGCCACGGTTCAGGACGTGGTAACAAAGACCGCCGACCGAGGCGCGGGCAGTGCGGGGCATGCGGGCAGTCTAGGTGTAGCGGCCGGGGTAGGCAAGGGAAAAGTAGAATGTCCCCATTTTTTCTCCGGTCACGCGAGGACTGGAGGCCAATAAAGTCGGTCAGTTGGCGGAAGCATCCGTGCGTGCGTCAAAAGGAATATTGAAGCCAATACCTCAATCTGAAAGAGCGTTCAAGATTAACGGCAATAGTAGAATTGCGGATGGAATAGATGTAGCCAGAAGAGAATTATGGGAAGTAAAAAGTGTGAAAGAACTGGACGGAAGTTACAAAGCGCAAATCCAAGACAGTATCGATTACGCGAATCAACTCGGTTATAGGTTTCAGCTGTACGTTCGAGGACCGGATTTCGATGTCCCGACCCATATCACCGCGCCGATGAGGGAGTGGTTGCAAAGCAAGGGTCTAATTCCTCCATGCCATATTGGCGACATCATTTGTTAGGCGCGACAAATGAACAGGGCTAGGGGGAAAGATGATTGATTTCGATAAAGTACGCCAGGAGCAAATCAGGCAGGAGCGCATCAAGGCCGAAGCTATCGAGCAGGCTCCGCTCGTCAAAGAGTTGAATGAACTGGGCTACAAGCTTCGTTCGTTGTTTGATCTATCCCTGGTACCAGGGCAAAGGTATGCTTCTGCGATTCCGGTATTGATGAGACACATAGAACGCCAATATAGCCAAGCGACGAAGGATGCCATTTACAGAAAGTTTGCCGGTTGTAAAGGGATGAAAAGCAGTCAACTACAAGATGTGATCGAAATGCTATTTCGTCACTTCGAAGCCGAACGCAATGACGATCTTAGATGGACGATCGGGTTGGCATTGGGGTATATCGTTAGAAATCCGAAGTATCTTGAAAGGTTGGGCAAACTTCTCAAGGAGAAGAAATATGGTGAGAGTCGAGGAGAACTTGTTATTGGTTACGCACGAACAGGTAAACAGGAAGTGATAGGGGACCTGATCAGTTTTCTGTCCGATCGAGATTTGATGCAACACGCCATTGTCGAACTGGGTAGATTAAAGGCAAAGGAAGCGAAACCACATCTAGAAGCGTTACGTAACCACGAAAATCCTTTATTTCGTGATTTGGTAAGGAAGGCACTTAGAAAGATCGGCTAAGCGTGATTGGTAGTGAGGAGGCGGTCATTCTTTGATGCTTCGAACGATAATATTGGGAGATAATGGGGACATTCTACTTTTCCGAGCCGACTGCGACCGCCCTCGCGGCCGCAGGCTCGCCTCCAACCCCAGGCGGGCCGCCGTGCGCTTGACCCAGGCGGGCACGCCAAACGGCGTGCCGCGATTGACACTTTGCGGGAGACGGCGATCACGGCGTAATTATCCCTGCGTGGCGGTATTCCCAAGAGTTAGGGACATTTTCTAGTTTTTTCACCACCCCGCGGGGCGCGGTAGAATAGCGCCATGGCCCGCATCCCCGAAAAATTCATCGACGAGCTGTTGGCGCGCGTCGATATCGTCGAGCTGATCGATCAGCGCGTGCCGCTCAAAAAGGCCGGCAAGGACTACAAGGCCTGTTGTCCGTTCCACGACGAAAAAACCCCCTCGTTCACGGTCAGCCAGACCAAGCAGTTTTATCATTGTTTCGGCTGCGGCGAGCATGGCAGCGCCATCGGCTTTTTGATGCGCTACGAGCATATGCCGTTTATCGAGGCGGTCGAGGAGCTGGCGCGCCAGGTGGGGCTGGAGGTGCCGGCCGGCGCGGCCGCCGACAAGCCGGCCGACGATCTCGCGCCGATCTCCGAGGCGCTGCAACAGGCCGACCGTTATTTCCGCCGCCAGTTGCGCGAGCATCCCCAGGCGCACGAGGCCATCGAGTATCTGAAGGGCCGCGGTCTGAGCGGCGAGATCGCCAACGACTTCGGCTTGGGCTATGCGCCCGACGGCTGGGACAATGTGTTGTGCGCCCTGGGCAAGGACGGCGCCGGCCAGGACGCGTTAGTGAAGGCCGGACTGCTCATCAAAAAAGACAACGGCGGTTACTACGACCGCTTCCGGCAGCGCGTAATGTTCCCGATTCACGATTACCGCGGGCGCATCATCGGCTTCGGCGGGCGGGTGCTGGGCAGCGGCGAGCCTAAGTATTTGAACTCGCCGGAAACGCCGCTGTTCCACAAGGGCCGTGAGCTGTACGGTCTGCACCGGGCGCGCGACGCCATTCGGCGCGAGCAGCGCGTGCTGGTGGTGGAGGGCTACCTGGACGTGGTGGCGCTCGCGCAGTTCGGGATCGATTACGCGGTGGCGACGCTCGGCACCGCCACCACCCGCGACCACCTGGAGCGGCTGTTCCGTTTCGCCCCCGAGGTGGTGTTCTGTTTCGACGGCGATCGCGCCGGGCGCGAGGCCGCTGGCCGGGCCCTGGAAACCGCGCTGCCGACCCTGTCGGAGGGTCGGCAGGTGAGCTTCCTGTTCCTGCCCGAGGGCGAAGACCCCGATACCCTGGTGCGGAAAGAGGGCAAGGACGCCTTCAGCGCGCGCCTCGCCCAGGCGCTGTCGCTGCCGGACTACCTGTTTCAGACCCTGACCGCCCAGGTCGACCTCGGGCGGCTGGATGGGCGCGCGCGCCTGGCGGAACTTGCCCGGCCGTTGCTGTCCAAGCTCCCCCAGGGCGTGCTGCGCCAGCTGATTTTCGACCGGCTGGCGGAAATTACCCAAGTGGACGCCAAAAATCTGGCTACACTGTTACCAGGCGGGCCGGCCGCCGCCCGGCCGCGGTCGCCCGGACGGGCCGCCCACCAGCCGGTGCCGTCGCTGGTACGTCTGGCGATCGCGCTGCTCCTGCAACATCCCGGGCTTGCCCGCCAAGTGGCCGACCCGGGGCTGTTGCGGGGGCTGGAGCGCCCGGGCATGGGGTTGCTGGTGGAGCTGCTGGTACTGCTCAAGGCCCGCGAATTGACCAACGCCGGGGCGATTCTCGAGCATTTCCGGGATAGCGAGCACCAACCGCATTTGGCCAAATTGCTGGCTTGGCAACACCCGGTGCTCGACCAGGATGCCGACCGCTGTCAGGCCGAGTTCGCTGATTTGGTCGAACGGCTGCGGCGCGAGGCCATCCGCCAGCAGATCGAGCGGCTGAACGCCAAACAGCGCGTGAGCGGGTCTACTCGCGAGGAAAAGGCCGAATTACTCCGGCTTTTGGCGGAATTACAGGAATTCGACCGTCTCGCCCCCCGCTCTTGAAGTGGCCGGGGTTGGGCAGCATTAGGGTTTAGATATATACTTCGCTGTTCTATATCGATTTTTCGACGACGACCGAGTTTTTATGGCAATGGACCAAGAAACCCAGCGGCTACAGCTCAAAAAGCTGATTCTGCAGGGCAAAGAGCAAGGGTTCCTCACCTACCGCGACATCAACGACCATCTCCCCGAGGGCGTGCATGACACCGACCAGATCGAGGCGGTGATCAACATGATCAACGACATGGGGATCGAGGTCTACGACCAGCCGCCCGACCCGGACACCCTGCTGCTCAAGACCGAAGGCACCGCCCCGGAAGACGAGGAAGTGGCCGAGGAGGCCGAGCAGGTGCTGGTCTCGGCCGTGGAGAACGAGTTCGGCCGCACCACCGACCCGGTGCGCATGTACATGCGCGAGATGGGCACGGTCGAGCTGCTGACGCGCGAGGGCGAGATCGACCTCGCCAAACGCATCGAGGACGGTATCCGCCAGAGCACCGAGGCGATCGCCACCTGCCCGGCGACCATCGCGGAAGTGCTGCGCATGATGGACATGGTCGAGGCCGACCAGATGCGGCTCACCGACCTGGTGGTGGATTTCGTCGATCCGCACGCGGTCGAGAAGCCGCTGCCGGCGATTCACGCCCCGGCGAACGGCGACATGGACGACGACGGCGACGGCGTGAGCGCCGAGGAAGACACCGGCCCGGACCGCGAAGAGGCGCTCAAGCGCTTCGCGCGCATCCGCAAGCTGCACGCCAATCTGGCCAAGGCGCTCGACAAGCACGGCTTCGGCAGCCCCGAGGTGGCGCGCGGCCAGGCCAAGCTGGCGGCCGAGTTCCTGCAGATCAAATTCGTTTCCAAGCAGACCAACCGCCTGGTCGAGCAGGTGCGCTCGCTCGTCGAGCAGGCGCGCGGCCAGGAAAAGATCGTCATGGACGTGGTGGTCGGCAAAGCGCGCCTGCCGCGCAAGACCTTTATCAAGCACTTTCCCGGTCACGAGGCCAGCCCGCGCGTCATCAAGAAGTTCATGAAGACCGGCGAGTGCAACGCCGACACCATCGAGCGCCACATGGAAACCGTCGCCGGCGCGCAGAACAAGCTCGTACAGATTCAGGAGCGCGCCGGGCTACCGATCAGCGAACTGAAAGAGGTCAATCGCCGCATGTCGATCGGCGAGGCCAAGGCGCGCCGCGCCAAGAAGGAGATGGTCGAGGCCAACCTGCGCCTGGTGATCTCGATCGCCAAGAAGTACACCAACCGCGGCCTGCAATTCCTCGACCTGATTCAGGAGGGTAACATCGGCCTGATGAAGGCGGTCGACAAGTTCGAGTACCGCCGCGGCTACAAGTTTTCGACCTACGCGACCTGGTGGATTCGCCAGGCGATCACGCGTTCGATCGCCGACCAGGCGCGCACCATCCGCATCCCGGTGCACATGATCGAGACCATCAACAAGCTCAATCGCATCAGCCGCCAGATGTTGCAGGAGATGGGCCGCGAGCCGACGCCGGAGGAACTGGCGGTGCGCATGGAGATGCCGGAGGACAAGATCCGCAAGGTTCTCAAGATCGCCAAGGAACCGATCTCGATGGAGACGCCGATTGGCGACGACGAGGATTCGCATCTCGGCGATTTCGTCGAGGACACCAGCATCACCGCGCCGGTGGACGCCGCCACCGTGGTCGGCCTGAAGAACGCCACCACCGAGATCCTCGACACGCTCACGCCGCGCGAGGCCAAGGTGCTGCGCATGCGCTTCGGCATCGACATGAACACCGACCACACCCTGGAAGAGGTCGGCAAGCAGTTCGACGTGACCCGCGAGCGCATCCGCCAGATCGAAGCCAAGGCGCTGCGCAAGCTGCGTCATCCATCGCGTTCCGAGCATCTGCGCAGTTTTCTCGATCAGAGCTGACCGGGCTCGGTTCTATCCACACCCGTCACGGGCCGGTACAATACCGGCCCGTGGCGTTTCGAGGGGGGCGAACTTTTTGTGCCTTCGCGCCTTTCTAGTAATTTGGGCCTGTAGCTCAGTTGGTTAGAGCGGAGGACTCATAATCCTTTGGTCCCAGGTTCGAGCCCTGGCGGGCCCACCATAAATCAATTAAGGGCCTACGTTGAACTCAACGTAGGCCCTTTTTTATTGATAAAGATAGATGTCGGCACGGACCGTCGTACTACTGCCCGCCGACTACGCCAGCGACGCTCGATAGCCGGCCGCCTGTTGGTCGGCGTGATAGGACGAGCGTACCAGCGGCCCGCTGGCGACGTGCTGGAAACCCATTTCCCGGCCGAGCGCGGCGAACGCGTCGAACTCGGCCGGGGTGACGTAGCGCTCCACCGGCAGGTGGTAATCGCGGCTCGGTTGCAGATACTGGCCGATGGTGAGCAGGCCGCAGTCGTGCGCGCGCAGATCCCGCATCACCACCTCGATTTCTTCGTTCGTCTCGCCCAGGCCGACCATCAGGCCGGACTTGGTCGGCACCCGCGGGTGGCGGGCCTTGAACTCGGCGAGCAGTTGCAGCGACCAGGCATAATCCGCGCCCGGGCGCGCCTGCTTGTACAGGCGCGGCACGGTTTCGAGGTTGTGGTTGAACACGTCCGGCGGCGCGCCAGCGAGCGCGGCCAGCGCGGGTTCCATGCGTCCGCGGAAATCCGGCACCAGGATCTCGATCGCAATCTTCGGTACGGCCTGGCGTGTTGCCTGGATACAGGCGGCGAAATGCGCCGCCCCGCCGTCGCGCAGATCGTCGCGATCGACCGAAGTCACCACCACGTAGTTGAGGCCCATGGCGGCGACGGTGCGCGCCAGGTTCGCGGGTTCGTCGGGGTCGAGTGGTTCGGGACGGCCGTGGGCGACGTTGCAGAACGGGCAGCGGCGGGTGCACAGGTCGCCCATGATCATGAAGGTCGCGGTGCCATGGCCGAAGCATTCGCCGATGTTCGGACAGGACGCCTCCTCGCACACGGAATGCAACCGGTTGGCGCGCAGAATCGCCTTGAGGCGCGCTACCTCGGGGGTGTTGGGCGCGCCCGCCCGCAGCCAGGCCGGTTTACGCAACGGTTCGAGCTTAGGCACGATCTTGATCGGGATGCGGTCGGTCTTGGCCGCGCCCTTGCGCGGGTTGGGCGGCGTGGCGGGTATGTCGCTGTCGAAGTCGGAACTCATGCGGGGTCCGGGGAGGAAACAGTTGTGTGATTGTACTCCAGTCGGCGCAGCAACTGCGCGCGCAGCCCGTCGGCGGCGGTATTCAGCGGTATTTTCCCGCCCGGCAGCGCGGCGAGCTGGGTGACTTCCAGGCCCTCTATGCCGCACGGCCGGATCTGGCGGAACGGTTCCAGGTCCATGTCGATATTGAACGACAGCCCGTGGTAGCTCGCGCCGCGGCGGATACGCAGGCCGAGTTGCGCGATTTTTTTTCCGTCCACGTACACGCCCGGCGCGCCCGGCCGGCGTGCGGCCTCGATGCCACGTCCCTCCAGGAAATCGATGACGCTTTGTTCGAGCGCGTGTACCAGTTGCTTCACGCCCCAGCCGCGCCGGCGCAGGTCGATGAGCACATAGGCGACCAACTGACCGGGGCCGTGGTAGCTGATATCGCCGCCGCGGTCGCACTTTACCACCGGGATGCCGGTCGGATTGGCGAGCACCGCCTGGCGGGCGTTCAGGCCGAGCGTATAGACCGGCGGATGTTGCAGCAGCCAGAGCTCGTCGCCGGTCGTGGGCCCGCGCGCGGCGGTGAAGTCCTGCATGGCGCGCAGGCACGGCAGATAATCCACGAGCCCGAGGTCGCTGACGGTGACGGCGGAGGCGTCGAAGCGGTTCACGGCGTGCATTGTTGGTGAATGGTAGTTATGGCAAGCATGCAACATCTATCATGGCTATGAGGGCGAGCACGCTTCATTAGATGGAAAACAACACCTCGTCGCAGTCCGACAACGCGCGATAGATGTCGTCGAGTTGCTCGCGGCTGCGGGCGTTGATGATGAGCGTAATCGCCAGATAATTTTCGTGCCCGCTCTGGCGACGGGTGACGGCCAGCAGGTCGTGGGCCTCGATGTGACGCGTGACGATGCCCTGCACCATCGCCTCGAAACGCGAGCTTTGGCGGCCGATGACTTTGAGGTCATAGCGGCACGGGAAGGTCAGGAGTTGGCGGGCATCGCCCGCGCCCTGGCCGTTGCCGGGCTTAATGCTGGCCATCGTTCATTCGGCCTGGCCGGCGCGGAACGCCTGCTTGTACTCCTCGTAGAGTTGCCGAAAGCGCGCCTGTAACGGCCCGGGCTGGCCCGCGCCCACCGGCCGGTCGTTCAGGCGCGTGATCGGCAGGATCTCCTTGGTCGAGCTGGTCATCCACAGTTCGTCGGCGCTCAGCAGCTCGGCCTCGCTCACCGCGCTCTCCCGGCAGTCGATGCCGTGGGCGTGCGCCAGTTCCAGGATCAGATCGCGGGTGATGCCGGGCAGGATGAACGGCCCGCGCGGCGGGGTGAGCAGGCGTCCGGCGCGCACCACGAAGATATTGCTGGCCGCGCCCTCGGTGAGAAACCCGTCACGGATCAGAATCGCCTCGACCGCGCCGCGTGCCTGCGCCTGCTGGCGCAGCAGCACATTGGCGAGCAGCGCGATCGCCTTGATGTCGCAGCGCTGCCAGCGGTTGTCGGGCACGGTGATCGCGGCGATGCCGCCCGCCAATTGCCCGGCCTCGGGCGGCTTGAGCGGTTGCGAGAAGGCAAACACCGTGGCCGGCGTGTCCTTGGGAAACGCATGGTCGCGCGGCGCCACGCCGCGCGTCACTTGCAAGTAAATCGATTGATCGCCGCCGTCATGAGCGCGGATGAGTTGCGCGAACACCGCGCCCCACTCGGCGTGCGTGAGCGGATTGCCGAGCCCGATGGCGGCGAGGCTCGCCTCCAGGCGCTGCAAGTGATGCGGCAGGCGAAACGCCTTGCCGCCGTAGACCGGGATGACTTCGTACACGCCGTCGCCGAACACAAAGCCGCGGTCGAACGCCGACACCTGCGCGGCCTCGGGCGCGACGAACGCGCCGTTTAAGTACACCTGTTTGATCGGGTAGAAATCCATGAGCGGGAATGTTTGCGGGCCTTAGGCTCGATATTGTAGCGGTTTGTGGGTTTTGTATCGCCTCCGGCGATGTCATTTTTCATGCGCGTTTCGCCGCGCGCACGAGTGACTTTCGTTTCGGCGAAAGTCACCAAAGCCATTTTGCCCCATCGTCGCACCCCTTACCAAAGCGCGTTGCGCTTTGGTAAGGGGTGCCCTGCGCTCCTCGGCCGGCGAGGGGGTTTTTCGACAGTACGTCCGTGTACTGCGAAAAACGCGCGCATCCCATGCGCGCCCCTGGCGGGCCTTATCCTCGCCGCCCTGCGGTGCTCGGTGCGACTCAAGGGGCGACACCTAAACCTAAAACCGAACCCGAAATCCAAAACCCTAAACCCTTGGGTTTAGGTTTTTGACGTTCGGGGGTTGGTTTGAAGGTGTTGACGTTCCCCCTTTCCGGCGCGCCGAGCATCGGAGGCCGAGGTGGATCAGGCCCGCCAGGGGCGCGCCCGGGAGGCGCGCGTTGGCCGCAGGACAGGGACAGTCCTGTCGGCCAACCCCCGCCTCGGTCGAGAAGCGCAGGGGTAGTCGCGCCGGAGGGGAGGCGCTTCTTTGGGTACTTTGCGCTGCACCTTCCCTGGTGTGGCCCCTTACGGGCGCGCTTACGCGCGGCGCCCGTTTGCTCCCGGCAAACGGGTCTTGTCGCGACAAGACAAATTCGCTGGGAGCGAATTTGGACAGACCGTTTAAGGTCTGCCCGTCAGGGCGAAGACCAGGGAGGGTCTGAGTCTAAGTACCCCGCCCGCGGTGCGGGAACCGCAAAATAAAATTCATCGCGTGAGCGATACAAACAACCTGTCCGCCAGGACCTATTTAAACCACAACCGCACGCTATCCATGCCGCGCTGCAATAAATTCCCGCTGTCGACCGCGCGCAGCGCCACCAGCGGATAATCGGCGATGGTTTTTTTGTCGAGACTCAGGTTCAGCGTGCCGAGCGGCTGGCCGAGGCGGATCGGGGCCTGGGCGTCTTTCACCGCGACGTTGGCCTCGAGCTTGGTGTGCGCGCCGCGCGGCAGGGTGAGATAGAGGTCGCGGCCGATGCCGACCGGCAGCGTTTCGGTCTCGCCCATCCACACGCGCACCTCGGTGGCCGGGACGGTGGCCTGATAGAGCAGGCGGGTCTCGAAATTGTCGAAACCGAAGTCGAGCAGCGCCCGGCCGGCCTCGGTGCGGGCCTGTTCGCTGGGCGCGCCCAGCACCGTCGAGATCAGGCGCATCTTGTCGCGCGTCGCCGAGGCGACGATGCAATACCCAGCGGCGCGCGTGTGGCCGGTCTTGATGCCGTCCACGCCGCCGTCGCGCCACAACAGCGCGTTGCGGTTGTACTGGGTGATGCCGCCGTAGTTATATTCCTTGGCGGCGTTCCAGTGGTAGTACTCGGGAAAATCGCGGATCAGAAACCCGGCCAGGCGCGTGAGGTCGCGCGCGCTGCTGTAGTGGTCGGCCGCCGGCAGGCCGGTGCTGTTGGCGAAGCGGGTGTTGACCAGACTCAAGGTCCGCGCCTCGGCGTTCATGCGCGCGACGAACGCGGTTTCGTTGCCGGCCAGGTGCTCGGCGAGCGCCACGGCGGCGTCGTTGCCGGATGGGATCAAGAGCCCCTTGACCAAATCCTCGGCGCTCACCGCGCTGCCGGCGCGCACGAACATGCGCGAGCCGGGCATGCGCCAGGCGGTGTTGCTGATCTTGATGGAATCGCCGAGCTTGAACTTGCCGGCGCGCAAATCCTTGAACACCACATAGGCGGTCATGAGCTTGGTGAGGCTGGCCGGATCGATGCGCTCGTCGGCGCGATATTCCGCCAGCACCTGGCCGCTGTGGAAGTCGGCGACCATCCAGGATTTGGCGTCGATCCTGGGCGGGGGCCGCTCCCGGCTTCCCGCCTCCCGCGACACCGGCCCACCATTGGACGGCGTTATCAGACCGGGATCGGCCATGGCGCAGACACAGAACAACAGCAGAAGTACAGGCGTGAATTTTTTCATTGCAAACTCGGGATGGGTGTTGGGGTAACGCGGTTATTCCACGATCAGGTAGGCGTTGTTGACGCCGAGGTTCGTCACGCGCGCCGCCACGCGGTCGCCTTCCTCGACGCTCGGCAGCGGGCCGATGCGCACGCGATGCACGATCTGATGTTCGAGCCGGGCGGATTGAATCTCGATGGACGTAAAATCGCCGTTCTCCAGGCGTGCCCGCAGCGCGCGGGCGTTGTCGAGGTTGGTGAACGCGCCGGCCTGTACGTACAGGCGCGGTGCCGTGGCCGGCGGCGCGGGCGCCCGATCCGGGGTTCCGGCGATCACGCCCGCCATGGTCACCGGCTTGGCCTCCGCGCCCAGCGGCTCGCTTGCCGCGAGTCTGCTGTCGGGCGGCGATTCGCCCGGTATCAGGCCCTCGACCTCGACCAGACCGGTGCCGGTGCCGAGGATACCAAGGCGCGCGGCGGCGGTGTAGGACAGATCGATCAGGCGGTTGTCCAGGAACGGGCCGCGGTCGATCACCCGCACCACGATGCTGCGGTTGTTGGAGAGATTGCGCACGCGCGCATAGCTCGGTAGCGGCAGGGTCTTGTGCGCGGCGGTGAGCGCATACATATCGTAAGTCTCGCCGCTCGAGGCGCGCTGGCCGTGGAACTTGCGGCCGTACCAGGAGGCGACGCCGCGCTCGCGGTAATCCTTGGCGTCGGTCAGCGGGTAATAGGTTTTGTTGAACACGGTATAGGGTTTGTTGCCGTACTTGCTGAGCGGTTCGCGTTTCGGCGCGGGTTCCGGCACCTGCCAGATGTCGACCGGTGTTGAGGCGTGCGGGCCGTCGTCCTGGTAATAGCCGCCGTCGCGACGCGGCGTCGAACTGCACGCGGTTACGACCAACAAAACCGAAAAAAGTGCGAGACGGCGCCGGTTCATGGGGCCTCGTCGTAACGCTTGCGCAAATCCTGGCTCAATTCGAACACCGCCATGGCATAACGCTTGCTCGTATTGTAGCGCATGATGACGTTCAAATTGGTATATCCGAAGCGGTAGATCGGGCCGTCCTCGCCCTCCAGGGTGACTACCGGCGCCGCCTCCGGTGCGACGATCACCGCCGACACCGGCTTGACCGTGTTGTCGGCGGTCATGGCCGGCTGCAGGCTGCGGATCAAGACATGCAGCCAGTCCTCGAGATAGAGATCGCGCGTGATGGTCTCGCCCGGTTGCCAGCCGTGTTTCTTCAAGTAATTGGCCACGCTGCCGATCACGTCCTCGGTGTTGGCGAGCAGGTCGCGCTTGCCGTCCTTGTCGAAATCGACCGCGTAATGGCGGTAGCTGCTCGGCATGAACTGCGGCGCGCCCATGGCGCCGGCATACGAGCCCTTGATCTTGAGCGGGTCGACCTTGAGTTCGCGCGCCAGCAGCAGGAATTGCTCCAATTCCTTGCGGAAGAACTCGCTGCGGCGCGGGTATTCCAGGGTCAGGGTGGCGAGCGCGCTCAACACCTGGTGACGGCCGGTGTTCTTGCCGTAGCGCGTTTCGATGCCGATGATCGCGACGATCACCTCCGGCTCGACGCCGTAATCGCGGCGCGCGCGCTCCAGGCTGGCGGCGTTGTCCTTCCAATACTCGACGCCGCGCGCGGTGCGCTCCTCGGTGACGAATATCTTCCGGTATTCATGCCACGGCAGGTCTTCCTTGGGGCGGCTGATCGCCTCGACGATCTCCGGCACGATACGCGCCTGGCCGAACCAGTTGCGCAACGTGACCTTGGAAAAACCGTGGCGGTCGTGCATCTTGTCGATGAACTCGACGAGCGCCGGGTAGTCGTCGATCTCGATCGCCGCCGCCGGCATTGGCAGGAGAAAAATCGACGCCAGCAAGGCGGCGTGAATGCCCGTCCGGAACCGTGGGGTTATTTCATGCGTGCGCTGAAACATGCTCATGTCGCCACGATCTTGCGGTGGGTGTGTATGCTCATAAGCATACCGAACGCCGCCATCAGCGTCACCAGCGACGTGCCGCCGTAGCTGATCAGCGGCAGCGGCACGCCCACCACCGGCAGGATGCCGCTCACCATGCCGACGTTGATGAAAAAATACAGAAAAAAACTGAGCGCCAGGCCGCCGGCCAGCAGGCGCGCATAGGTATCCTGGGCGAAGAACGCGATCATCAGTCCGCGACCCACGATGTACAGATACACCGACAGCAATATTACGATGCCGAGCAGCCCGAATTCCTCGGCGAATACCGCGAACACGAAGTCGGTGGAACTCTCCGGCAGGTATTCGAGGTGCGCCTGGGTGCTGTTCAGCCAGCCCTTGCCGAAGAAGCCGCCGGAGCCGATGGCGATCATGGATTGAATGGTGTGATAGCCGGCGCCGAGCGGATCGGAGGTCGGATCGAGCAGCGTGAAAATGCGCTTGCGCTGGTAGTCGTGCAGATAGGACCAGAGCACCGGCAGGGCGGCGCCGGTCAGGCCGGCGATCACGGCCATGGTGCGCCAGCCCATGCCGGCCAGGAACAGGATCAAGCCGCCGGCGCCGACGATGAGCACGGCGGTGCCGAGGTCCGGCTGCTTCGCGACCAGCAGCGCCGGGATCAGGATGACGAGCGCCGCGACCGCCAGTTGCGACAGCCGCGGCGGCACGCTGGAGCGCGCGAAATACCAGCCGAGCATCATCGGCACCGCGAGCTTCATGATCTCCGAGGGCTGGATGCGCACCACCCCCAGGTTGAGCCAGCGTTGCGCGCCCTTGGATACGCTGCCGACGCCCAGCACGGCGATCAGCAACAGTACGCCCAGGCCGAAGAGATAGGGTGTCCAGCGCGCCAGCGTCTCGGGGCGGATCTGGGCGATCGCCAGCATGATGCCGAAGCCGACCGCCAGGCGCAGCGCGTGGCGGATCACGATGTCGAGGTTCTGGCCGGTGGCCGAGTACAGAATCAGCAGGCTCAAGGCCGCCGGGATCAGCAGCGCGAAGAACAGCGGCCGGTCGATGCGGATACGATAGACGCCGAACAGTTTCATTTTATATTTTGACCAGACGAACGAGCGGAGCGCAGTAGGGCTTCGCGTCTTATGGTAAGACGAACGAAGCGAAGCGAAGTAGGGCTTCGTTTCTTATGACAAGACGAACGTAGCGGAGCGCAGTAGGGCTTCATTAATCCGCCTCGCCGGCCGGCACGTTGACCAGCGGCCGGTCGCGGCCGAGCAGGTAATAGTCCATCACCTTGCGGGCGATCGGCGCGGCGGTCGAACTGCCGTGGCCGCCGTTTTCGGCGATCACCGCCACCGCGATCTGGGGATTGTCGACCGGCGCGAACGCCACGAACAGCGCATGGTCGCGCAGGTGCAGGGGCACGGCGCCCTCGACGTATACCTCGTGTTGACCGATGGCCTTGACCTGGGCGGTGCCGGTCTTGCCGGCGATTTTGTAGGGCGCGGTCAGGCCGATGCCGCGCGCCGTGCCGCCGGCGCCGTGCACCACGTCGGTGAGATTGCGCAGCGTGGCCTCCAGGTGCTCGTCGTTCTGGAGCGCCAGCGGTTCGAGCGGCTGCGGTTCGAAGAGCTGCAACTCGCGGCTCTTGGGATCGATGAAACCGCGGGCCATGTGCGGTTGCAGGCGCACGCCGCGGTTGGCGAGCGCGGCCGTGGCGGCGGCGAGTTGCAGAGGCGTGACCAGGATCGGGCCCTGGCCGATGCCGGTGACCACGGTTTCGCCGCCGTACCACGGCAGGCCGCGGGCCTTTTTCCAGGCCGGCGACGGCAGCAACCCCCCCGACTCGCCTTTCAGATCGACGCCGGTCTTGGCGCCGAAACCGAAGCCGGACAGGAAACTATGCATACGCTCGATGCCGAGCTTCACCGCGAGCTGGTAGAAGTACACATCGCAGGATTGCACCACCGCGTCGTGCAGGTTGACCGCGCCGTGGCCGTCCTTTTTCCAGCAGCGGAACCGGTGGGTATCGCCGGGCAGGCTGTACCACCCGGGGCAGAACACGGTGCGCTCCGGATCTTGATTGAATTCCAGCGCCGCCAGCCCGAGAAACGCCTTGATGGTCGAGCCCGGCGCGTAGCGGCCGTAGAGCGCGCGGTTGATGAGCGGTTTGTCGCGGTTGTCGCGCAGCACCTGGTAGGATTCGGTGTCGATGCCGTTCACGAACGGGTTGGGGTCGTAGGTCGGGGTGCTGGCGAACGCCAGCACCGCGCCGCTCTTGGGCTCGATCGCCACCACCGCACCCTTGTACTGGCCGAGGCTTTGCTCGGCGATCGCCTGCAGCTTGATGTCGAGATTGAGATAAAGGTTGTAACCGGCCTTGGGTGCGATGCGCTCCAATACCCGCAGCGCCCGCCCGTGGGCGTTGGTCTCGACCTTCTCGGCGCCGACCTCGCCGAGCAGGATGTCCTCGTAACTCTGCTCGACGCCGAGCTTGCCGATGTGCTGGCTGCCGCGATAGGCGGCCTTGTCGACCGCCTCGGCCTCGGCCTCGTTGATCCGGCCGACATAGCCGAGCGCGTGCACCGCCAGCCCGCCGTGCGGATAATGGCGTTGCAGGCGGGCGCGCAGCTCGACGCCGTTGAAGCGATGGCGGTTGACGGCGAAGCGCGCCGCCTCCTCCTCGCTCAACTGGGTGCGGATCGCCAGGCTCTCGAAGCGCGGGCGCGAGCGCCGCTGGCGCTCGAAATTCTTGAGATCGCGCTCGTTGAGCGTCACCACCGTCCCGAGCTCCTCGAGCAGCGCCTTCATGTTGGCGACCTGATAGGGCGTGATCTCGAGCGTCAGCACCGGAAAGTTCTGGGCCAGGACCACGCCGTTGCGGTCGAGGATCAGGCCGCGCACCGCCGGGATCGGCAGCGGCTTGACGCTGTTTTCCTGGGAGAGTGTGGCGTAGTGGCGATGGCTCACGACCTGTAAATACACCAGGCGGACGAACAGGATCAGCGCCAGCGACGCGACCAGCGCCAGGCTGATGCCGACGCGCAGGTTGAACAGCCGGGATTCCCGCAGGTAATCCTTGATCGCGGGTCGCTTCATCGAAGACTCAAGCGAGTTTGGCGCGCCGGCGGATATCGCGCAGGATCACGAACAACCACGGCCAGACGAGCATGCTGACGATGCTCGGGGTCCAGTACGACCAGCCGACCGGCGCCTCGCTGGCGAGCGCCTTGGCCCACAGCACCAGCAGGTGATTGATGGCGACCAGCACCAGGACGCTCGCCGCCTGCTGCCAGCGCGGAAACATGCGCAACTGGGTGTGAAAGCGCACCGTCAGGTAGGCGATCGCCGCCTTGGCGAGCGCGTGTTGGCCGAGCAGCGAACCGTACAGCACATCGAGCATGAGCCCGACCGACCAGCCGACGCCGACGCCGACACGCTGGGGCGTGGCCATGCACCAGTAGATGAGCACCAGCCCGACCCATTCGGGCCGGAACGGCTCGGCCCAATCCGGGCCGGGCACGATCGCCAGCAACAGCGCCGCGGCGAAGCTGGCGACGATGGTCAGGCGGCCGCGTGCGGCGTTCGAGAGTTTCATTTCTTGGCCTGCGGTTTGGCGGCGCTGTCCGGCCAGATGAGCAGCACCTCCTTGTTGTGGCCGATCTGCGCCACCGGCTCGGCGTCGATCGCCAGAAACGCCTCGTTCGGATCGTTGTTGATGCGGCGCACGCGCGCCACCGGATAACCGGCGGGAAAACCGCCGCCGAGACCGGAGCTGACCAGCAGATCGCCTTCCTGGATATCGGCGAGCGCGGTCAGATAGCGCACCGCGACCGCGTCCTGGCCGGTGCCGAAAACCATGGCGCGCAGCCCGCTGCGGTTGACCTGTACGGGAATGGCGTGGCTCGGGTCGGTGATGAGCGTCACCCGGCTGGTGTAGGGATCGACCTCGGTGACCTGGCCCATGATGCCGAGTGCATCGATCACCGGTTGGCCCAGGTAAACGCCGTGCTGCCCGCCCTTGGTGATCACGAGCTTGCGGGTGAACGGTTCCGGGCCGACCTCGAGCAGTTCCGCGACCAGCGCGCGCTCCGACACGCGTTCGGCGGCGTTCAGCAGTCGTCGGAAGTGGATGTTTTCGGCCTCGAGCGCCTGGTACTTCTGGAGCTTGGCGAGCAGCAGCGGGCGGTCGGCGCGCAGCTTTTCGTAGTCCTCGCGCATGGCGCGGTCGCTGCGAAAGAATTCAATCAACCAGGCGCCGGTGCGCGTCGGCACGGTGGCGACCGCCTGGAAGGGATAGAGCGCGATGCTCAACACCGAGCGGATCTTGGCAAGGCGTTCGCCTTGATGGTCGAGCATCATGAGCCCGACCGACAACAGCGCGACAAAAACCAGACGCACCAGGTTGGACGGTGTGCGCGTCGACCAACTGGCGAGATCGATCATGCCCGTTACGCGTGTGCGACGCCCGCCGGGCCGACGACGTTATTCGTAGACGAACACATCGCTCAGTTTTTCGGTTTCCTCCAGGGCGCGCCCGCAGCCGCGCACCACGCAGGTGAGCGGGTCGTCGGTGATGACGATCGGCAGGCCGGTCTCCTCGCGCAGCATGTGGTCGAGGTGCTTGAGCAGCGCGCCGCCGCCCGCCACCACCAGGCCCTTCTCGGCGATGTCGGCGGCCAGTTCCGGCGGGGTTTGTTCGAGCGCCTTCTTGATGGCGGTGACGATGCCGGACAGGCACTCGGTGAGCGCGCTGTACGCCTCCTTGCTGCTGATCGTTACGCTCCTGGGCACGCCGTCGGCGATGTGCCGGCCCTTGATTTCCATTTCTTGGAGCGTGCCGTCCGGCCAGGCGGTGCCGATTTCCTTCTTGACGCGTTCGGCGGTGGCCTCGCCGATCAGGATGCCGTACTTGCGGCGCACGTAGTTGATGATCGCCTCGTCCATCTTGTCGCCGGCGATGCGCAGCGAGTGCGAGTAGACGATGCCGCCGAGCGAGATCACACCGACCTCGGTGGTTCCGCCGCCCACGTCCAGGACCATCGAGCCGGTCGGTTCGGCGATCGGCAGGTCGGCGCCGATGGCGGCGGCCATCGGTTCCTCGATCAGGTACACCTCGCGCGCGCCGGCCGAGATCGCCGACTCGCGGATCGCGCGGCGCTCCACCTGGGTCGAGCCGCACGGCACGCAGATCACGATGCGCGGGCTCGGCTGAAACAGGCGCTTTTCGTGCACTTTGCGGATGAAGTATTTGAGCATCTCGCCGGTGACGGTGAAGTCGGCGATCACGCCGTCCTTCATCGGCCGGATCGCCTGGATCGATCCGGGCGTGCGGCCGAGCATCTTCTTGGCCTCGGCGCCGACCGCCAGCACGGTGCGGTTGCCGCGCGGGCCGAATTCCTGACGGATCGCGACCACCGAGGGCTCATTGAGGATTACGCCCTTGCCGCGTACGTATATAAGGGTGTTGGCGGTTCCCAGATCGATGGCAAGGTCGCTGGAGAAGTAACCGCGGACGGTTCGAAACATGGGGAGACTCTACCTCTAGGGCGGGGCTGACGTATAATTCGCTACTCTATCAACCGCCGCCCGCGGGTTCAACCGGTCGCCCGAAACCGCCGATTGTGATAGCGTGCGGCCGCCTTCGGGCCACCCCGGCTAGTTAACTCTTATGGCAAGACGAACGTAGCGCAGCGAAGTAGGGCTTCATTTATGTCTTTGGATAAAAACGACGTCAGCAAGATCGCGCACCTGGCGCGCCTCGAGATCGGCGAGCAGGAAACGCTGGCCTACGCCGAGACGCTGTCGCGCATCCTCGGACTGATCGAGCAGATGCGCGAGGTCGATACCGCCGGTGTCGAGCCGATGGCCCACCCGTTCGACGCCGGCCTGCGGCTGCGCGACGACGC
>JACREH010000023.1 GCA_016218345.1 Gammaproteobacteria bacterium | reverse complement strand
GATTTCCCGGGCTTGTCGGACTTGAAACCGGGCACCATCGGATCGGTCCAGTAGAGAATCTTGCGCTCCGACTCGGCACCGGCCGGCGGCATCTGGTTGCGGTCGGCGATCCAAAAATACCACACGGCAGCGCCGAGCACGCCGAGCATGAGCGCTGTTACGATGACTAACCGGTTCATGGCTGGCTCTCCCCGATGATATACAGCAATTCGCTGTGACTGCGCGCCAGATCGACGCGCAGGCGCGTGAGTTCGAGTTGGGTGTCGAATTCCTTTTGGCGTGCCTCGCGCAATTCGCCGACGTCGCGCGCGAAGCCGGCGGCCGAAACGCGCGCCTCGCGTTGCACGTCCGGCAGCAGCCGTTCGCTCAATAATTTGACGCGCGCGCCGAGCGCGCTGTGCTCGGCGCGCATGGTCTCGTACATAGCGCGCAGTTCGCGGTGTTTGTCCTCGCTTTCATAGCGCGCTGCCGCCTCCAGGGTTTGTTTCTCGGCCACGCGTCTATCCTGGCGCTTGGCGGTGAACAGCGGCAGGTCGAGGGTCACCAGCGCCGTGACCATGTCCGGCCGGGACTGGCCGTCCGGGGTGGCGCGGCGCGCGCCGTAGGAGACATCCAGCATGATGCCGGGTTTGTACTCCTGGCGCGCGATGTCGACCTCGGCGCGCGCCGCCTCCAGGCCGGCCCGGGCGGCCAGTACCTCGGGGTGTTGAGCGGTCTCGAATTCGGCCGGCAACGGCGGCAGCAGCGGGATGTCGGCCGGCAGCGACCGTTGGACATCTGGGCCGATCCAGCGGGCGAGTTGGGCGCGCAGGCGCGCCTGCTGCGCGTTCAGCATGAGTTCGCGTTCGTCCAAGCGCGCCAGCATCTGACGCTGCTTTAGCACCGTCTGTTGCGGCTCCTGGGCGGCTCGATAGCGGTCTTCGGCGGCGGCCAGTTGGCGTTGGGCAAGGGCGCGCATGTCGGCCAGCACCCGTAATGCCGCTTGTTGATAGTAAAGATCCAGCCAGGTCAGGCGCACTTGTTTCAACAGCGCGCGCCGCTCGATCTCGAGACGCGCCTGCTCGCGCGTCAATTCTTGCTCGGCGCGCCGGGCGCGCAGCTTGAGGGTGTCGCCGGGCGGAAACTGCTGACGCACGCCGACGCTCACCATCGTCATGTCGTCTTGGTTGAGGCGATAGGTGTCGGTTGGCAGATTCACCACGCCGAGCGTGAGCTGCGGATCGGGCAGGCGCCCTTCGTAGACGGCACGCTCGGCAGCGGCCTCGACGTTGCTGCGATGATGCGCGAACCACGGCGCGTGTGCGAGCGCCAGTTGTTCGGCTTCGGCCAGGGTCATGACAGTATCGGGCGCGGTGCTGGCGCGCGCGCTCATTAATGAAAGTAGTACAACGATCCCGGTCAGGGATAAAACAGGTAACGTCGGCATAAGCCTCTCCTTTGAAGTCGTGAAACCACCAACGACGGCAAAGGACGGCTTAAATCAGCAGTTTCGCGGGCAGGAGAGTCAGTGGCGGGCGGGGAACGAGGACGGTGTGCCGCTGGGCGGACATTCGCCGGTGAGCATCGGGCGAGTCGGCGAGCGCCGGCAGGCGCTGGAGCAACACCGGCGCGGCGCCGGTGTCGAGGGCGGGCGCGATGCCGGCCAGCGATTGATCCGGCGTCTGGCAATCGGCCATGAGCATGACCGGGTGCGGCGGCGCCGCCCCGTCCGCCGGGCAAGCCGGGCAGGAATCGCCGTGGCACGGTTCGGACGCGGCCATCGCGCAGGGCGTGAGCGCGGCCATGAACCACAGCGCCGCGAACGCCGCGAGCAGCGTGCGGGTGAGGCCGGTTTGGCGGAGTGCCCTGGACATGGTTTAACTATATACCATTATTGTTGGTTATTGTGACCCTGGGTGGTGGGGTTGGTTCAGTGGTATCGCCTGCGGCGATGATGTTTTTCATGCGCGTTTCGCCGCGCGTACGAGTGACTTTCGTTTCGGCGAAAGTCACCAAAGCCATTTTGCCCCGTCGTCGCACCCCACCCCAACGCGCAACGCACGTTGGGGTGGGGTGCCCTGCGCTCCTCGGTCGGCGAGGGGGTTTTTCGATAGTACGTCCGTGTACTGCGAAAAACGCGCGCCTCCTGGGCGCGCCCCTGGCGGGCCTTGTCCTCGCCAACCTGCGGTGCTCGGTGCGACTCAAGGGGCGACACCCGAACCTAAAGAACCAACCCCAACCAACTGTTTTAAGATTTTGACGTTCGGGTGTTGCTGTTACGATGTTGACGTTCCCCCTTTCCGCTTCGGCCGAGAAGCGCAGGGGTATTCGCGCCGGAGGGGAGGTGCTTCTTTGGGTACTTTGCGCCGCGCCGTCCCTGGCGCGCGGCGCCCGTTTGCTCCAGGCAAACGGGTCTTCTCGCGACAAGACAAATTCGCTGGGAGCGAATTTGGACAGACCGTTTAAGGTCTGTCCATCCGGGCGATGACCAAGGAAGGTCTGAGTCAAAGTACCCCGCCCGCGACCCACAGGGAGGTGGAAGTGTCGCGAAAGGCCATGGAATGGCCGTAGCGACCGGTGCGGGAACCGCAATTAAAAACCTATCGCCGCAGACGATACAACTAACACGTCGGAAGAGGAGGGCAAACGCTTCCACGCCCTCCGGAAAAAACAATCAGAACGGCAACACCGTCCCCGGCCGCACACCTAAGATCAGCTCACGGAATTGATTCTGAATGCGCGTCAGTCCTTCGGCGCTGTCGGCCTCGAAGCGCAGCACCAGCACCGGGGTGGTGTTGGAGGCGCGCGCCAGTCCGAAGCCGTCGGCGAAGTCGACGCGCAGGCCGTCCAGGGTCGAGACCTGACCATCGGGGAAGTGCGCGGCGGCCACCAGTTTCGCGACCAGCGCGACGTTCTCGCCCTCGGCGAGGTGGACGTGCAGCTCCGGGCTGTTGACGGTGTTCGGCAGGCCGGCGAACAGCGCGGCGGTCGGGAGCGGGGCGCGCGCCAGCACCTCGAGCAGACGCGCGGCGGTGTACAGGCCGTCGTCGAAGCCGTACCAGCGCTCCTTGAAGAACACATGCCCGCTCATCTCGCCGGCCAGCAGCGCGCCGGTTTGCTTGAGCTTGGCCTTGATGAGCGAATGACCGGTCTTCCACATCGTCGCCTGGCCGCCGGCCTTGCGGATCTCGGCCGGCAGGGTGCGCGAGCATTTCACGTCGTAGATGATCTCAGCGCCCGGATGACGGCTCAACACGTCGCGCGCGTACAGGATCATCTGCCGGTCCGGCCAGATGATCGTGCCGTCCGGCGCGATCACGCCCAGCCGGTCGCCGTCGCCGTCGAACGCCAGGCCGACATCGAGCCGGTGTTCCGCGACCGCCGCGATCAGATCGGTGAGATTCTCGGGATGGGCCGGATCGGGATGGTGGTTGGGGAAGCGCCCGTCGATGTCGCAATACAGCTCCTGCACCTCGCAGCCCAGCCGGCGCAGCAATTCCGGCGCCAGTTCGCCGGCCACGCCGTTGCCGCAATCCACCGCCACGCGCAGCGGCCGGGCGAGCTTGATGTCCGAGAGGATGCGATTGAGATACGCGGCGCGCGGGTCTTCGTGGCTGATCCGGCCGTGGCCGGTGGCGAGGTCGTTTTCCAGGATGCGCCGGCGCAGGCCCTGAATCGCCTCGCCCGACAGGGTCTCGCCGGCAATGACGATCTTGAGCCCGTTGTAGTCGGGCGGGTTGTGGCTGCCGGTGAGCATCACCCCGGAGCGAGTCGCGAGGGTGTGCGCGGCGAAATACAACACCGGCGTCGGCACCCGTCCGATGTCGATGACATCGCAACCGCTGGCACACAGGCCGCGGCTCAACGCCGCGATCAGCTCCGGTCCGGACAGGCGGCCGTCGCGCGCCACCAACACGCTGTGCTGACCGCGCGCGCGGGCCTCGCTGCCGATGGCACGGCCGATGGCCTCGACGATCGCCGGCGTCAGGGTCTTGCCGACGATGCCGCGGATGTCATAGGCCTTGAAGATTTCCGGCGGGAGTGCCGCGGCCGGCGTCGGTCCTATGGGTACTGAGGGGGGCACGGAGGGCGGCGACACGCGGGGTTCCTGTTTCACGATTTCGGTGAGGCGCGATCATAACCGATTTCTCCGGTCGGGCGAACGTTAAGGAACTTAAATCGCCCGCACCCCGAGCGGATGCTGATAATAGAAGGTGCGGTTGCGCCCGGCCTCCTTGGCCTTGAGCAGCGCCTGATCGGCGCGCTTCAACACCTCATCGGGGTGGGCGTCGCCGTCCTGGATAACGGCCAGGCCGCCGGTCCAGCGCAGCGGATGCTGATAGCTCGGGGTAAGCACGATCTGTTCGGGTAGCTCATGGCGCAAAGCTGCGACCCGGCTGATGGCGCGTTCCAGGTCGATGTGCGGGAAGATGATGCAAAATTCATCGCCGCCGAGGCGTGCCAGAAAATCGGTGTTGCGCACCAGGCGTTTCACGGCCTCGGAGAAACCGACGATCAGGTTGTCGCCGACGTCGTGCCCGTAGTTGTCGTTGACCTGCTTGAAATGATCGAGATCGATGATCAGCACCGACGACGGACCGGTGGACCTGGCGCGCTCGAACAGCGCATCCAGGCGTTTCTCGAAGGCCCGGCGGTTGTGCTGCTGCGAGAGGTGATCGATCAACCCCATGCTGCGCAGGCGTTGCTGTTGTTTCACCAGCTTCATGCCGGAGTGGCGCAAGTAGGTGAAGATTTTCCTGAAGTCGGCGAACTCTATCGGGTAATCGACGCGGATGTTGCCCTCGCGCATGTCCTGGAAGATGCGCGCGATCGAACGGATGTCGTTGTCCATGGCGCGCATCGTCAGGTAATGGACATGACTGACGCCGACGATCGCGACCAGCACCGCGGCCACCACCAGCAACAGGTAAATCGATCGTTGGCCGTTGGCGAATTCCGGCCAGCGCGGTTTTTGCGCCAACTGCAGCTCCCACGGCGCCTGCGGCACCGGCGCGACGGTCACCAGCCAATCGTCGGCCGGCGCTGTCCCGGCCTGGGCAAGCACCATGCCGCCGGCGCCGGCCAGGCGCAGGGTGAGCTGACCGTCCGCCGGCAGCGAATGTTCGACGATTTTCTGGAGGACGCGCCCGTCGATCCTGAGTAGCGTCGCGCCAATCGGCGCGCCGTCGGCGGCCGCCGGGATCGGCTCGATCAGGTCGATGTGCAGGCCGTCCGGTTCGGTGGCGTGGTACCGCAGCCGCCCGAACCCGCCTTGGCGGTCGCGCGCATTCGGCGCAGTCAGGTGTTGGGCCAGCTCCGTCTCCGAGAATTCCCTGGCCGGCACGATGGTCGCCTGCAGCACCTCCGGCCGGCCGGCCTTGAGGTCCCCGGCCTTCTTGAGCCGCTGCAGGGTCTTGTCGGGCGCCAGCAAGGTGGCGGTTTCCGGCGCGTGGGCCAGACGGCGCAACGGTTCCTGATACGGGAGCATGGCCTCGCGGGTGCGTGCCGACACCAGCTCGGCTAGCAGCACGGTCTGGCCGCGCTGGGCGTCGTCGCCGGCGGTGCGCACCAGATAGAAGGTCGCGCCCGCCCCCAGGGCGATGGCCGTCAACACGTACAGCAGCGCCAGCGCTGCGAGTTTGAGCAGCGACAAGGGCGTGAGTAGTTTAGCGAGTAGTCCCATTCGAGCCAGAACCTGCGTTGAGATAAGGCCAGACGTAGCGACTGGGGGAGTTTACGATTAAAGCGTAGCGCATTCTGTCTCAGCCTCCGTGCAATATGACTGCCGCGGCGAGGATCGGTTCGAACGACGCGCCGGAAGGGAGGATCGGACCGACCAGCCGGATTACTTGTGCCCCGAATGGCCGAAGCCGCCGGCGCCGCGGCGGCTGGCGGTGAATTCGCCGACCACCTCGAGTTCGGCCTGCACCACCGGCACCAGTACCAGTTGCGCGATGCGGTCGCCGGGCTCGATGACGAACTGCGTCTGGCCGCGGTTCCAGCAGGAGACCATGAGCTGTCCCTGATAGTCGGAATCGATCAGCCCGACCAGATTGCCAAGCACGATGCCGTGCTTGTGGCCGAGCCCGGAGCGCGGCAGGATCACCGCCGCCAATTTCGGATCGGCGATGTGCAGGGCGAGGCCGGTCGGGATCAGATGGGTCTCGCCCGGGGCGATGCGCAGGTGCTCGTCCAGGCAGGCGCGCAGGTCCATGCCGGCGGAACCGTCGGTGGCGTAGGCCGGCAACGGGAACTCACGGCCGATGCGCGCGTCGAGGATCTTGAGCTGAATTTTCGGTTTTGACATGAAGCTTCTGAAGCCCTACTTCGTTCGTCTTGTTAAATCTATTCGCGATGTGTTCGATCAGCCGGCGCGCCAGTTGCGTCTTATGCGATTCCGGCAGGGCGGTGACGCCGTCGCGGTCGATGAGCAACAGGCTGTTGGTGTCGGCCTCCATACCGAGCGCATCGCCGACCAGGTTGGCGGCGATCAGGTCCACGCCCTTGGCGAGCAGCTTGGCGCGCGCCTGGGCCTCGAGATCGGCGGTTTCGGCGATGGGATCGAGCCGAGGGCCGCGGGCCACGGACGGCCCGTTTGCGGTTTCGGCGGCGAAGCCGACCGTGAACGGCGCGCGGTCGAGCGTCGCGACGCTCGCCAGGATGTCGGGGGTCTTCACCAGTTCGAGCGTAAGGCGATCGGCGTGTTTTTTGATCTTGCCGGCCGCCATTGTCGCCGGCCGGTAATCCGCCACCGCCGCCACGCCGATAAAGATGTCGGCATTCTTTATATGTGTATGCACGGCGTCGTGCATGTCCTGGGCGCTGGTGACGCGCACCGTCGTCACGCGTTCCGGCGCGGGCAATGCGGTCGGCCCGGATATCAAGGTCACGCGCGCGCCGGCCTCGGCGGCCGCCTGGGCGACGGCGTAGCCCATCTTGCCGGAGCTGCGGTTGGTGATGCCGCGCACCGGGTCGATCGCCTCCCAGGTGGGGCCGGCGGTCACGATCACGTTCAATCCGTGCAGCACGCCGGTCTCGAACAGCTCGGCGAGGTGCGCCGTCAATTCGGCCGGTTCGAGCATGCGCCCGGGCCCGACCTCGCCGCACGCCTGGGCGCCGGCGGCCGGGCCGAGGATGAGCGCGCCGCGCTTTTTCAGCGTGGTGAGATTGGCCTGGGTGGCGGCGTGGTCCCACATCTGGCGGTTCATGGCCGGGGCGAGCGCGAGCGGCGCGGCCGTGCGCCAGCTTGGCGAGCAGGTTGGCGCTGGCCGGCGCCACCAGCAGCACGTCCGCCCAGCGCGCCAGTTCGATATGGTCCATCGCCGCCGCGCTGCGCGCCTCCAGCAAATGCTCGTGCACCGGATGGCCGCTCAAGGTCTGGAGGGTGAGGGGGGTGACGAATTCGGTCGCGGCGTGCGTCATGACCACGCGCACCTCGGCGCCGGCGTCGCGCAGCCGGCGCACCAGATCGGCGCATTTATAGGCGGCGATGCCGCCGGTCACGCCCAGCAGGATGCGTTTATTGACGAGCGTTCCCATGTGCTAAAGTTTACGCGGCTCGGGTGGATAATCCAAACCTTGAACAGGGAGGTCCCATGGCGATCAGCGATTGGCCCAAGGCCGAACGGCCGCGCGAAAAGCTGCTGGCGCGCGGCCCGCAGGCGCTGTCGGACGCCGAATTACTGGCGATTTTCTTGCGCACCGGCGTTCGCGGCCGCAGCGCCGTCGACCTGGCGCGTGCCCTGTTGACGCGCTTCGGCAGTCTGCGCGAACTGCTGGCCGCTGGGCAGAAGGAGTTTTGCGACGCGCCCGGCCTGGGCGCGGCCAAGTACGCCCAGCTCCAGGCGGTACTGGAGATGAGCCGCCGGCACCTGGCCGAGCGCTTGCAGCGCGGCGCGGTCCTGACCTCGTCGCTCGACACCAAACACTACCTGCAAGCGCGCCTGCGCGACCTGCCGCACGAGGTGTTCTGCGCGCTGTTCCTGGACAACAAGCACCGGGTGTTGGCGTTCGAGGAGATGTTCAACGGCACGCTGAGCGGCGCCGCGGTCTACCCGCGCGAATTGGTGAAACGCGCCTTGCAGCTCAACGCCGCGGCCGTGATCCTGGCGCACAACCACCCCTCCGGGGTGGCCGAGCCGAGCCGCGCCGACGAGACCCTGACCGCCCGCCTCAAGGAGGCGTTCCAGCTGGTCGACGTGCGCCTGCTCGACCATCTGGTGGTCGGCGACGGCGAGATCGTCTCGTTCAGCGAGCGCGGCCTGCTGTGAAGCAGGCACGAGGGACGAGGGACGAAATGCCGGTGAAATCCCGGGTTTTCGACCTTCGACCCTCGTTCCTCTATAAAAAGGCCGGCGATTCTGGTATAAAGCCGCCTCTCCTGCCCGCCGGCAGGACATATTTTGAGGCCAAGTTTATGTCGAAAGTCTGCCAGATTACGGGCCTGCGCCCGCAGTATGGGAACAACGTTTCCCATGCCAACAACAAAACCCGGCGCCGTTTCCTGCCGAACCTGCATTACCGCCGCCTGTGGGTGGAGGCTGAAAAGCGCTGGGTGAGCCTGCGCCTCTCCAGCCGCGGTCTGCGCACCCTCGATAAGAAGGGCATCGAAACCGTACTCGCCGAGCTGCGCGCGCGCGGCGAGAAGGTGTAGACGTCATGGCCAAGGCAGTCCGCGAAAAGATCAAACTGGTGTCGAGCGCCGGCACCGGGCATTACTACACCACCACCAAGAACAAGCGCACCAAGCCCGACAAGCTCGAGCTCAAAAAGTACGACCCCAAGGCGCGCAAGCACGTGGCCTACAAGGAAGCCAAGATCAAGTAGGCCTCCGCCCGACCAAAAAAACCCGGCCGCGCCGGGTTTTTTTATGGCCGGCGGGCGGGGCGAGGGGCCGGCGGCCTATGTACAAACCGGCGGTTTTCTGACATAAATAGCGCAGTTATCCGACATTCTTCAAGAAAGGTTCGAGTGTGTACGCGCTGAATCAGCAGGTTTTGAGGACCGACGTGGCCGGGATGCCGCTCGAGTGGATCGATTATCAAGATGCCGTTCGCATCTACCACCTCGGGCAGGTCGCCTACAGTTGCGGGGTGTTGCTCTACCGCATCCGCGGCGGCTACAACGCCCGCACCGGCCAGCGCAGCGTGGTCGAAGTAAACTCCATCATCGCCACCCACGGCGACCATAACCACAGCCTCGCCAAGGCGCGCGCCCATTACGTCCCGCCCTTGAGCAACCCGGCGCTGTTCGCGCGCGATGCCCATCTGTGCCTGTACTGCGGCCAGCAGTTCCCGGCGCACGCGCTGTCGCGCGATCATATCCGGCCGTTGAGCCGGGGCGGCATCGACAACTGGACCAACGTGGTCACCGCCTGCAAGCGCTGCAACAACCACAAGGCCGGGCGCCTGCCCGAGCAGGCCGACATGACGCTGCTGGCGGTGCCGTTCACGCCCACCCACGCCGAATACGTCTACCTGCAAGGCAAGCGCGTGCTGGCCGATCAGATGGAATTTCTGCTGGCGCACTTCCCGCGTCATAGCCCGCTGCACAAGCGATTGTCGAAGCTGGTGTAGCCCAACAATACGCCTAAGCAAAAAACCCGCCAGCGGCGGGTTTTTTGTTTCTATCAAATAATATCTACGGCGTAGGCTGGGCCAGCGAGTAGGTTCTCAATTTCAACGCAAACTCGCGTAGCGCCTGGATGCCGGTGGCCTCGGTTTCGCGGCACCACTCCTGCGGGAAAGATAGGAAAGATAGGGTCAGGTCTTGCAATTTGCCTAACCCCGCCGACACCGCTATACTCCCTCCCATGGCCCGCCCCCTCCGCCTCGAATTCCGCAACGCCCTCTACCACGTCACCTCCCGCGGCGACGGCCAGGAGGCGATCTACGAGGACGATACCGACCGCAAGCACTGTCTGGACGTACTGGACCGAACGGTTGAACGCTT
>JACREH010000122.1 GCA_016218345.1 Gammaproteobacteria bacterium | reverse complement strand
CGCCAGGTCCACCAGCGCGCCGTCGCAGTACCAGTCGCCGTCGATCTCCACCGGCCGGTACAGGATCGGCATGGCCGCGCTCGCCACCATGCGCGGAACGAGCGCGCCCTGCGAGAACATCACCTTGCGCCCGCGGCGCAGGCTCACCGCCAGGGCGTGAAACGGGTAACGGCACTGCTCGAAGGTCGAGGCCGCCACGTACCGCCGGCAAAAATCCATGGCCGCCTCGGTGCCGGAAATGCCGGTATAGCCCCGGCCTTTGCGCACCAGCAATCGCCACAACAACACCGGCCACGGATCGGGCGTCCAGAAGCGCCGGCGATCCACGCGTGCCAAGTCGTCGGACCAGGCGGGCAAATCGCCGCCGCTCGCGGCCACGCCGCCCACCACCGCCCCGGCGCTGCAACCGGCGGCCGCGGCGATCGGGATGCCCAGATCCGCAAGCGCCAGCAGGAAGCCGGTGTGTGCGTACACGCCGCGCACGCCGCCGGAGCTCAACACCACGCCGATTCGCGGATGGTCGGGTTTCATGGCAGGCAGCGCCTTTTCACCGCCTCGGCCTACGTCGGAACGTCACCCCGATCATTTTGACTTCCCCGAGGACAGGCCGTTCAACCAGTTTGCGAACAGCGCGTACAACGCGCCCGTCACGAAGGCGCTCGCGCTCAAGCCCACGAGCCCATAGACGAACAGGCCGAGGGTGAACGGCTTGGCGCCGCTTTGCATGCCGGACAGGTTGAGGCCGTGGAACCAGGCGTTGAAAAATTCCAGCGTCGCCTGCGGCCACAGCGCGAATGCCGCGGCACACCCGGCGTACAGCACGGCCAATGCCAGCGCGAGCGCCGTACCGATTACCCAGGGATTCAGTCTATTCATGACGCACCTCCATTACAGTGTTTTGCTCCAGTACCGCCACGCGATCGCGTGGATGGCGCCGAACACGAACCCGGCGATCGCGAACATCGCGAACCCGAGCGCCAGACCGGCCGCGCTGCCCATGATCGGCCAAGGGCTGACCGGCGCCAGCACTCGCAGCAGACCGTAGGGCGGAAACAGCGTGTCGAAGACGGCGCACAGCACATACGCGATACCCAGAGTCGTCGCCAACGAAAATGCCTGCACTTTCCATTGAGAGCCTTTCATGATCCACCTCCTTCAATCGATTCCACGAACGCCCGCGGCGCGGGCGAGTTTTTCGATTGCACCTGTCGGTCCGTTACTTGCCGGCCGGCGCACCCATCTTGCCGCCTTTGCCATCACCGCCCATCATGCCCGGACCCATCATCCCGCCGCCGGGACCGCCCATCATGCCCTGCATCATTTTCATGTTCTCCTGCATGGCCTGCCTGTGTTCTTGCATCAAACGCTCGCGTTCCTTCGGATCCTTGGCCTGCATGATCTTGTGCATTGTTTCGTGCATCTTCAGCATGTTTTCCTGCATCATCGGCATGCCGCCGTCCATGGCCGCGGGCGCCTTGGTCTCCTTGGGCGCGGCCTTGGCCGGCGCGCCTTTCTGATCCGGATGATGCTCGTCGACCGCCACTACCGGCGCCGACAGGGCCATCGCCACCGCTGCTACGATAAATACCGAGTTCTTCATGATTTCACTCCTCTAGTTGGTTTTCAAAATGGTTGACCGTAAATTCCGCATTACCGTCCCGCCTCAGCCGTCCGGTTTCCGGTAGGTGAAGTTTGCGACTTCGGCGTGCGCGCCTTGCGGCAGATAAATCTTCGTCCGAATCTCGTAGTCGCCGTGTTCCGACATGACGAAGAAATTTCCATAGGTCACGGTCTCTCCGATCCACATCTTTTCGAGCGGCCGCTCGATCGCCTTGTGGGCCCAGCGCTTGTGCCTGACCTCCGCGATCACGGTCGCATCGAGCACCTGTTTATCCGTGCCGATATCCCGCACCGACGCCGTCAGATGCTGGCTGTCCGATTCACGTGCCAACCCGTCGTGCAGCGACTTGTGCCGGTCCACCAGTCGCGGCTGGTCCCTGAGCGTCTTGGCCGGCACCACGCCCAGATACACATTGAAGGTCGCGGTCTTTTGATGCAGCCCGGTGTCACTCCCGAGCGCCTGACCCGATAACGCCACTGTCAACGCACCGGCCATTAGCAGGCGAGAAATCCGCGCGGCGAATTTGCCCATGTGCAGTCCAGCGTTCGAGCGGAGCAATCCACCCTCGGCGTGGGCGATCGCCGGCGCGCCGGCATCGACCGATTCATTCGGCTTGTTCATGAGTTCCTCCAGAACACTATCGGCAACGCGATAAAAGAATCGCGCTGCGTCGGCGTACAGGCGTACGTAACCGTTGCGGGGGGAACAGCCAACGCGTCACCGAACCGCGCCCGCAACCGACCGGTTAAGCAGGAACTTGCGGGGGATGGGTTTTGGTGGGAAGAACGATTTCGATGCGCGCCGCCGGGATGGCGGCGTATCTGTCCGACCCGCTCAGGGAAACCGGGAAAAGCGCCGAGGCCAGCATGGCCCCGACCGTACAGGACATGCAATTCCCGTCGCACAACGGGTCATCGCCGCCGTTATTCTGGGCGGGAGATCCGGCGTGATCGTGATCATGACCGGCATGCGAATGATCCGAGACGATCAGGGCCGCCGGACCGGCGTGCGCCGCTTCCGAGACGCGCGGATTGTCGCCGGCGTGCGGCGCGCCCTCGGCCACGCCATACAGGGGTTGCAGCGGCAACGCGATCAACGCCAGCGCGATCACAGTCCGCGTCACACATGCCTTGATTCGTGAGCCCTGCCGCTTCATTTCAAGGTGAACGGTAAGTTAATCCTAGTTGCCCTGCTCTGATATATATCAACCCCGGCTGGAGCGCAGCCGCCGCCCCTTGGCTCATTCATTAGCAAAAACAACCGGTTGCCGGTTCTCGCCCGATTAGGCTTAGTGTTTGTGGGTACTGTGATCGTGCGCCGGCGCGGTGGTGGCGGCAGCGCGCTCCGGTACCGCGCCGGGATGCTCGGCCGGCAACGGTACCGGCTCGCGGCCCGAACCTGCGACACTCCTGTTCGGCAGGGACATGACCCCCAATCCATGCCGATAAACCAGTTCACCGCCCCGCCAAGCCGTGCTAGCCAGCAACACGCCGGCGACAACAAGGGTCATGGAGTAAACGGCGGAGACAAACTTCGTGGGCTCGCGCTTTGCCAGCCGGTTCCACCACGACCACAAGGCCAGGACGACGAACAGAACCAGGGTGACGATGGCCCAGTTCCGATGATCGGTCATGGCCAGGTGCGACAGCTCGTCGTGATCCACGCTGTTGTAGGCCAGCCAGCCGGTGAACCCGGTGACCAACGATAACCCTGCGCCGATCCAGAGCGACCAGCGAGCCACGATCCGCCATTCCGCTTGCAGGTTTCGCGGCAACGACAGGTGCGCAAGCAGATGAAGGATCACCGCCACCGCCAACAGGGCGACGGTGAAATGGACAAGTATCGGATGCCAATTGGGGATGATCTCGAGCATTTTCAGTTTCTCCGGAAAGTAACCATGACTCAGAACCAGAAACGCAGTCCCGCGACGAGTCGCGTTTCTTTAGTGTCTTCGCCGGCGGCCTTGGCGTAATCCGCCGTGCCTCCATACTTGCCGGCCCATTCGATACCGACGTAGGGCGCGAACTCGCGGCGGATTTCGTAGCGCAGCCGGATACCAGCCGTGAAATCCGCCAGGCCGGAACCCAGCGCGCGTTCGGCGTCGCGCTTGCCGTAGAAATTCGCCTCGACGCGCGGTTGCAGCACGAGCCTCTGGGTCAGCAACAGCTCGTAGTCCGCCTCCACTCGCAACGCGGTCCGCCCTTCGTTTCCGACATAGGCGGTGGCGTCGATCTCGAACCAGTACGGGGCGAGCCCCTGGACGCCGAACGCCAACCAGCCGCGATTCGGTCCCTCGCCGCTGTCGTGACGAATGCCGAACTGCGCATCCCAGTAGACGGCCACGGCATGCCCCCACAACAACTCGGTGCGCGCCTCCGCCAGCCGGCCGTCATCCACCTCGCCCTCGGCCTTGAATACCAGGCGGTCGTAGTCGCGGCCGTAACGGGCTTGCAGCTCGTATTGACCGGTGGTGCGATCGGAGGTGCGCGCCAATTCAAGTCGATCGATCAGCAGCGAACCGAACAGGTGCTCGTCCGCCATCTTCAGCGGTCGCGCGGGGTCGAGGGTGTAGCCGCCCGAGTAGGCGTGCGGATCGCGCGCATCGGGGGGCGGCGAGCCGCCCTGCATGGAACCGTGGTCCATGGCGGATGCGCGGGTGGCCTCGGTTGCCGTTGCG
>JACREH010000009.1 GCA_016218345.1 Gammaproteobacteria bacterium | reverse complement strand
TCCATCAGGCTGGTGTTGAGCGCCGGGAAGGCGTCCCGGTCGAATCGCGCGTGCCGGCCGAGATGTTTCTCGATCAGCGCCGCGTGTCCGGCGGACGCCTGCCGGAACGTGGTCACCGTGACGCCGGCCGGCGGCCGGTCGTGCATGGACAGCTGCGGCGCATAGCGGCCGTTGACGAACACCAGGCGCGCCTGCGCCTCGGGAACCAGAAACTCCTGGATATCGGCGATTGAGAGCGCGCGCGTCGCCGGAGCGGGGGAATGAAACGAAAGCTTGCGCAGCGGCGCGATGTCGGTGAACCGCCAATCCTCGTCGCGGGCGCCGGGAAGCGCGAGCGTGTCGGTGCGCGCGCTGGCCGCGGCGCGCAGCGCCGTCAACCAGTTCGGACCGCCGGCTGGCGCGTCGGTCCGCACCAGACCGTCGAAGTAATTCGTTTTAGCCATGGCGTGCGCATTCATGCCGTGGCGGCCGCGCGGCTCTCGGCGCGCACCCAATCGTAGCCGCGCGATTCGAGCTCGAGCGCCAGACTCTTGTCGCCGGTCTTGATGATCCGGCCGGCCTGCATCACATGCACGTAGTCGGGCGTAATGTAATCGAGCAGGCGTTGATAATGGGTGACCAGAATGACGGCATTATCCGGGCGAGTGAGCGTGTTGATGCCGTTCGCGACGATGCGCAGGGCGTCGATATCCAGGCCGGAATCGGTCTCGTCCAGGATCGCAAGCGTCGGCTCCAACACCGCCATTTGCAGGATCTCGTTGCGCTTTTTCTCGCCGCCGGAAAAACCGTCGTTCACGCTGCGATCGAGAAACCCCGGATCCATTTCGACGATCTTGATCTTCTCGCGGATGAAATCGTCGAATTCGAGCGGATCGAGTTCGTCGCGCCCGCGCTGCGCCTGCACGGTGTTGTAGGCGAGCCGCAGAAACGCGGCGTTGCTCACCCCCGGAATCTCGATCGGATATTGAAACGCCAGGAACACCCCGGTGCGGGCGCGCTCGGCGGCCTCGAGTTCGAGCAGATTCCGTCCTCTGTACAGCACCTCGCCGCCGGTGACGGTATAGGCCGGATGACCGGCGAGTATTTTCGACAAGGTGCTCTTGCCGGAACCGTTCGGGCCCATGATGGCATGCACCTCGCCGGCGCGCACGGTGAGATCGACGCCTTTCAGTATCTCGACGTCGGCCACGGTGGCCGTGAGGTTGCGGATTTGCAGAATCACTTCGCTATTGGGGTTGATCATCCGACGCTACCTTCCAGTTTCAATCCGAGCAGTTTGGTCGCCTCGACCGCGAACTCCATGGGCAGATGAATGAATACGTCCTTGCAGAAACCGTTGATGATCATCGATACCGCCTCTTCGGCGCCGATGCCGCGTTGCGCGAAATAGAACAACTGCTCCTCGCCGATCTTGGAGGTGGTGGCCTCGTGCTCGACCTTGGCGCTGCTGTTTTGCACCTGGATGTACGGGAAGGTGTTGGCGCCGCACTGATCGCCGATCAGCATCGAGTCGCATTGCGAATAATTGCGCGCACCGGCCGCGCCCGCGCCGATCTTCACCAAGCCGCGATAGCTGTTGTTGGAGCGACCGGCCGAGATGCCCTTGCTGACGATGGTGCTGCGGGTGTTCCTGCCGATGTGGATCATCTTGGTGCCGGTGTCGGCCTGCTGCCGGTGGTTGGTGAGTGCCACCGAATAAAACTCGCCGACCGAATTATCGCCCAGCAGCACGCAACTCGGGTATTTCCAGGTGATCGCCGAACCGGTTTCGACCTGAGTCCAGGAGATCTTGGAGTTCACGCCTTTGCACAGGCCGCGCTTGGTGACGAAATTGTAAATCCCGCCCTTGCCGTGTTCGTCCCCGGCGTACCAGTTTTGCACCGTCGAGTATTTGATCTGGGCGTTGTCGAGCGCCACCAGCTCGACCACCGCGGCGTGCAGTTGGTTGGTGTCGAACTTGGGCGCGGTGCAGCCCTCCAGATAGCTCACCTGGCCGCCCTCCTCGGCGACGATCAGGGTGCGCTCGAACTGCCCGGATTCGGCGTTGTTGATGCGGAAATAGGTCGACAACTCCATCGGACAGACCGTGTTCCTGGGGATGTAACAGAACGAGCCGTCGGTGAACACCGCCGAGTTGAGCGCGGCGTAGAAGTTGTCGGTATAGGACACCACGCTGCCCATGTATTTCTTAACAAGTTCGGGGTGATTTTGCACCGCCTCGGAAAACGAACAGAAGATCACACCGACCTCGGCGAGTTTTTCTTTGTAGGTGGTCGTAACCGACACGCTGTCGAAGATCACGTCCACCGCCACCCCGGCCAACTGTTTGCGCTCGGAAAGCGGCACGCCCAGTTTTTCGAAGGTGCGCAGCAGTTCGGGATCGACCTCGTCCATGCTGGCCAGCAACTTCTTCGGTTTGGGCGCCGAGTAATAGACGATGTCCTGATAGTCGATCGGCGGATAGTGGACGTTCGGCCAGGTCGGTTCTGCGAGCGTCAGCCAATGGCGGAACGCCCGGAGGCGGAACTCCAGCATCCAGTCCGGCTCGTGCTTCTTCTGGGAAATGAACCGGATGATGTCTTCGTTCAGCCCCTTGGGCGCGGTGTCCGATTCGATGGACGTGACGAAGCCGTGCTTATAGGGCTGGTTTACGACGCTTTTGATGGTCGCGCTCATGCTCGGATTTCCTGTCATGCCCGCGCCGGCGGCGGAGTATCAGAAACTGTAAATATACTTGAATGCCGGCTTAAGTTGGCCGGGTGTTCCTGCCGCCCGGGAAGCGGCGCCGCGAATCTAGAAATTCACGCTTTCGCCGCACCCGCAAGCCGATTTCTCGTTGGGATTGGAGAATTTGAACGTTTCCTTCAACCCCTCGCGTGCATAGTCCAGGGTAGCGCCGGCCAGATAGGGCACAACGCTGGCATCGACCGCCAGTTTCGCGCCGTGCTGCTCGAACACCCGTTCGGAGCCGGCAATCTCCTGGGCAATATCGAAGGTGTAGGCCATGCCGGCGCACCCGACCTTGCGCAGGCCGATGCGTAACGCCACTCCGCCCTGCTTGGCCAATAACGCCTGGACGCGTTCCGCCGCGCGTTCCGTGAGGCTAATTTCTGACATATCTTTATACCATTTAATCAGTTAGTTGGATCAATAATTTTATCTAGTAAATTAATGCGGGATCGTGGCATGGCCGCGGGTTTCCTGACGCCGAGCGACTTCTTGTACCGCCGGACGGTTGACCAGGTCCGCCAGGGTGATGCCGTTCAGGAATTCATGGATGCGCTCGCTCAAGTCCTCCCATAGATAGTGGGTGAGGCAGCGCTCTTCCCCGTGGCAGTTTTTATCGCCACTACAACGTGTTGCATCGATATTCTCATTTATAGCAATAACAATTTCGGCGATCGAAATCTTGGCCGGTGCCATCGCCAAATTATAGCCGCCGCCGGGACCGCGAACGCTGTCTACCAGACCGCTCCGGCGCAGCTTGGCGAACAGCTGCTCGAGGTAGGACAGGGAGATACCTTGGCGACCGGCGATATCCGCCAGAGTAACCGCACCCTGTTCGTAGCGCAGCGCCAGATCCAGCATCGCAGTGACGGCATACCGCCCTTTCGTTGTCAGTTTCATTGCTCTACCTATTCAAGTAATTGCTAATATACGAAAGTATACTTACCTGACAATATTAGTCAACTACTCCTTTGGGGGTATTTTTCGGCCGCCGCCTTCCCCGCCGGGAGGGGTCGGGCTGTCCAGGTGGATGGTCTCGATCTCCGGGAGTTCCCGGGACGGCGGCACCAGGCCGGCGGCCTTGAGGGCCTTGTCGAGTTCTTGCAGCTTGTGATCGACCAGATGGATATGGTCGAAAATGCAATCCAGGGCATGGGCCACCGGGTCGGGCATTTCCGGGGTTTGGCCATAGGCATCGAAACCGATCTTCTTGGCCACGGCCGCCCGCTGCTGGTTCTTGATATCGTCCTTGCGAGCGACAACCCGGCCCGGGATACCGACGACCGTGGCGCCGGCCGGCACATCCCGGACAATCACCGAATTGGAGCCGATGCGGGCGTTATCGCCGACCAGGATCGGTCCGAGAATCTTCGCGCCCGCCCCGACCACCACATTCACCCCCAAGGTCGGATGACGCTTCTCTTTCTTCCAAGTGGTGCCCCCCAGGGTGACTCCATGGTAAAGCGTGCAATCGTCGCCGATGACCGCAGTTTCACCGATCACCACCCCCATGCCGTGATCGATGAAAAACCGCCGGCCGATGGTGGCCCCGGGATGGATCTCGATGCCGGTGAACCAGCGTCCGAGGTGCGACAACACCCGCGCCAGCCAGTACCAGTGCCATCCCCACAGCCGGTGCGAAAGCCGGTGCATGGCCACGGCATGCAGACCCGGATAGGCGGTCAACACCTCGAGCCGGGAGCGGGCGGCCGGGTCGCGTTCAAAAACAACCCGAATGTCTTCGCGTAGTCGATCGAACATTAGTAAACACTTATATTTCGACTATTAGGCGGTTTCCGAGTGGTTTTGTCAAATATTGGGAGGGGTTCGCCGTTCCTGGATGGCGGTCAGAATGCCCCGCAGGATATTGACCTCGTTGACCTCCAGCCGAACACGACTGAACAGCCGGATGAGCCGGCGCATGAGCTTGCGCGGGTGTTGCGGATCGTGAAAACCGATCTCGATCAAAACCTGTTCGAGATGCCGATAGAACCGCTCGACCTCGGCGCTGTCGGCTATGGCTTCGGGAGCGACCAGATCGACCGGCGCGGGCGACCCGCCGCGGCTCTCGGCCCGGAACAGTTCGTAGGCCATGATCTGAACCGCGCAGGCCAGGTTGAGCGAGGAAAACCCGGGGTCGGTGGGTATCGTCACCAACCCATGGCAGCGCTCGAGTTCGGTATTGGTCAACCCGGTGCGTTCGGCGCCGAACACCAGCGCCGCCTCGCCCTGCCCGGCCTCCGCGACCAGTTGCCGGGCGGCGGTCGCCGGATCGTATTGCGGCCAGGCCAGGCGCCGCGGCCGGGCGCTGGTGCCGATGACGTAACGGCAACCGTCCAGGGCCTCGGTTAAGTTCGGGTGAACATGCACCTGATTCAGCACGTCATCGGCGCCGGCGGCGCGGGCGCTGGCCTCGCCGATCGAGAATTCAGCCGGCGACACCAGATGCAGCCGGTGCAACGCCATGTTCTTCATGGCACGCGCCGTCCCGCCGATGTTGCCGGCATGGGTCGGCGCCACCAGCACGATGCGAATGTTAGCGAGCGACATGGGTTCCCCTGCGCGTTACCGCGTTTTCAAGAATAGCGACTATACAACGGATGGCGTGGCCGCTTAACTTGCTTTCCCGCCGGTGACGCGCCGGGTACAATGCGCGCCATTTCGTACCTTAACAATTCGGGACTGACATGCATCCGATGCTGAATACGGCCGTCAAGGCCGCGCGGAGCGCCGGCAAGATCATCATGCGCCATTCGCACGAGCTCGACCGGCTGACGATCGAGACCAAGGGGCGCAACGATTTCGTGAGCCAGGTGGATCATCGCGCCGAGGCCGCCATCATCGACGTCATCCGCAGAACCTATCCCGATCACGCCATCCTCGCCGAGGAAAGCGGCCGGCACGCCGGCCACGAGTTCGAATGGATCATCGATCCGCTGGACGGTACCACCAACTATCTGCACGGCTATCCGCAATACGCGGTTTCGGTGGCCGTGTACTATCAGGGTAAGCCCTATCAGGCGGTGGTGTTCGACCCGATGCGCGACGAGTTGTTCACCGCCTCGCGCGGCGCCGGCGCGCAGCTCAACGACCGGCGCATTCGCGTCAGCGTCGTCGGTCATCTCGATGGCGCACTGCTGGCCACCGGTTTTCCATTCAAGTCGATGGCTTACCTCGAACCGTGGATCGAGACCTTCCGGGTGCTGCTACCGCGCACCAGCGGCGTGCGCCGCGCCGGCTCGGCGGCCCTCGACCTGGCGCATGTAGCGAGCGGACGCCTCGACGGTTTCTGGGAGTTCGGATTGAAGCCCTGGGACATGGCGGCCGGTTGCCTGCTGATCGAGGAGGCCGGGGGCCGGGTCGGCGATTTCGCCGGACTAGGCAATTACCTGGACAGCGGCAATCTGGTGGCCGGGAACCCGCGGATATATCAAGAGATTCAGCGTCTGATCGAACCGTGTCTGCCCGCTGAATTGCGTTGTTAGGGAACCTCTGATTAAGTCAGCGGTTCCCGTCCGGCCAGGACGGCCGGGCATTTTCAACCGCGTAGGCGGTTGAAAATGAGCAAAGCGCCCAATAGTACAGAGCACTCTTTTTTTTGTGCCGCACGGGATGTACCAATGCCGCGGGCGGTCGCTACGGCCATTCCATGGCCTTTCGCGACACTTCCCACGTCCTGAGGGGCGCAAGGATGCGCAGGAGCGGCCATGTCTGAACAAGCCAAGGATGGACTTGTTCAGACCTTCCGTTAAATTAAATATCCTCCGGACCATGCTCGGCCAAGGCGCGGACCACCGAAAATCACCGCCCTACCCCGCGCCCAACTCGGCGAACGCAAGTTGTTCGAACGCCGCGCTGCGCTCGATCACATGCAGCGGGCGCACACGCCGCGGCCGGCCTTGGCCGTCCGCCAGCCACAACTCTTGCCCGGGTTGGTAGCTGCCGCGCGCAATGATCAGGCTCAGCGGTTGGCGCAACGCTTCAACGGCCGGCAGTAACAACGCCTGCGAATACGCCGACGTGCTTCGGTCCTCGCCGACCAGCGGTTTGACCGCCGCCGGATGGGCCGCGGGCGCGAGCATCTCCACGCCCATTTCGAGCATCGCCATCTCGGGGTTCTTGAGCCAGCGCACGACTCCCACGCGCCATATCCCCGAATCTTCGTTAAGAATGCCCAGCAGATCGCCGACCCGGACCGCGACGCTTTCCTCACCAAGATGCAGTAACGACAGGCCGGCGGCGCTCTCATCGCGAATCCGCCAGCGCTCGATGCGAAAATTCTCCTCGGGAACGGTACGGGCGGCATTGTCCATGTCGAGCGCATGCCTGGGCGGACCCTGTAGATCGATTTCCACATCGGCATCCGCCGGCGCCTCGGACGATTCCGGCGGAGCGAACGGGCGTTGGCCGTCGCTGAAAAAATGCACGGCCTTGAGGCCGGTGCACACCGAGAGCAGGCTGTCCTTCTTGGGACGCCTGCTGAACTGACGTCCTGCGCTCAGCCCCCAGAACTTGAGCAGGCGTTGCAACATGTCGATGCAGGCCGTGTCGATGCAATCCGAGCCGATATTGAGTGTCCGCGGCGCCTCGCCTTTTTGAAGGCGGCCGATAAGCGCGTGCGCGCCGCGTGCCAGTTCGAGGCTGACCAGATGGCGCAGGTGCGGCGCGGCCTTCGGCTTGATGTCATGCGGAAAGACTATCGGCGGAAGGTCGGCGGACAGATCGATAAGAAAATGACCCGCGGTATCGGTTACATCGAGCGCCGGCGTGATATGCGCCTTGTCGGCCCACAGGCCCAGAAAGGCATGGATCTGAACGCATTCGTTCGGCGGCAATTGATATGGACTGCAGACACCCAATAGCGCGGTTTGCAGATAGCTTGTTGTAATCGTGGTTTTCGCTGCGTCGCTCGCGGCCGTGCAAGCCACCAGCGCGGTGTGTCCGTGGTTCTCCTCGGCGTAACGATACAGTCCGTGGATTTCCCGCCAGACGCCGGCCGGATACGGCAGGTAGGCCTGGTAGGAGTGCAACAGCGACAGCCCGAGATAGCGAATCGCCCGCTCGATGCCGATCGTCATGATATCGGGATGTTTGACCCAGGCGGCCGGACCGGCATGCAGATCGCGAAGCAACGTCTTATAGCCGTAGGCCATTTCGGTCTGAAGCTGCCGCAGAAAATCGGCGAGCTGGCGTTTTTTGGGGGGCAGCGGCAGCACCACCGGCGCGAGATGCGGCAACAGCCCGGTGGTCACGGAGGCGACCGGCGACTCGCATAATTCCAGCAGTTCGAGCCGGTCGCGCGCGTCCATCGGGACGCGGTTGAGGCCACACAGCACACGGTAGACCTCTTGCGCGGTCGCGGCGGAATTAGCAACCGGCAGATTGCCGAACCAGTTGCGCAGGTATTTGGGATCGAGCGCGGGTGTCTCACGGGCGAGTTGCTCGGGGGTGGTAAGGCGCGGAAACGCGGCCGGGTTCGGCGTGCTCATTTTATAATGGAATCAATATATTACGACGAGTCTATAAAGCCCATTAGTGATTTTGCTGCGCCTATCCCGACTGTGGGGCAGGTCCGCTGGGCCGTTTATTGTGACACCCCGGTTACACATCTAAGCATAGCCGTCGAATAAAACAAACTTTTTTCCGCACGCATCGACGCCGGCACGTCATTTCATCCGCACCCATGCGCGTGTATCATCCGTGCGCCCGGTGACGCATGCCGGGACTATGGCACGTGCCGAGTCGACCGGAACGGGGCCGGCATGGCTGCGCCGGTGATTTTGATGCGTACCGGAGCACCGGCACAATCGTATTACTATTCCCGGACGCGCGGCGGGTAGAACCTGGTACCGGCCGGTGATGAAAATCGCCGGCCGGGCATGTTCTGCCGTTGCCGGTGTCGTCTGCAAAACCCGCTGGAGAGTGGCAAATGACCTATGTGGTCACCGAAACCTGCATCAAGTGCAAGTACACCGATTGCGTCGAGGTCTGTCCGGTTGATTGCTTTCACGAGGGCCCGAATTTTCTGGTGATCGATCCCGAGGAGTGCATCGATTGCACGCTGTGCGTGCCGGAGTGTCCGGTCAACGCCATCTACGCCGAGGACGACGTGCCTCCCGACCAGTCCGGGTTCCTGGCGCTCAACGCCGAACTCGCGAAGCAGTGGCCGACCCTCACCGAGAAGAAGCCGGCGCCGGACGATGCCAAGCAGTGGGAAGGCGTAAAAGACAAACTCAAATACCTTGAGCGCTGATTCGATTCCCGCGTCGGCGCGGCCAACCCTGGCCGCCCACGACTCAGCGGGCGTGACCGGCACGGTCAGGCGGGCATGGACACGATCACTTTATTGCGGCCGGACTGTTTGGCCCGATAGAGCGCCGCGTCGGCCTGCTCGACCAGCCAGCCTCCGACGTCCTCGGCGGGCGGGCGGAAATTCCCTTCCAGACAGGCCAGGCCGACCGACACGGTGACGTGCCAGCGATCGTCGCCGAACGCCAGCGCCGCCACGCCCTGACGCATGCGCTCGGCGATCGCGGCCCCGACCGCGGCGGTCGTGGCCGGCAGCAACAGGCAGAACTCCTCGCCCCCGTAACGCGCCAACACGTCACCGAAACGCAGATTGCGCGCCAGCGCCGCGGCCACGTCGCGCAGCACCTGATCGCCGACGCCGTGGCCGTGCCGATCGTTGATTTCCTTGAAGCGGTCGATATCCGCCAGGATGCAGGACAACGGCCGGCCATGACGGGCCCAATGGCTGATCTCCTCGCGCAGGCGGTGATCGAACAGCCGGCGGTTGGCGATGCCGGTGAGGGCGTCGGTAAGGCCGTCGATCTTCTGGCGTTCGTGGTTTACGGCGTTGTCGATGCACATGGCGGTGACCGCAGCCAGGTGCTCGATCAGATCGGTGGCCGAGGTCTTCGAGAAATGGCCGGGATCGCGGCTGGCCTGATTCAGACAGCCGATCAGTTGGCCGCGCAGTTTGAGCGGGATCAGCGCCATCGATCCGAGTTCCCGCCGGTCGCAGTCCGGAAACAACCGCTCCACGAGCGCGGGGTCGGACGGCCCGAGGCGCGGTTTACCGGATGCGACGTCGAGCGCCGCCAGTTGCTCGGGGCTGACGACCACGAATGAACCGGGCACCGCCGCGCCGGGCGCGGCCTGCAACAACTGGGTGAGTTCGCGGGCCGGATCCAGGCAGGCCAGGCTCACGCAGGCGACGTGCGGAAACAACGCCGGGATCTGGGCGCTGAGTATCTCGACGACCTCGCGCAGGGATTGCGCGCCGATCATGCCGATCTCGATCTGCCGGAACCCCGCCCAGATGCGCTCGTTATGCCGGACCAGCGCGCCCAGACCCTGGCGGATATTGGTCAGTTCTTTATGCAGTTCGGCGATTTCCAGGTCTCGTGCCGACGTCATGGTCTCCGCGGCTCACTTCATTAAGAAGTCGTCCGGCCGGCGGTCGATGCTCGACACCGACATGCCGGGAAATATCTGGATGCCGCCCCGCTCGACCGGCCGGCGCGCGGCTAGCCCTTCTTGATCTCGAGGGTATCGAGCAGACGCGCCGCCGGAAGATAGCCGGGCAGTATCTGGCCGTCGTCGATCAGGATGGTCGGCGTGCCTTCGATGCCGAGATCCTTGCCCATCTGGTAATGTCTGGCGACCGGGTTGTCGCAGGTCTTCATGTCGATCTTGCCGCCGTTCTTGGCGATGCCGATGGCCTTCACGCGGTCGGCGGCGCACCACACCGCCACCGAACGCTTATAGGTCTCCGAATCGAGACCGCCGCGCGGGAACAGCAGGTAACGCACCTTGACCCCGTTCTTGGTCAGCTCCGGCACCTCCAGGTGCAGCTTGGCGCAATACGGACAATCGACGTCGGTAAACACGGTGATCGTGCGTTTCGGCTTGGCCGGTCCGATCACGATCATGTTGGCCTCGCCGATCTGGTCGAGGACCTTGTTGAGCAGGGTCGCGCGCCGGGCCTCGCTCAGGTTTTTTCGCGCCGTGAGATCGACCAGATCGCCGTTGAGCATGTAGTTGCCGTCGGCACTGATGTACACCACACGCGTACCAACCACCGCCTCGTACAGGCCGGCGACCGGGGTCGGCTTGACCTCGTCGAAGGTCAGACCGAGGGTGGTCTCGGCCTTCTTCTTGAGCTTGGCCACATCGGGGTCGGCCGCCAGCGCCGGCAGATACAGCATTCCGGCAACCATGCTTGCCACGACAAAATAGCGGAAATATTTCATTAAAGTAGCGCTCTCGTTGAAAAATTCGCGGTCGATCATACTATCTTGGACCCACGCCTGCCAGGCATGATTCCGCCGCCGGCGCTCAGGGTTTCGACCGACCCGGCGCGCCGGCCGCCTGCTCGGCCTCCAGCACCACCTGGGTCATGGGAATGACGCTGTCGGGATTGAGCGAGATCGAATCGATGCCCTGCGCCACCAGCCACTGGGTGATTTCGGGATAGTCCGACGGCGCCTGGCCGCAGATACCGACGTACTTGCCGCGGGCGCGGGCGGCGGCGATCGCCGCCGCCATCAGTTTCAACACCGCCGGGTCGCGCTCGTCGAACCCCGTCACCAGCCCGGAATCGCGGTCGACGCCGAGCGTCAGCTGGGTCAGGTCGTTGGAGCCGATCGAGAACCCGTCGAACCACTCCAGGAATTCATCGGCCAGCAGCGCGTTGGCCGGGATCTCGCACATCAGATAGACCTTGAGCCGGTCGCGGCCGCGTTCCAGGCCGTGGGCGCGCATGTCGTCCAGTACCCGTCGCCCTTCCTCGACGCTGCGCACGAACGGGATCATCACCGCGACGTTGTCCAGGCCCATCTCGGCGCGCACCCGCTGCAACGCCCGACACTCGAGCGCGAAACTCTCGCGGAAGCTGGGGTCGTGGTAGCGCGAGGCGCCGCGCAGGCCGAGCATCGGGTTCTCCTCGTGCGGCTCGAAATGCCGGCCGCCGAGCAGGGTGGCATATTCGTTCGACTTGAAGTCGCTCAGGCGCACGATCACCGGTTTGGGATAAAACGCCGCCGCCAGCATGGCGATGCCCTCGGCCAAGCGTTCGATAAAATAATGTTCGCGGTCGGCGTACCCGGCGGTCAGCCGATCGACCTGGCGCTGCTCGTCCGCGGTCAGCGACTGGTATTCGAGCAGCGCGCGCGGGTGCACCTGGATGCTGCGGCCGATGATGAATTCCAGGCGCGCCAGACCGACCCCGTCGTTCGGCAGAAACGAATGATCGAAGGCCTGTTCGGGATTGGCCAGGTTCATCATGATGCGGGTGCGCGGCCGCGGCATGTCACCCAACGCCACCCGCTCGATGCGAAACGCCAGGCGGCCGGCGTAAACCTGGCCGCTGTCGCCCTCGGCGCACGATACCGTCACCTCCTGACCGGCGGCGAGTGTCGCGGTGGCATTGCCGCAACCGACCACCGCGGGAATGCCGAGCTCGCGCGCCACGATCGCGGCATGACAGGTGCGCCCGCCGCGATTGGTGACGACCGCGGCTGAGATCTTCATGACCGGTTCCCAATCCGGGTCGGTCATGTCGGTGACCAGGATCTCGCCCGGCCTGAGTTGACGCATGTCGGTGACGTTCACGATGCTGCGCGCCACGCCGGCGGCGATCCGGCGTCCGACGCTCTTGCCGCTGGTCAGCACCGTGCCGCGGCGTTCGAGGTGATAGACCTCGTAGACGTTGGCGGACTCGCGCGAGCGCACGGTCTCGGGGCGCGCCTGCACGACGAACAGCCGGCCGCTCACACCGTCCTTGGCCCACTCGATGTCCATCGGCATCGGCCGGCCGGCCGCTTTCGAATAATGACGTTCGATCGCCGCACCGTACCCGGCCAGTGTCAACAGCTCATCGTCGCTGAGCGCGAATCGCCGGCGGTCGGAGGCTGCGACCTCGACGTTACGTGTCGTCGTGCCCCCCGCCGCTGCCTCGGCGTAGATCAGTTTCTGGGTCTTGTCGCCGAGCTGACGCTTGAGGATCGGCCGCTTGCCGGCGCGCAGCGTCGGCTTGAACACATAGAATTCATCCGGGTTGACCGTGCCGCGCACCACGTTCTCGCCCAGGCCGTAGGCGGCGTTCACCACCACCACGTCGCGAAAGCCGGATTCGGTATCGAGCGTGAACATGACGCCGGCGCAGGCCAGATCGGAACGCACCATCTTCTGCACGCCGATCGAGAGCGCCACGCGCAGATGATCGTAACCGCGGCTGGCGCGATAGGAGATGGCGCGGTCGTTGAACAGCGAGGCATACACGCGCAGGCAGGCCGCCAGCAGCGCCTCGACGCCGCGAATGTTGAGCAACGTGTCCTGCTGACCGGCGAACGACGCCTCCGGCAGATCCTCGGCGGTGGCCGAGCTGCGCACCGCCACGTCCGGCTCGGGGCCGTATTCCGCCGCCAGTTCGGCGTAGCCGGCGGCCAGCTCCTGGGCGAGCCGCGGCGGCAGCCGGGCGGCGCCGATCAGCGCGCGGATCTCGGCGCCGGTCCGTTCCAGGCGGGCGAGGTCGCGCGCATCGAGCCCGGCCAGGATGGTCCCGATGGCCTGGTCCAGGCGGTTATGGGTCAGGAAATCGCGATATGCCTGGGCGGTGGTGGCGAAGCCGTTCGGCACCGGTATCGCCTCTCCCCCCAGGCCGCCGATCAACTCACCAAGCGAGGCGTTTTTCCCCCCGACCACGGCGACATCCGCGGTCCGAAGCGCGGCAAAGCGGCGGATATAGAGGTAGGACATGTCGGTAGCGAGCGTCTGCCTGAAGGGTAGGCGGGAATTTCCCCGCATTCCAGCAAAGTATACCGCGCCCGCGCCGGGGCATGGCTATACTTAACGGCGGGCATCGCTACGATAACAATACCCTTCGTTCTGCACACATGACCGGCCGACGCACCGTCCCGATCGAGACACGGAGCAAAACCGCATGATCCGACTGTTCGCAACGAGCGGACGGCGAGGCAGTCTGCGCACGCGCTACCTGGCGGTGGCGGCGTTGTTTGTGTTGTTCCTGCTGGCGGCCGCCTGGGTGGGGGGAATTCAGGTCGGCGACACCGTCCACCGCGCGGCCGGTAACACCGAGGTGCGGCACCAGGCCCGCCAGATCCTGCACCGGCTCGTGGGAAGCATCTGGGAGTCGGAGGACCATCTGTACAATTTTCTGTTGGCGCCCGAGGCCGCCCGGGCGAAAAGACTGCAGGACGACTTGAATACCGCCCTGGCACTCAGCCGCGAGCTGGCGGCGTCGCCTTGGATAGCCGACTCTACGACGTTGCCAAACGACGTCGAGACCCTGGCGACGACGCTCGAAGAGCTAAAGGGCCAGACCGAGCGTTTGTTGGCGGTGCGCGTCGATGTCGAAAAACTGCTGCCCGCGATGCCGGTGATGGTCAACCATATGCTGCCGGCCAACGACAGTTTTTACACCGCCGCCACCTTGGCGATGGACGAGGCCGATGAGCGCCGTTCCCAGAACGATCAGACGGAAATTTATCGGCTGTTCGCCGACAGCCGCCACACCTGGACCTTGATGATCGGCGCGTTCCGGACCTGGGTATCCAATCGATTTTTCATCTTCGGCGAGCCGGAAGCCAGCATGCGCGCCCAGGCGGCCAACATCGCTCTGTATGCCGAGGGCGTGGAACGGCTGCTGGCGCAACTCTCGGCGCTCGACAAGCGCCACGCCCTGGAATTTCAACAATCCGAATCGCTCGCAAGCATGCTCGGCTTGAGCCGCGAGTGGCAGCGCCGGTATCGCGAGGTCCAGGCGATCATGCAATCGGAACGCTGGCGCACCGACCTGCCGATGCTGCACGAAGTGATCCACCCGCTATTTACACGGGTGCATGAATCCACCGACCGTCTGCAAACCGCGATCGACGCGTTCTCCATCCAGGACATGGGCGCGCTCAGCCGTATCGCCGACGAGTTGTCCCATACCCTGTGGCTGCTGGCGCTGATCGGCATCGCCGTGACCGCCGGCGGCTATCTGTTGTTCGAGCACACCGTGCGCCGTCCGGTGGCGACGGTCGCGGCCGCGCTCAAGGCCGAGGCCCAGGGCGCCAGCGACGTCGTCATCCTCGATACCACAACCAGCGAGACCCACGATCTGATCGAAGCATTCGGCCACATGCGCGACCAGGTGCACAGCCGCCAACAACGCCTCGAAACGATTCTGGACAACGCCGCCGAGGGTATCCTGACGTTCGACGAGCACGGTCACATCGAGAGTTGCAACCACGCCGCCGAGAAGCTGTTCGGTTACAGCGAACAGGAACTGATCGGCAAGACCCTGGCGCTCCTGATCCCGCCGCCCGACAGCCGCCATCAGCGCCACGGCTATCTGGAGCACTTCATGCGCACCGAAATTCGTCGGCTGATCGGCCATGAGGGCGAGATGATCGGCCGGCGCAAGGACGGCGAGACCTTCCAGCTCGCCATCAAGATAAGTCGAATCGAACTCCAGGGCCGGCCGCTGTACACCGGCCTGGTGGCGGACATCAGCGAACGCAAGGCGCTGATGGAACATCTCAAGGCCATGGCCGAGCATGACGGCCTCACCGGGCTTTATAATCGCAGCTTTTTTCAGGACGAGTTGGAACGCGTGGTGGCACGCGCCGCGCGCGGCGGCCAACAGGGCCATGCGCTGCTCTATATCGATCTCGATAATTTCAAATACATCAACGACACCCTCGGGCACGCCGCCGGCGACAAACTCCTGATCGAGGTCGCCTCGATCCTGAACAAGCGCGCCCGCAAGAGCGACCTGATCGCGCGCCTGGGCGGCGACGAATTCACCGTGCTCTTGTACAACACCGGCCAGGATCAATCCGGTCAGGTGGCCGAATCGTTCCGCACCGCACTGTCCAGTTATCAGTTCCGGCACGGGCAGGAACGCGTGGACATCGGCTGCTCGATCGGCGTGGCGCCGATCGGTGCCGGCGCGGGCACGGCGGAAGAGGTGCTGTCGCGCGCCGATTTCGCCTGTCACCTGGCCAAGCGCAGCGGGCGCAATCGCGTGCACGTGTTCAGCAACGCGGACGAGCAGCATGTCGCGACCATGGCCATCGACATGGGCTGGTCGCGACGCATCAAGGAGGCCATCGAACACGGCCGTTTCGCCCTCGCCTGCCAGCCGATCGTGCGCGTCGCCGACGGCGAGATCGAGGCCTACGAGGTGCTGATCCGTCTCCAGGGCGAGCACGACGATCTGATTCTTCCCGGGGGTTTCCTGCCATCGGCGGAGCGCTTCGGTCTGGCCGTGGAAATCGACAAATGGGTGGTGCGGAACGCCATCGAAACCCTGGCGATCCAGCGCCGGCGGCTGCCGCAGCTGCGTTATTCGATCAACCTTTCCGGCCAGACCCTGACCGATCACGGTGTCTGCGATCTGATCCTCGCCTGGCTCGAAAAAACCGGAGTCGATCCGGCGGCGCTGACCTTCGAGGTGACCGAGACCGTGGCGATCGCCGACATGACCCGCGCCGAGTCGTTTCTTTCCCGGTTGCAGCAGATCGGCTGCCGCACCGCGCTGGACGATTTCGGCTCGGGCCTGTCGTCGTTCGCCTACCTCAAGGACCTGCCGGTGAACGAGATCAAGATCGACGGCCGCTTCGTCAGGAACCTGGCGACCAGTCCGGTGGATCAGGCGGTCGTCAAGGCCATGAACGACATCGCCCATGCCCTGGGCAAGCGAACCGTCGCCGAGTTCGTCGAGAACGCGGACAGTCTGCGCCTGCTGGCGGAGTACGGCGTCGATTACGCCCAGGGTTATCATCTCGGCCGTCCGGACGTGGTCCTGCCCTGCAAGGCGATCGCCGAACATGCCGGCGATCGGACGATGTGCGGATCGTGATTACTGCGCTGGCCGAGAACTAGCCAGCCCCGATCCGGGGCTATTCCGGGTGCGTCCGGTCCCGGTCGGAGAGGAATTGCCGGCGCTGCGCGGGCGTCAGGTCGCGCATTTTTTCCTTGAACTCCTCGCGCTGCCGCGGCGTGAGGCCCCGCCATTTCTCCTGAAGCGCGCGCTTTTGTTCCTCGGGCAGTTGTTGAAACCATTGACGTTGCCGGCGGATGCGTTCCTGCTCGTGCGGCGGCAGTTGTCGGAATTCCTGCTGGTGCGCGCGGATGCGTTCGCGCTCCTCCGGCGGCAGTTGCCGCAATTGCTCCATGCCCTGGCGGGCGCGCTGGCGCTGCTCGGGTGTCATCTCCTGCCAGCGTCCGGCGTTCTGACGCAGACGCTCGCGCCGCTCGGGCGGCAGTTGCGACCAACGGCCGGCGAACGGCTTGAGGATTTGCTGTTCGGCCGGCGACAAATCGCTCCAGGCGAGGTCCGCGGCCCGGGCGACGCCGGTCAGCATCAGCAATGCCACGAACGAGAAGATCATCTTAGCCATGGCCGTTTAGCCGGAGCGCTCCTTGGCCGCCAGCCAGCGGTAAAACTCCAGGTGTTGATAGAGCTCGACGTTGTCGGCGGCGAACAACAACTCGGCGTCCTCGACCGTGGCGGCCATGGGCGGCGGTGCGCTGTGTTGCCAGGTCCACAGAGCGGCCACGCCTACCACCGCCAGTCCCGCCGCCGCGCCAAGCACCCACAACGGGGCAACGAACCGCGGCGCGGCCGCCTGGGCGAGCGCCGTGCGGCGCGCGGCCTGCAAGCGCGCGCGCTCGCGCCCTTCGAGCGTGTCGGCGGAGCGATCCAGAATGGATTTGGCCTTGGCGATAAACGCCTGTTCTTCGTTCCCGGTGGTCATTCCCAGTGGTCCTCCAGTGAATCGCGCAGGCTGTGCACGGCGCGTGAATAGTGAGTTTTGACGCTGCCTTCCGAGCAACCCATGGCATAGGCGGTCTGGGCGACGTCCAGACCTTCCCAAACCCGCAACAGGAATGCCTCGCGCTGGCGAGCCGGCAAGGCGCGCAGCGCCGTTTCGAGGGCACGCGCGCCGTCGGTGAGCGCCAGTTGCTCGCCCGGCGTTTTGGCGCCGGGGTCGGCGATGTCCTGCCAAGGGTCGCGGGAGTCGTCATCGGGGTCGCTGGAATGCAGCCAGGCGCGCCAGCGGTTGCGCACCCTGCTGCGGCGCTGCCAGTCGCGGATCCGGCTTTGCAGGATGCGATGGAACAGCGGCGCCCATTCGTCGGGCGGCCGGCCGCGGTAACCGCGCACCAGGCCGATCATCGCCTCTTGCACCAGGTCCAGGGCCTCGTCGCTGTTGCCGGTGGCGAATTGCGCCATGCGCAACGCCCGGCGCTCGATGCCCGCCAGAAACTGCTCGATCGATTGGCTGCTGACCAGCGTCCGCCCCTTGTCGGTATGAGTAAAACCGTCCGCGACACCCGCGGGAGCGATCGTGCGCACCGGCGCGCCGCTCCGGGTTACTTCGATCCCTCGCACAGCACCTTGCGGCGAGCCTGAATAAATGCCCGCAGCTCATCGCACGAGACCCGGCCGCTGTGATCGGTGTCGATGGCCTCGAAGTTCCTGGCGATGCGCGGCATGCCGCGCAGCGCCTCGTCCTTGTTCAAGGCACCGTCGCCGTCGCTGTCGGCCTGGCGAAAGCGCTCGCCGGGACAGGGGCGCACCGCCACGCCGTCCGCCGGCAACGGCGCGCCCCACGCGTAAACGGCCATGCTCAGGGCACCGATCACTATCAATAGTGCGGCGCGTTTGGCCGCCGTGTTCTGAAAATTCCGCATACTGTCCTCCTGTAAGATCAGGGCATACCTTTATGACTGCCCGTTAGGAGGTACAACGCGCCACGCCGCAGCCGGTTGACCGGCTTAACCGCGCGGGTGATGGCGCGCGTGCAGGCCCTTCAGGCGCTCGCGCGCCACCTGGGTGTAAATCTGGGTGGTGGACAGGTCGGCGTGGCCGAGCAGCATCTGCACCACGCGCAGATCGGCGCCGTGATTGAGCAGGTGGGTGGCGAAGGCGTGGCGCAGGGTATGGGGAGACGGCGCGCGCTCGAGGCCGGCCTGGCGCGCATAGCGCTTGATGGCGTGCCAGAACGCCTGGCGGGTCATGGG
>JACREH010000121.1 GCA_016218345.1 Gammaproteobacteria bacterium | reverse complement strand
TGAATTGATGAGCCTGTGGCATTCCTCGGCGGCCGATCAGGAGGGCTCCAACAACAGCATCGGCATCAAGGACCCGGTGGTCGACGCGCTGATCGAGAAGCTGATTTACGCGCCGGATCGCCAGCAGCTGATCAGCGCGGCGCGTGCCCTCGACCGGGTGCTGCTGCACGGCGAATACCTGGTGCCGAACTGGTACATCGGCGCGCACCGCGTCGCCCATTGGGACAAGTTCGGCTTCCCCGAGCGCCTGCCGTTGTATTTCGGCGCCGACGGCTGGATGTTGCGTACCGCCTGGCGAAAATAATGGAAACCTATGAACATTTGACGCAAAGTCGCGAAGGCGCAAAGAAGACTTTAATGCCAAATGAAAAAATACAGCTGAAAGATAGGACGATATTTCTTTTGATCCTAGGAGTAAATATTTTTACCTTTGCGTCTTCGCGTCTTTGCGACAAATAATCATACATAATCTCTAACGACATGTTCGCCTATATCCTCAAGCGTCTGCTGCTGATGATCCCGACGGTCTTCGGGGTGATGCTGGTGACGTTCGTCGTCACCCAGTTCGTTCCCGGTGGGCCGGTCGAACAGTTGATCCATGAACTCCAGCGCCAGGGACCGGGCGGCGGCGAGGCCAGCAGCGGCGTGGAAGGGCTGCTGTATCGCGGCGCCACCGGCCTGGATGCCGACCGTCTCAAGGAGCTCCAGGCGCTGTATGGCTTCGACCGGCCGGCGCACGAGCGCTTCGTCGAGATGATGAAGAGCTATCTCACCTTCGACCTCGGCAAAAGTTATTTTCAGCACAAATCGGTCATGGAGCTGATCGTCTCGAAACTGCCGGTGTCGATCAGCCTCGGGGTGTGGACGTTCTTCATCGTCTACCTCACCTGCATCCCCATGGGCGTGGCCAAGGCGGTACGCGACGGCAGCCCGTTCGATGTCGCCACCAGCATCGTTATCCTGATCGGCTACGCCATCCCCGGTTTCGTGCTGGGCATCGCGCTCCTGGTGCTGTTCGGCGGCGGCAGTTTCTGGGACCTGTTCCCGCTGCGTGGACTGGTGTCCGACAATTGGCAGGAGCTGAGCTGGTTCGGAAGGATCGGCGATTATCTCTGGCACATGGTGCTGCCGGTCATCGCCATGACGGTCGGCAGCTTCGCGGTCATGACCATGCTCACCAAGAACAGTTTCCTCGAGGAAATCCGCAAGCAATACGTGCTGACCGCGCGCGCCAAGGGGCTGGGCGAGAACACCGTGCTCTACAAGCATATCTTCCGCAACGCCATGATCCCCCTGGTCACCGGCTTCCCGGCGGCCTTCATCGGCGCGTTCTTCACCGGCAGCCTGTTGATCGAAACCATTTTCTCGCTCGACGGGCTGGGGTTGTTGTCGTATGAGTCGGTGCTGAAGCGCGATTACCCGGTGGTGTTGGGCACGCTGTATCTGTTCACCCTGCTGGGGCTGGTCGCCAAGCTGTTGTCGGATCTGTGCTACGTGCTGATCGACCCGCGCATCCAGTTCGAGGCGGTGGGGACATGAGCCGCGGAGTGGGGCCCCACGTCAGTGGGGGCGACCGGCGAATTGGCACCGGCCACCGACAGCTGGCACTAACAGTTTGTCGCGCGATTGCGGAGGTGGCGAAATGAGCACCGCGGCCTCCGGACTGGCGCTACACCTGTCACCGGCCCAGCGCCGCTGGCGACGCTTCCGGGCCAACCGCCTGGGTTTTGCCAGCCTGTGGTTGTTCGGCGTGCTGTTCATCCTGAGCCTGTTCGCCGAGGTGCTGAGCAACGACCGGCCGCTGGTGGTGCACTATCAGGGTCAGTATTACTTCCCGGTGGTCAGGGATTACCCCGAGACCGCGTTCGGCGGCGATTTCGACACGCCCACCGATTACCTCGATCCCTATGTCAAACGGCTGTTGAGCAAGGACGGCAACTGGGCGCTGTATGCGCCCAACCCCTATCGCTACGACACCATCAACTATTTCACCGACCATCCCAATCCCTCGCCGCCCTCGGCCGTGAATCTGCTCGGCACCGACGACCGCGGGCGCGACGTGCTGGCGCGGCTGCTGTACGGTTTCCGGCTGTCGGTGCTGTTCGGTTTCGCGCTCACCGTGGTCGGCACTTTCATCGGCGTGCTGCTGGGCGCGTTGCAGGGTTATTACGGCGGGCGCTTCGATCTCGCCTTTCAGCGCGTGATCGAGATCTGGAACTCCATGCCGGAACTGTACCTGCTCATCATTTTCGCGTCGATCTTCCAGCCGAGCGTGCTGCTGCTGATTATTCTGCTATCGCTGTTCGGCTGGATGGGACTGGCCGACTACGTGCGCGCCGAATTCCTGCGCGGCCGCAACATGGAGTACGTCAAGGCGGCGCGCGCCCTGGGCGTGACGAATACCGCCATCATGTGGCGCCACCTGCTGCCGAACGGCATGACGCCGGTGATCACGTTCCTGCCGTTCCGCATCAGCGGCGCGATCCTGGCGCTCACCAGCCTGGATTTTCTCGGTCTGGGCGTGCCGCCGACCACGCCCAGCCTCGGTGAGCTGTTGTCGCAGGGCAAGGACAATATCGAGGCTTGGTGGCTGTCGATCACCACCTTCGGCGTGCTGGTCGGGGCGCTGGCGTTGCTGATTTTCATCGGCGAGGCCTTGCGCGAGGCCATGGATACCCGGCGCTCCTGACCATGAAACCGACCGAACCCCTGCTTTCGATCGACAACCTGGCGGTGCGCTTCGGCCGTCACGGGGCGTATTCGGACGTGATCCAGGACGTGACGTTCCAGATCGCGCCCGGCGAGAAGCTCGCACTGGTCGGCGAATCCGGCTCCGGCAAGACCGTCACGGCGTTGTCGATCCTGCAACTCAACGATCCCGGCCAGGTCGCCTACCCGCACGGCAAGATCGGTTTCGAGGGCCGCGATCTGCTGCGTCTCGACGAGGCCGGCATTCGTGCGGTGCGCGGCAAGGAGATCGCCATGATCTTCCAGGAGCCGATGACCTCGCTCAATCCGCTCTACACCATCGGCGAACAGTTGATCGAGCCGCTGATCGCGCACCAGGGCGTGGACCGCGCCACGGCGCGCACCCGCATGCTCGAATTGCTGGCGCGCACCGGCATCCCCGATCCGGACAAGCGTTTCGACACTTACCCGCACATGCTTTCGGGCGGCCAGCGCCAGCGCGTCATGATCGCCATGGCGCTGGCCTGTTCGCCGAAGCTGTTGATCGCCGACGAGCCGACCACGGCGCTCGACGTGACCATTCAGTTGCAGATCCTGAACCTGTTGGAGGATTTGCAGAAGGAATTTTCCATGGCGGTGCTGATGATCACCCACGACCTCAACATGGTGCAGCGCTTTGCCGAGCGCGTGTGCGTGATGCAGAGCGGCCGGGTCGTCGAACAGGGCCGGGTGGATGAGTTGTTCGCCAACCCCCGTCACCCCTATACCCGCATGCTCATCAACAGCCGCCCGCAGCGCCTGATCGAGGCCGACGAGCAGCGCGCGATTGCCCGCCACCCGCGGCTGCTCGAGGTCGATCGGCTGCATTGCCATTTCCCGATCAAGGCCGGGTTTTTCCGCCACCGCGTCGGCGAGGTGCGGGCGGTCGACGACGTGAGCCTCGATTTGCGCGCCGGCGAAACCCTCGGGATCGTGGGCGAGTCCGGTTCCGGAAAATCGACCCTGGGGCTGTGCGTGCTGCGTCTCGAGCAGTGCCGCGGCACGATCCGTTTCGACGGTGAATCGCTTACCGACCTGCCGCAACGCGCGCTGCGGCCGAAACGCCGGGATTTTCAGGCGGTGTTTCAGGACCCGTATTCGTCGCTGTCGCCGCGCCTGACCGTCGAGCAGATCGTCGGCGAGGGACTGCGCATCCATTTCCCGCAATTGTCAAAAAGCGAGCGGCGCGCGCGCATCGTCAAGGTGCTGGAGGAGGTGGGCCTGGATGAAACCATGCTGTGGCGCTATCCGCACGAGTTTTCCGGCGGTCAGCGTCAGCGCATCGCCATCGCGCGCGTGGTGGTGCTCGAGCCGAAGCTGATCCTGCTGGACGAGCCGACCAGCGCCCTGGATGTCTCGGTGCAGAAGCAGGTACTGGAACTGCTGCGCGATCTGCAACGCAAGCATGGCATGAGTTATCTGTTCATCACCCACGACCTGCGGGTGATCCGCGCCATGGCGCACCGCCTGATCGTGATGCGCGCCGGGCAAGTGGTCGAGACCGGCGAGACCGAGGTGCTGTTCGCGGCGCCCAAACATGAATATACCCAGGCGCTATTGCACGCCTCGTTGTTCGACGCTGGGACGGGTTAGGCCGAGGGTTCAACCACGGGGAACATAGGGAAAGACCGGAGAACACTAGAACCTATCTCAAAAAATACTCCGGCATATCTTCGGCGGAAAAACTGCTCCTGCGTTTTCCGCACTTCCGCCATCCATGGCGGGCGTAGGGTGGGCATCGCCCACCAACACAGCTTCGTTAAGCAGTCTGGCGGTGGGCGGTGCCCACCCTACTTATATTTTTTGATAGGTTCTAACCACACTTCCGGGGGCGTCGTGGACGTTGCCGCCTTGCCCACGTGGCAAAATCTTCCGCGACCTCAGCCGGGCGGGATCTGCGCCAGGCTGGCCGAGGCATTGGCGCGGTGGGTCCAGACGGTGAGCTTCTGGCCGAGCTTGATGGCGTCCTTCGGACCGAGCAGGTTCCATTCCCGCAGTTGCGCGATGTTCACGCTGTAGCGCTTGGCGATGTTCCAGAGCGTGTCGCCGGTGCGCACCCGATGGACGACGTGCACCTTGTCCTGGTTGACCGGTACCGACGCCTGCTTGGCGGCCGGGGCCGGGGTGGGCGGCGGGCCGGCCTGGGCGAGCTTGCCGGGGGCGGCCGGGATCAGCAGGTTCTGGCCGGTGGCCAGGCCGGTGCCGGTGAGATGGTTGGCGCTCTTGAGCGCGTCGACCGTGACGTTGTGCTTGCGCGCGATCTGGTTGATGGTCTCGCCGCGTTGCACCTCGTGGCGCGCCCACTGCACGCGCTCCTCATCGGGCAGGGTGCTCAGGCCGGCCAGCAGCATGTCCTTTTTATCGGCCGGCACCAGCAGGTGGTGCGGTCCGTTCGGGTCGGTGATCCAGCGGCTGTAGCCGGGGTTGATCTGGTAAAGCTCGGAGACCGGCAGATCGGTGAGTCGGGCGACCACGCCCAGATCGACCTGCGAACCGGCGTCGACGCGCTCGAAATACGGTTCGTTCGGGATCGGCGCGAGTTGCACCCCGTACTTCGCCGGGTCGGATACGATGTTCACGAACGCCATCAGCCGCGGCACGTAGTGCTGGGTCTCGCGCGGCAGGGTTTTCAGGGCGCTGTAGGTGGCCGGCAACCCCTTGCGCCGATTGGCCTCGAGCAGTCGCGCCACCTTGCCCTCGCCGCAGTTGTACGAGGCCAGCGCCAGTTGCCAGTCGCCGTCGAAATCGGTCTTGAGTTTCTCCAGGTAATCGAGCGCCGCCTGGGTCGAGGCCATCACGTCGCGCCGGCCGTCGTACCACCAGTTGGCATGCAGCCCATAGAGCCGGCCGGTGGACGGGATGAATTGCCACAGGCCGGAGGCCTTGGCGCGCGAGTAGGCGTACGGCTTGTAGGCGCTCTCGATCGCCGGCAACAGCGCGATCTCGATCGGCATGCCGCGCTTCTCGACCTCCTCGACGATATAGTAAAGATACAGGCGCGCCCGCCCGACCATCGCCTCCATGAATTCCGGATTGTTGGCGAACCACAACTCGTGGCGGGCGATGTGCGGACTGTCGAGCGTCGGCAGGCTCAGGCCGGCGCGAATTCGATCCCACAGATTGGCGTACTGGATGTTGCGTTCGCTTTGGAGCTGGCCGGCGGTCGGCGCGGCCTTGGCGCTGCGCGCAGTGACGGACGTGGCGGCCATGTCCTGGCCCGGCGCGTCGGATTCGGAGGGAAGTGAAGCACAGCCCGCCCCCAGGGAGAGGGCGGTGAGCGCGCTTACAACAACATACAGCCGATAGTGCTTCGTCTTTGTAAGGCTCATGTATTTCCCATGGTAGGGGGCGGACGGGGCGGCGTCAACCTGGATGCTACTCGGAAAACCCGTCCTTCCAGGCCCGCAGCACGCCGAATACCTCGGTGGCCGTGGCCAGCGCCCGGCCGGCGTGCCGTTCGGCGGCGGCCCGCACCGCCGGCTCGTGGGTGCGCAGGAACGGGTTGATGCGCCGCTCCCGACCGACGGTCGAGGGCAGGCTCGGCCGGCCGGCGGCCCGCCAGGCCAACACCTGGGCGAGGTGCGCCTGGGCGGCGCGGTTGTCCGGCTCGACCGCGAGCGCGAAGCGCAGGTTGGCGGCGGTGTATTCGTGGCCGCAATACACCGCCGTGTCGTCCGGCAGGGCGGCGAGCTTGGCGAGCGATTGCGCCATCTGCGCGGCGCTGCCCTCGAACAGCCGTCCGCACCCGGCCGAGAACAGCGTGTCGCCGCAGAACAGAAGACCGCCGCCATGGTAGGCGATGTGGCCGGCGGTGTGCGCCGGAATATCGAGCACCGCGAAGTCGAGGCCGAGTTCCGGCACGATCACGCGCGCGCCTTCGGCGAGCGGATGGCTGACGCCCTCGATGCGCTCGCGCGCCGGGCCGTACACCGGCACAGGAAACTGCGCGAGCAGCTCGGCCACGCCGCCGACGTGATCGGCGTGGTGATGGGTGCAGAGGATCGCGACCGGCGTGAGCCGCCGCTCGGCGAGCGCCGCCAGCACCGGCGCGGCGTCGCCGGGATCGACGATCGCGACCCGGTCCGGCGAGCGGCCGCGGATCAACCAGATATAGTTGTCCTGAAACGCCGGGACGTGTAAAACGGGCTCCATAATTCTCAGTCTGGGGCCCGGCCATGAACGCGTCAATGCGCGAATGCGATGTCCAGGCGCTGTTGCGCCGGCGCCTGTGCGCGTGGTTCGAGACGCCACTTGGCCGGTCGTTGCAGGCCACCGAGGCGCATCAACTGCGCGCCGTCTGGCCGCAACTGTACGGCACCGTGGCCGTGCAACTCGGCCATATCGGCCGGCACGATCTCCTCGAAGGCGTGGTCGCGCCGACCCGCATCGTGCTGGATGTCCCGGACAGCCACGACTTCAACAATGTCGCGCCGGTCTACGGCGTGGCCGACGCCCTGCCGTTCGAGACGCGCAGCGTCGATCTGGTGCTGCTGCCGCACACCCTGGAATTTTCCCCCGATCCGCACCAGGTGTTGCGCGAAGTACAGCGCGTGCTCGCGCCCGAGGGGCATGTGGTGATCCTCGGCTTCAATCCGTTCAGTTGCTGGGGGCTGCGGCGGCTGTTCCTGCACAAGCAGGGGCGCGCGCCGTGGTGCGGGCGGTTCCTGCATCTGGCGCGCATCAAGGACTGGCTGGCGTTGCTCGAATTCGAGCCCACCCAGGGCAGGATGCTCTATTACCGCCCGCCGTTTGCCAGCGACCGCCTGCGCGAGCGCTTGTTCTTTCTGGAGAAGGCCGGCGACCGCTGGTGGCCGATGGCCGGCGGCGTGTATCTGCTGGTCGCCAAGAAACGCGTGCCCGGCATGACGGCGCTGCGCCCAGTGTGGAAGACCGCGCGCGCCCCGGTCACGGCGGTCGCCAAGCCGGT
>JACREH010000119.1 GCA_016218345.1 Gammaproteobacteria bacterium | reverse complement strand
CACACGCCCTTCAGGCAGCACTGCATGGGCGTGCTGATCGAGGCGATGGTGTGCGGGCTCTTGACCAGATAGTCGCGTAGTTCGGCGCGGCGCGCGTCGCGCATCAGCCGCACCAGGCGGTTGCTGCCGATCACCAGCAGCCGGTCGATGTCCGGCAGCGCGATCGGCGGCCGGTCGTCGGCATAGCGGCGGATCGCCTCGACGAGCGGCGCGGTCAGCGCCCGGTCCTGCGGGCGGCGCGGTTTTACCGGCGTGCCGCGCTCGGTGACCCAGAGGATGGCGTCGGCGGCCGCCTCCAGGTCGTCCTGGCAGAACACCTCATCGGCGCTGGGAAAACCGGCGACGTACAACACGCGGTTGCCCTTGGCGCGCAGCGCCGGGCCGACCGCGCGGATATGGGCGGCGCCGCGCCGGCCGCCGACCACCATGACGGTCTCGCCGCCCGCGGGGATGGTGGTGTGCACACCGGTCGGCCCCATGAGCGCGACCGGCTCGCCGGGCCGCAACGTCGCCACCAGCCGCGAACTCGCGCCCAACTCCAACACGATCAGCGCCACCGTGCCGGTCTCGATGTCAACCTTGGCGCCGGTGAGCGCGAGCGATTCGGTCTGCAAGCGCGTGCCGTCGATGAGCGGTGCCTGGGTCTCGAAATTCTGCAAGCGGAAAAACTGGCCGGGGCGAAAGCGGCGCGCCGCGAGCGGCGCATGCACCGTGAGTTCGATCGCCGAAGGACTGAGGCGCGTGACGCTCACTACCCGCGGTTGCAACAGGTCCTGCATGCGCGCGCGAAATCCCCGGTATTCCTCGGCCTGGCCGCGGGCCGCGACCTTGGCGCCCAGGGCGTCGATGATCTTCGGATAGGTGCGCAGGCCGGAGGCGATCGCCTTCACCACGCTGCCGTGAAACACCGGGTGGGTGTCGCCCAGGAAGCTCACGCGCCGACCGTCGACGTCGTACGAGGTGAATGGCCCGGTGTCGGCGCGCTTGCAATGCGCCGCGACCGGGATCGGCGCGAGCGCGCCGGCGACGTCGTGGAAGGTGCGGTAGTGGCCGCGCTCCTTGCTGAAGTGGCCCTTGTGCTCGAATTCATAAGCGACGTTCGGGCGCGCGCCGGTCGCCACCAGAATCGCGCGCGCCGGGATGCTGACCGCGTCGCCGCTCTCGACCCACTTGCCGTCGGCGTCGGGCGCGAGGCGGCGCGCCACCAGCGCCGCCACCTGGCCGTCGGCGTCGACGCGCGCCTCCTTGGGGTCGAGGCCCTCGGCGTAATAAATGCCTTCCTCGAAGGCCTTGATGATTTCCTCGTGGTTGCGCGTGTACGCCGGCGATTGGTTCATGCCCTTGCGGTAGACGACGGTCACGCCGCCCCACCGACGCAGGAGCGTTTGAAAATCCGGCGCCTCGCCGGCGGCCTGGGCGCGGGCGCGCTCGGCGCGCACCGTCCGGCCGTGCGCCAGGAATTCATCGAGAATCTTCCGGCCGGCGGCGTCCAACCCGGCGCGCACCCCGGCCTCGCCCTTGGTCGAGGCGAGCGTCTCATAACGTGCCAGCAGTTTTTCGACCTGCACGATGTAGTACGCCTGGACCTCGGTGGCGGTGTCGATGCCGGTGAGCCCGCCGCCGATCACCACTGCCGGCAGGCGCACTTGCAGGTTCGCCAGACTCTCGCGCTTGGCCGCGCCGGTGAGTTGCAGGGCCATCAGGAAATCGTTGGCCTGGCGCATGCCGGGCGCCAGGCTGCCCGGCACCGGCAGCGCCTGCGGCAGGCCGGCGCCGATGCAGATCGCCAGGTGATCGAAGCCGAGGTGCCAGGCGTCCTCGACCGTGACCGTGCCGCCGAAACGCACGCCGCCGAACGCCTGGAAGCGCGGCCGGCGGACGAGCGACAGATAGATGAGCTTCAGGAAATTCTTGTCCCAGCGGTTGGTAATGCCGTATTCGGCGACGCCGCCGAAGCCGGTCATGACGCGCGCATCGAGCGTCTCTTCGAGCGTGCGGTAGTCGCGGATCGGCCCGGCGACCAGCGACTCCGGCAACGGTTCGATCTTGAGGCCGTCGACCCCGACCACGGCCAGGCCCTCCATCAACAAGTGATGGGCGAGCGTGAAGCCGGCCGGTCCCAGGCCGGCGATCAGCACCTTGCAACCGTTATACGGTTTCGGCAGCCACTGGCGGGCGCGCAACGGGTTCCAGCGCGTCAGCAGATCATAGATCTCCACGCCCCAGGGCAGCGCCAGCACGTCGGTCAGGCAGCGCGTCTCGATCTGCGGAATATTGACCGGGTCCTGCTTCTGGTAGATGCAGGCCTTCATGCAATCGTTGCAGATGCGGTGGCCGGTGGCCGGTACCATCGGGTTGTCGACCATGGCCACGGCGAGCGCGGCGACGCTCCGGCCGTCGCGCTTCAGGCTGTGCATCTCGGAAATCTTTTCGTCCAGCGGGCAGCCGGTGAGCGTCACGCCCAGCGGATTGATCTTCAGGCCCTTGGCGGGCTCGCCCTTTTTTTCCGGGAAGCCCTTGGAGCAGAAATCGCCGTCGTGGTCGTGGCAGTAGATGCAGTAGTTGACCTCGTTTTGCACGTCGCGCGCCGGCATGCGCGCGTCGGTGAGCGCGAAGCCGTCGCGCCGGCGCGCGTGTTCCGGCGGACCCTGCACGCGCCCGAGCGGATCGCCGGTGAGCGCGTCGAGCGGCACCAGCTGCTGATGCTGGGTCGGCTGCGGCAGCCGGAAGCTCGACCAGCCGGCGACGCACGCGCGGCCCTCCGGGCTGGAGAGCGCGCGGATGCACCAGCGGGTGAGTTGTTCGATGGCGTCTTTGTTGGCGTCGGCGTCGGCCAGCAGCGCCTCGGCGTGGCGCGCCACTGCCAGTTCGCGGTCGGCGACCCCCGGCTGGGTGCGGCTCAGTTCCCGGTCGAGCCAGGCATTGAGCGCGGCGAACTCCGCGAGGTCGGCGGTCGCGAGCAGCCGCCGCTTGGCGCGTTTCTGGACGAACTGTTTCTTGAACGCGTACACCGGATCGTGGGCGCGGGTCGCGGCGCCCAACCGGTCGAGGTCGGTTTGTATGCCGAACAGTTCGGCGATGAAGTCGTCGAGCAGCGGCGCGCAGGCGAGCAACAGCTCGCTCGTTGCCAGCGCCCCCAGGGTGTCGGTGTTCGCCCGGTAGGCGAGCAGCGCCTCATGGCGCGCGGGATCGCGCGCCATGAGGCGCGCCAGGAATTCGTCGTCCAGGCGCTGCAGGCCTTGCTCGCGAAACAAGTCGCGGAAGCTCAGGCCGGCGAGGCCGAGGCGCGGGTCGGTGGGGTCGGATGGTTGCGGCTTCAATGAAGACCTACTGCGCCGCCCCATCCCAACCTTCCCCACGAAGTGGGGAAGGAGCGATCGTTCCCTCCCCATAAAATGGGGAGGGTTAGGGTGGGGCAGTTCCCTCCCCATTTAATGTCGCCCTGCTTCGCTCGTCTGGCCATATGATTAAGGAGGGTTAGGATGGGGCGCTTCGTTCTTCTTATCATAAAGCGTGCAATTATAGAGCAGATTTGCTGTGCTATGCTGACACGCGAACTAACGTTCGCCAATGTGCATGTCTGCAATAACCCTAAAAAGTAATTTTATGACGAGGTCGGACGCCAAGGACGATGCGGTGGAACGCCTTGGAAATCGCCTTTCTTGGCGAGCTTCGACTGCATGGACGCACGACTCCAGGGATGGAGGAGGTAGAGCGGCGTCGGGAACCAAAGCCGAGGAGGTAGAGCAAAGCCGGGAGCGATTGCCGAGGCGGCTCAAGACCATAGTATTGGAATCTCTCAGAACCGTTGTGCGAGCCGGCGCGCTGCTGGCGCTGGCCGCCGGGCTCGCGGCCTGCAGCGAGCGCCCGCCGCGCTTGGCGCCGCTCGCGCCCGACGCCGTGATCCTGGCGTTCGGCGACAGCATCACCTACGGCAGCGGCGCGAATTCCAGTGAGAGCTATCCGGCGGTCCTGGCCGAACTCACCCAACGCACGGTGATCAATGCCGGCGTGCCGGGCGAGCTGAGCGCCGACGGTCTCAAGCGTCTGCCGGCGGTGCTCGACGAGCACCGTCCGCAGCTGTTGATCCTCTGCCACGGCGGCAACGATCTGTTGCGCAAGCACGACGAGTCGGCGTTGGCGGGCAATCTCGAAGCGATGGTGCGTCTGGCCGAGGCCCGGGGCGCAACAGTGGTTGTGGTCGGCGTGCCCAAGTTGGGTTTCGGGCTGGAAGTGCCGGAGTTGTACAAACGGCTGGCGAGCGCGCGCAAGCTTCCCTACGACGGCAAGATCGTGGCGGCGATCGAGGGCGACCGCGCGCTTAAATCCGATCCGATCCATCCCAACGCCGCCGGCTATCGGCTGCT
>JACREH010000120.1 GCA_016218345.1 Gammaproteobacteria bacterium | reverse complement strand
ATTCGGCGCTCCGAGCGGCGCGCTCCGGCGCCGCGTTTGACCTGAACTCCCAACTGTATTTGAATGAGCGGCCATTTCGGCCTTGCAGGGGATTTCCATGTCGTTGATTCGTCCGTTTCCCGGGTTGCGTCCGACTGCGGCGCTCGCCGCGCAGGTGATCGCGCCGCCGTACGACGTGCTCAATACCGAGGAAGCGCGGCAACGCGCCCACGGCCGGCCGTGGAGCTTTCTTCACATCTCCAAGCCCGAGATCGATCTGCCGCCGGCCACCGATCCGTACGACGCCGCGGTCTACGCCAAGGGCAAGGAGAATTTCGACCGGATGATCGAAGCGGGTGTGCTCGCGCGCGACCCGGCGCCTTATTACTATCTGTACCGGCTGATCATGGGCGCGCACACCCAGACCGGCATCGTCGCGGCCGCCTCGGTGGCGGAGTACGAACGCAACCGCATCCGCAAGCATGAGTTCACCCGTCCCGACAAGGAAGACGACCGGGTGCGTCAGATCGACGCGCTCAACGCCCAGACCGGGCCGGTGTTTCTCACCTACCGGCATTCCGATGCAATCGATGCGCTGGCCGCCGAGGTCGCGGCCGGTGAGCCCGATGCGGATATCACCGCCGACGACGGCGTGCGCCACACGCTCTGGGCGATCCGCCACGCCGGGAATATCGGCACGATTACCCGGACATTCGATACCATTCCCTGTCTGTACATCGCCGACGGTCATCACCGTTCGGCTGCGGCCACGCGCGTCGCCGCGACCCGCCGTGACGCCAACCCAAAGCATACCGGGGAGGAGCCGTATAATTATTTCCTGGCGGTGATTTTTCCCGACAACCAGATGCAGATCCTCGACTACAACCGCGTGGTCAAAGACCTGAACGGTCTCACCCCCGAAGAGTTTCTGAAGAAACTGGAAGCAGTGTTCGGCGTAACACCGGAAACCGTCGCGGCGAAGCCGGCGAAGGCCGGGGAGTTCGGGATGTACCTGAAGGGGCGGTGGTATCGCCTGACAGTCCGGCCCAGCCGTGTGCCGGCGAATGACCCGGTGAAGCGCCTGGACGTGAGCCTGTTGCAGGACAATCTGCTCGGTCCGATCCTCGGCATCGGCGATCCGCGCCGCGACAAGCGTATCGACTTCGTGGGCGGCATCCGCGGTCTGAAAGAACTGGAACGGCGCGTGGATTCCAGCGAGATGACGGCAGCGTTCGCGCTCTACCCGACCTCGATTCACGACATGATGGCGGTGGCCGACGCCGGCCTGGTCATGCCCCCCAAATCCACCTGGTTCGAGCCCAAGCTGGCCGATGGGTTGGTGTCGCACCTCCTCGACTAGCCGGCTGCTCCCAGTTTCCAGCAGGATGCCGGGAACCAGCTTTTCAGAGGCTCGCAGGCCTGTGGCTTGCTGATGAAGTATCCCTGGGCCTCGTCGCAGCCGAGGGCGGCGAGGGCATCGAACGTTTCCTGTGTTTCCACGCCTTCCGCGACCACGGCCAAGCCGAGGTTGTGGGCGAGTTCGATCACCGAGCGTACGATGGTTGCGTCGCTTTTTCCGGTGAGCATCCCGGCGACGAACGACTTGTCGATCTTGATCTCGTTTATCGGCAGGCGCGCGATGCTGGCGAGCGAGGTATAGCCGGTGCCGAAGTCGTCGATCGACAGCCGAATACCCATGCGGCTCAGGCGCGTAAGGGTTTCCTCGGCGCGCTTCGGGTCGAGCATGATGGCGCTCTCGGTGATTTCCAGGGTCAACCGGCCCGGTTCGGCGCCGGTGGTTGTGAGCGCGTTTTCGACCATCTCCGGCAAGTGCGGGTCGTGCAGCGAGCGCGCCGACAGGTTCACGCTCACCCGCAGATCGATTCCCTCGCGGCGGGCGCCTTGGCAGTGGCTCAACGCGTCGACCAGCACCCAGCGGCTGAGTGGCGCGATCAGTCCGGTATGTTCCGCCGCGCCGATGAATTTATCGGGCGCCAGCAACCCATGGCGCGGGTGCTGCCAGCGCACCAGCGCTTCGTTGCCGAGAATGCGCCGGCTTTTGATATCCACCATCGGCTGGAAATGGAGCAGCAGTTGGTTGTGCTCGATGGCGTCGCGCAACTCCGCCATCAGCGCCAGGCGCTGTGGGTTATACGGGTTGTATTCCGGGGCATACACCACATAGCCACCGCCCGATTTCTTGGCGCGGTACATGGCCATATCCGCCTGCTGCATCAGGTTGTCGGCGTTATCGGCGTGCTCGGGGGCGAGCGCTACACCGATGCTCGTTTCGACCGCGACCGGTATGTCCACGATGACGATCGGCTCATCAAACACGGCCAGGATTTTTTTGCAGACGATGGCGACATCCTCGACCGACGCCAAGCGCGGCAACAAGATGCCGAATTCGTCGCCGCCCAGACGCGCCACCGTATCCGGCGAAAACAGCGCGTCGCGCAGGCGTTGGCCAACCTGCCGCAAGAGCTGGTCGCCGTGTTTATGCCCAAGGGTATCGTTGACCTCCTTGAACCGTTCGAGGTCCATGAGCAGCAGCGCCATCGGCCGGCCTCCGCGCACGCTGGTCGCGACGGCCTGTTGAACCTGCTCGTGAAAACGGACGCGGTTGGGAAGGTCGGTTACCGGGTCGGTGTGGGCGAGATACCGGCTCTGTTCTTCCGCCCGCCAGCGTTCACGCCGCACGTCCGCTTCTTTCAGTTCGCGCTCGATGGCGGGCATGAGCCGCGCGATGTTGCCCTTCATAATGTAGTCGTGCGCCCCGGCCTTCATGGCGGCGACGGCGATGTCTTCGCCGATCGAGCCCGAGACGATGATAAATGGGATATCGTCTCCTTGGTCCCGGACCAGTTTCAGCGCTTCCAGGCCGTTGAATCCCGGCAGCGAGTAGTCGGAAATGATGAGATCCCAGTCCTGTCCGGCGAGCGCTGCGCGCAGCGCCTGTGCCGATTCCACCCGCTCGTGGATCGGCTCGTAACCGGCCTGGCGCAACGCGCGCAACAGCAGCTCGGCGTCGTTTTCCGAATCCTCGACGATCAGCGTGCGCAACGGTTTCGGCATGGCCCTAGTTCCCTATTTTTCCCTGTTGAGTTCCGTTTCCGGGCGGCGGTTCGTTCAGTACCAGCCAGTACACACCCAGTTGCCGCACCGCCTCGACGAATTTGGTGAAGTCCACCGGTTTGCGGATGTAGCTGTTGGCGCCGAGCCGATAACCGTTGATCAGGTCCTGTTCCTCCTTCGAGGATGTCAGGATAACCACCGGTAGCAGTTTCAGATGCTCGTCGGCGCGCAGGAGCTTGAGCACCTCCAGGCCATCGATCTTCGGCAGCTTGAGGTCCAGCAGAATCACGGCCGGCTGTTTGCTCGCGTCGCGGCCGGCGTGCGCGCCCCGGCGAAACAGGTAGTCCAGGGCCTCGACGCCGTCGTGCGCGACGATCACCTCGTTGATGATGTTATTCTGTTTCAGTGCCCGCAGCGCCAGGGCCTCGTCGTCGGGATTGTCTTCGACTAGCAATATGGATCGTCGGTGCATGGCTAATCCTCGTGGTGGGTTATGCCGGCGTTTGAGCCGGTTCGGGGGAAAGTGTGAAAAAGAACGTGGCGCCGTGTCCTTCGGTGCCCTCGGCCCAGGCGCGGCCGCCGTGGCGATGGACGATGCGCTGGACGGTGGCGAGGCCGATGCCGGTGCCGGGGAACTCGGCGATGGTGTGCAGCCGTTGAAACGCGCCGAACAGCTTGTGTGCATACTTCATGTCGAAGCCGGCGCCGTTGTCGCGCACGAAATAGACCAGAGTGCCGTTGTTATGGTGTGCGCCGAACTCGATCTTGGGGTGCAGCTGTTTTCCGGTGAATTTCCAGGCATTCACCAACAGGTTATCTAGCAATACCCGCAGCAGCCTGGGGTCGCCCGAGGCGTTTAGGCCCGGCTCGATGGCGACGTCCGCCGATCGGTGCGGCTGCGTGCGTTGAAGCTCCGCGACGATCGAGTGAGCCAAGGTGCTGAGATCAACGGGTTCGTGCTGCATCGGAGCGCGCGTGACGCGCGCGAGCTTGAGCATGTCGTCAATCAACTCGGCCATGCGCTGGCTGGCGGCGCGCACGCGTTGCAGATACCCCTTGCCCTGGTCGCCGAGTTTGTCCGCGTAATCTTCCATCAAAGCCTGGCTGAATCCGTCGATGCCGCGCAGCGGCGCGCGCAGATCGTGTGAGACCGAATAACTGAACGACTCCAGTTCCTTGTTCGCGACCTCGAGCTCGGCAGTGCGTTGACGCACACGTTCCTCCAGATCCATGTTGAGTTGGCGGATTTGATTTTCAGCGTGCTTGCGTTCGGTGATATCCTGGAATGAACCCCAGATCTTTACAACCGCATCGCCCTCTTTGACGGGCTGGCCGATAGTTCGCACCCACTTGTGATTGCCCTTGGCGGTGGTCATTTCCAATTCCAGATCGTAGGGACGGGCGTTTTCCATGGCGCCCTTAATCGCAGCCTCGATTTTTTTCCGTGACTCGCCCTGGAAGAAGCGCAGGCCTATCTCCACGGTGGTTTCGTCCTTTGGATCCATGTCGTGAATCCTGGCCACCTCCTCAGTCCATATCCCTTTCCGGGTGCGGGCATCGAACTCCCATCCACCCACCTTGGCCATGGTTCCCACCGTGGTCAGCAATCTATCCTTTTCGCGGATTGCCTGTTCCGCGCGTTTACGCGCGGTGATATCGCGCAGAATCGCGGTATAGACGGATTGACCGTCCGCGGCAACCTTGGAGATCGTGGCCTCGACCGGAAACTCCGCGCCGTCCTTGCGCCGTCCGGTGAGCTCTTCGCGCTCGCCCATGTGCCGGCCGGTCTCGGGTGCGTGGCCGAAGCCCTGCACATGTCGGCGGTGCGCCTCGCAGAAGCGCACCGGCAGCAGCAGGTCCAGCGGTTGTCCGAGCACCTCGTTGGCGCGGTAGCCGAAGATCTGTTCGGCGCTAGGGTTGAAGAGCACGACGCGTTGTCCGGCGTCGATACTGATGATGGCGTCGGCGGCGGCATTGACAATGTTTTCAAAGCGCGCGGCGCCGATCCGACGTTCAGCCTCGGTTAGGTATAACAGCGTTTGGCTGCCCTCGAGCGCGTCGGCCATCTCATCGAAGCGGTAAGCAAGCTGACCGAGCTCGCCGGAATCGTGGGCGAGGCCGGTGCGCGCGCTCAGGTCGCCGCGGCCGAGGCGCGTGACGGCAGTCATCAGCGCGCTGACCGGGCGCAGGACCAGGGTGCGCGCACCGAACCAGGCGGCGGCGCCGGCTAACGTCGCGATGACGGCCAACCAGGCCAGGCTGCGTGCCAGGGCGCTATTGACCGGCGCAAACATGATCTCCCGGGGGATGCCGACACTGATATAGGCGTTGATGTCCGGCACCACGCGCAGCGGCAGGAAGGCGTAGAATTTTTCCACGCCATCGAGACCGGCCAGCTCCGCCGTCCCTTCCCGCTGAGCGACGATGGTCCGAACGAGTTCCGTTTCGGGCAGGGATTTCCCGACCCAGGCGGGTGCGTCGGGATGGCGCGCCAGGATCGCGCCCTCGCTGTTGAGGATGGTGAGCGTCGTGCCCTCGGGCAGCGAGACGGTCCGGATCAGGTCATCGAAAAGAACAACAAGATTGAGCGCGATAAATACCGCTCCTTCAACTTGCCCTGTGTCATCGATGATCGGGTAGGCGATGCTGAGCGTCGGTTTGCCCGTGATGCGACCTATCTGGTAGCTGCTGGCAAAGTCACGCGTCTCGAAAGTGCGGCGGATATAGGGCCGGTCGCCGAGGTTCACACGCTGATTCGATGGCACGGCGCTGCAGCGCACGTCACCGCTCGGGTCGATAACACCCACATTGATATATTGCGCGTGTTGTTTGAGTACTTGGGCGAGTGTTTGCGCACACAGTTCGTGCCACGCCGGCCGGCGCACGATGGGGAGCTGCGTCAAGCTGCGGAGTTGCTGGTGCGTGCTGGCGATTATCCGTCCCTGTTCCGCCGCCACGAGCTGCGCCAGCGCGAGCGTGTCGTTGCGGGCGTTGAGTGCAACGGCGGTACGCTGTTCGACGGCGTTGTAAACGATGAGACCGAAAGCCGGGACCACGGCCAGCAGCACCAACGCCACCAAGCGTCCCCGCAAACCTGCGGGGAGAACGATCGCCATAAGGTTCCTCTCTCCCTTCCCTCACTCCATGTCAATAGCTGACTAACATTGTCGCCCATACTTGAGTTTTTGCAAGCGACTTTCCGGAGGCCTGCCGGCGCCGGCCTGCTTATCGAGGTAGCGCTGCTGAACCCTGTGAAGTGTCCCGAATCGATCGAGTTGGGGGGGGGAAGGTCGCAGCCGCCGTCAGCGCTCCTGGCGCTCCTGGTATTTGCGCTTTAACTGCTCGCGTTCTTGCGGGGGGAGGTTTTTATACTGTTCCCGGCCGCGTTGCAGGCGCTCGCGCTCTTCGGGGCTCAAGCCCTGGTAGCGTTCGGCGCCCTGGCGCAGCCGCGAGCGGTAGTCGGGCGGGTACTTGTCCCAGCGGTTGCGGTGGTCCTTGAGCAGTTGCTTCTCCTGCTCGCTCAGATTGTTCCAATCGTTTTGCGCGAACAGTTGCGGTGCTGGTGCCGGGACGATGGCCAACTCGATGGGCGCGACCGCGCCGTACGCGGGCGCGACGGCAAGCAGTGTCGCAACCACTAGCAAGTGTTTTGCATGTCGAAGCATTCTTTTAATAAGTCCCATGGCCGTCATGCCAGCGAACGCTGGCATCCAGTGGATGCTGATTTCGCCCGATATTTTAAACCTTGGACCCCAGCTTGCACTGGAAACTGCTCCTGCGTTTCCAGTGCTTCCGCCATCCCTAGCGGTCGCGCTGGGGTGATGGGTTTGTTTCGAGATTCCTTAGAAGCGTTAGGACGCATTGCCGGCGGTGTTGTCGGGCAGGCCTTCCTTGGTCAGCCACAGATAAAAATCGATATCGGCGTAGATATCGGTCGGGCGATCGGCCTGGGCGCTGAGCGTGTCGGGCGAGGCGTCGGATCCGTCGTGGTCGAGCGCGAGGAACACGCCCACGCCGATCGCGACCGCGGTCACGGCCGCGGCCATGGCCAGGTACTGCGGCGCCCAGCGCCGCGCGTCCGAGGTGCGGCCGGTGGCTAGACCGGCGAGCGCCGCCTGGCGGCGAACGCGCAACTGATCGGCAAGCGCGCCGGCAGGCAAACTGCCGGCGGGCAGGGCGCGCGCCAGTCGGTCCCAGATCGCCAGACGCTGCCGGCAGAAAGCGCAGGTTTCGACGTGTGCACGCACATCGGCGTTGTCGTTGAGCAGGCCGGCGCGCAGCCTGTCGAGCGTGGCGTCGTCGGGATGGGAATGGCTAAGCGGTTGGATTGTCATGGCTCCAGACCTCCGTCAGCAGGCCGCGTAACGCCTGCATGGCACGAAAATGATGTTGCTTCACCGCGCCCTCGGAGCAGCCGAGGATGGCGGCGGTGTCCTTGATGTCGAATCCCTGGCATTCGCGCAGCAGGTACACATGCCGCTGGCGCAACGGCAGCTTGGCGACGGCCCGTTCGATCGCCTGGCGCAACTCGCGCGTGGCGGCGGCGTGTTCGGGTTGATTGGCGCGCGCCCGGTCCTCGGGGTTGTCCAATTCCACCAGCAAGTCGCTGAGATCGACCTCGCCGTCCTCGCCGTCGTGGCGCGGCGCGAACAGCGACACCAGTTTATTCAGCCCGCCGCGCCCGCGGCGTACGTCGGTGATGCGGTTGTTCACGATCGTGAAGAACAGCGCCGGCCATTCATTTGCCGGTTTGGCGGCGTAATGTTCGACGAGCTTCAGCATGCTGTCCTGCACGACGTCGAGCGCCAGTTCATGGTCGCGCAGCGCGTAGCGTGCCATGCGATAGGCCTGTTGCTCGGCGCCCGCCAGAAATTCCTCGAGCGTGCCGGCCGCCGGCCGCGCTGCCGTCATCACCTGCGCCATCGGCGGCGACGTCCGTTCTCGGATCGGGGTCCGGAGATAACTCTGCCGGTTGTGATCGGGGCGCTCAAGCGACATCCCTATTGCTGCTGACATCCGGCGCGGTTCATGAACCAAAGTATGACACAGGCGCCCGGTGCGCGGGCACTCCGGCGCTAGTGACGGTCATGATCACGGTAGTACCGGTGCCGGTCACCATAATATTGGTCGCGCCCATATTCATGATGACGATACTCATGGCGCAGATGGCAAATCTGCCGGCCGTGGTAATGCGCCGCGGCATGCGGCCGATAGCCATGATGCGAGGAAACGACGAGTGGTGGCACGACCAGGCTGAAATCGACATGATGGCGGTCGCGGGCCTGGGCGAGCGGCGCGGCGCCGAGCAGCGTCAACGATAGGATCGCGAGTAGCGGATAACGATAACGAGAAATCATGGTGGCCTCCTGGGGCGATGATGCCCGGGGTTCCGGGCTTGCTGCTACTAACGGGCCGGGGCCGGTTTGGGTGACAAGCCGTGCGGTCAGCGGCCGCTGCCGGTTACGACCATAACACCCGGTCCAGCCAGCGCGTCGGCAGCAGACGCCGGAGCACGGCGAATAAAACCGTGGGGAAGGTCACGAAGTAGCGGGGTTTGGGATGTTTGGCCTCCATGGCGTGGATGGCCTTTTTCAGCACCGCCTCGGGCGGCAGGGTGAATGGCTGGTTCTTGCTGCCGGCCAAGCGGCGCTCGACCTTGATATAGTATTCGCGATAGGCGCTGTGTTCGCGGTCGATGTTGGCCTTGAAGGCGGCATAGGCATTTTGGCGGAAGCGGCTCTCGATCGGCCCGGGCTCGATTAGCACCACCTGGATGCCGCTGCCGGCAAGTTCCAGACGCAGCGTATCGCTCAGGCCTTCGAGCGCGTATTTGCTGGCGGTATAGGCGCCGCGATACGCCAGGCTTACCAGGCCCAGCACCGAACTGATCTGGATAATGCGCCCGACGCCCTGGGCGCGGAACACTGGCATCAGTCGGCAGGTGAGTTCGTGCGTGCCGAACAAGTTGGTTTCGAATTGTTCGCGTAGCACGTCGCGCGACAGATCCTCGACCGCGCCGGGCTGGCCGTAAGCGCCGTTGTTGACGAGCGCGAACAGCTGGCCGCCGGTGCGCGCCAGCACGTCATCGACGGCGCGCTGGATGGACGCGGACGACGCCAGGTCGAGCACCAGGGTTTCCAGGCCGAGCGCGGCGAGCCCCGCCAAGTCCTTTTCCTGGCGCACGCTCGCGAACACCCGGTAGCCGCGCGCCTTGAGCCCGACCGCCAGGCAACGGCCGATCCCGCTCGAGCAGCCGGTGATCAATATGGCGTTGTTGGGTGTCATGATTTCTCTGGCGAGAATAGCGCAAGATGGGGTGGTTGATAAGTTGTGGGTGGATGTCTGTTTTGTATCGCCTGCGGCGATATTATTTTCGAGGCGCGTTTCGCCGCGCGCACGAGTGACTTTCGTTTCGGCGAAAGTCACCAAAGCCATTTTGCCCCGTCGTCGCACCCTATCCTAACGCGCACAGCGCGTTAGGATAGGGTGCCCTCCGCTCCTCGGCCGGCGAGGGGGTTT
>JACREH010000118.1 GCA_016218345.1 Gammaproteobacteria bacterium | reverse complement strand
GTCTGACCAGGCCGCCGAACACCCGGACCACGGCGAAATACAGATAGCGGGGGAGAAACCCGGTTTCGTCCATGAGCCGGAGAAAACACCCGTCGGCCTCGTGCCGGCTGAGCGGCAAGCCGTCCGGCATGAACTGGTACAGGGCATCGTGCACCAGCGACGCATGGTAGGTCTTCGGCCTGCCGGTGGCGGCACTGACGACACCGTCGGGCGTGCCGATGAGAAAATCGAAAACACAGAATTTCGGCGAACAGCCGTTCCACGCATAGCCGCGCGTCACGGTGATGCGCCCGCCGCGCTCCAGGATCAGCCGGATCGTGCCGGTAGTATCCTTGAACGCGTGGTCCTGCGCGATCGCCAGCTTGGACTCCCAGGAAAAATTCTTATCGAGCCGATACAGCCACTTGACGCTGTTATTACAGAACATTGACGGGTCTCCTTTCCACGGATTGGCAGGTTCGTTACCAACGCCGCACAGCAGCATAACAACGAGAACTATTCTTTCATATATATCTCCGATCCTTTAGCCGTGATATTTCCTGCTCGCCGAATGCACCGCCTCGACCAGCGCCGCGACATGTTCGGGGTCGACGTCGGGATGGATGCCGTGGCCGAGGTTGAAGACGTGGCCGTTGCCCGCGCCGAAGCTTTCCAGCACGGTCTCGACCTCGGCGCGAATGCGTTCGGGCGAGGCGTACAGCACGCACGGGTCGAGGTTGCCTTGCAGCGCGACGCGTTGGCCGACGCGCGCGCGCGCGTCCTTGAGGTCGGTGGTCCAGTCCACCCCCAAGGCATCGCAACCGGTCGCGGCCATGGCCTCCAGCCACTGGCCGCCGCCCTTGGTGAACAGGATCACCGGCACCTTCCGGCCCTGCGCCTGGCGGGTGAGGCCGCTCACGATCGTTTGCAGGTAGCGCAGCGAAAACTCCCGGTAATCGCGCGGCGCGAGCACACCGCCCCAGGTGTCGAACACCATCACCGCCTGGGCGCCGGCGGCGATCTGGGCGTTCAGATACGCGGTCACGGCGCGTGCCACGATGTCGAGCAGCGCGTGCAGCAGCTGCGGCCGGTCGAACAGCATTTTCTTGATGATGCTGAAACTCGTACCGCCCTGGCCTTCGACCATGTAGGTGGCGATGGTCCAGGGGCTGCCGGCAAAGCCGATGAGCGGCACTTGGCCGTCGAGTTCGCGGCGGATCAGGCGCACGGCATCCATCACATAGCGCAGCTTGTCCTCGGGGTCGGGCACCGCCAGTTTTTCGACATCGGCGGCGCTGCGTACCGGGCGCGCGAAGCGCGGGCCTTCACCCTCGGCGAACCCGAGACCGAGACCCATGGCGTCAGGGATAGTGAGAATGTCGGAAAACAGAATCGCCGCGTCGAGCGGAAAGCGCCGGAGCGGCTGGAGCGTCACCTCGCAGGCCAGTTCCGGCGTGCTGCACAGCTTCATGAACGATCCGGCCTGCTCGCGGGTGGCGCGGTATTCGGGCAGATAGCGCCCGGCCTGGCGCATGATCCACACCGGCGTCCGGTCGACGGGTTGGCGCAGCAGCGCGCGCAGGAAGCGGTCGTTTTTGAGTTCGGTCATTGCGGGGTTCCGTGTTTGATTTGTCATTCTAGCAAGGCCCGTGCTGGGCTGCGCGTATTCTCGGAATATTCCATGGCGCACAAAGATAACGCCTTGTCCGACAGGAAAATTGCCAAGGGTAGGATGAGTACGAGAGCGAAAAAACTTACGACGGTAGTATTCTCACCCCCATCCTGTCCTTCCCCCATCAAGGGGGAAGGGACGTTCTTTGCGGGTTAGTGGTTAGTCGGTGTCCTTCCAAGCCGATCGGGTTCGCCTCGATTGATCTGTGTTCATCTGCGTTTATCTGCGTCTATTTGTTGCGGCGGTGAGGAAAAAGATCTTGTTTTGAGGTAAGTTACGCCCATGAAGCGCCTCGGAAATTCCCGCAGCAAGACTCTGGATATACCGTTGCGCTGAACACGATTTCGAGATTACCAACAGCATGGATTTTCTCCCGATCTTTCTCAACATCCGCGACCAGCCCTGCCTGGTGGTCGGTGGCGGCGAGGTGGCGGCGCGCAAGACCGCACTGCTGCTGCGCGCCGGCGGGCGGGTGACGGTGCTGGCGCCGGCGTTGAGCACAGCGTTCGACGGCTATCTGGCCGAGGGCAAGATCACGCACCGCGCCGCGAATTTTCACGGCGAGGACGTCGCCGACTACGCGCTGGTGATCGCCGCCACCAACGACGACGCCGTCAACCGCGCGGTCGCCGACAGCGCCAAGGCGCGCCGCATCCCGGTGAACGTGGTCGATCAGCCGGCGCTGTGCTCGTTCATCATGCCGTCGATCATCGACCGTTCGCCGGTGATCGTGGCGGTGTCGAGCGGCGGCGCCTCGCCGGTGCTGGCGCGGCTGCTGCGCGCGCGCCTGGAGAGTCTGGTCCCGGCCGGCTACGGTCGGCTCGCTACCCTGGTGGCGTCGTTTCGCAATCACGTCAAGGCACGCTTCCAGCCGGTCGAGCGCCGGCGCTTCTGGGAGCGCGTGCTGCAAGGCCCGATCGCCGAACTGGTGTTCAGCGGCCGCGATAGCGACGCGCGCGCGGCCTTGCAGGCCACGCTCGACGACACCCGCCTGACGCTCGACAGCGGCGAGGTGTACCTGGTCGGCGGCGGCCCCGGCGATCCGGACCTGCTCACGTTCCGGGCGCTGCGCCTCATGCAGCAGGCCGACGTGGTGGTCTACGACCGCCTGGTGTCGCCAGCGGTGCTGAACCTGGTGCGGCTCGAGGCCGAGCGCATCTACGCCGGCAAGGAGCGCGCCAAGCACGCGCTCCCGCAGGAGGACATCAATCATCTATTGGTGCGCCTCGCCAAGCAGGGCAAGCGCGTGGTGCGCCTCAAGGGCGGTGACCCGTTCATCTTCGGGCGCGGCGGCGAGGAGATCGCCACGCTCGCCGCCGAGGGCATCCCCTTCCAGGTCGTGCCCGGCATCACCGCCGCCGCCGGCTGCGCGTCGTACGCCGGCATTCCGCTCACCCATCGCGATTATTCGCAATCGGTGGTGTTCGTGACCGGCCATCTGCAGGACGGCAGCATGAACCTGAACTGGCAGGCGCTCGCCCAGCCGCGCCAGACCGTGGTGTTTTACATGGGCCTGCACGGCGTCGATATCTTGTGCCAGCAGCTCATCGCCCACGGCCTGCCGGCCTCGACCCCGGCGGCGCTCATCCAGCAAGGCACCACGCCGCAACAACGCGTGCTGACCGGCGACCTGACGACGCTCGCCGACATCGTGAACAAGGGCAACGTCAAGGCGCCGACCTTGATCATCGTCGGCGAGGTGGTGCGGCTGCGCGACAAACTTAAGTGGTTCGAGCCGGTTCCATAATATTCTTTTGCCGCAGATGAACGCGGATAGAGACAGATCAAATTCTGACAGAGGCGGTTTTATTTTCTAGCCGTGTTTATCTGTGTCCATCTGTGGCTAAAAAATAGTAATTACTGGGCTTTCTTCTTTCCCAACCCTTGCTCGACCGCCATGACCGCGGCCTCGACGCGCGAGTGGATGCCGAGTTTGCGCAGGATCGCCTTGACGTGCAGTTTGACGGTGCCGTCGGTGATGTTCAGGGCGCGCGCGATCGCCTTGTTGCTGAAACCCTCGGCGACGTGTTCCAGTATCTCCAATTCGCGCGGCGTGAGCTCGGCGAACGGCGCCGCCGGGCGCGGCGGCGCCTGGCCGGGGGCGGTGTCGCCCTGCACCAGGCGCGCCAGCGTTCCGACCATCTCCTTGGCGACGACGTTGTCGCCGCGCCGCGCCGCCTCGAGCGCCGGCACCAGTTCCTCCGGCTCCATGTCCTTCAACAAATAACCCTGGGCGCCGCCGCGCAGCGCCGCGCCCAGATCGGCGTCGTCGCGACTCATGGTGAGCATCACCACCGGCGCGGTCACGCCGCCGGCACGCAGTTTTCCGAGGGTCTCGATGCCGTTCATGCCGGGCATTTTGACGTCCAGCAGAATGATGTCCGGGGAGAGCTCGAGCGCGCGCCGCACACCCTCCTCGCCCGAGCCGACCGAGGCCACGACGTCGACACCGCGGCTCACGAGCAGCTCTTCGATGCCCTTGCGCACCAGGGCGTGATCGTCGATCAGCAACACGCGCATGTCAGCCCCGGCTCGCGGGGGCGCGCGCCGGCGGGGCCGGCGGCGCGGTGAACATCAACACGATGCGCGTGCCCTCGCCGGGCTCGCTCTCGATCACCAACTGGCCCGGAAGACGCTGGGCGCGCTCCTCCATGATGGCCAGACCGACGTGCTCGCCGGGCATGCCCTCGGTGATCTCGGCCATGCCCAGGCCGTCGTCTTCGATCAACACGGTGTACAAGTCGTCCTCGTTATTGAGCATGACGCGCACGTTGCGGGCGTTGCTGTGTTTGCGGATATTGGTGAGCGCCTCCTGGATAATATAGAACACCTGGATCTCCTGGGCGGGGGTGAGATTGAGCGCCCGGCATTCGTTCTGGAAAAACACCGAGATACCGGTCTCCTGGCGGAAGCGCTCGATCATGTCGGCGACCGCCGGCACCAGGCCGCGGTCGTCAATCTTAAGCCGGAAATTGGCCAGCAAGTCACGCAGATTGGCGTGCGCCTGCTCCATCGCCAGGCGCAGGTCGCGCACCTCGTGTTCGGCGCCGCCCACGTCCTTGCGGTATAAGGTCTCGCCCAACATCTTTATTTGCAGGCGCATACCGACCAGCGCCTGGGCGAGCGAATCGTGCAGCTCGTTGCCGATCATGGTGCGTTCTTCCATGATCGCCAGGCGGCGGGCGTCGGTGTCGAGCCGCGCCTTTTCGATGGCCAGGCCGAGGTGGCGGCCGATGCTGATGAGCAGGTCGTGCACGTCCTCGCCCATGGCGGCGAGCGGCCGGTCGAGAAACAGGTTGTACACGCCGAGAATGCGGTCCTGGTATTGCACCGGCACCACCACGAACTCCAGACAATCGCGTTCCAGCATCGGCCGGCCGAGCAGCTTGGCGCATTCCGCCGTGCCGCGTTGGGTGCGGATGCCGCCCTCCAGCGAGCACCAGCCGCACTGGCAAAGGCGCGCGTCCATCAGGCGGTCGCGCTCGACCACGGCCGGGTCGAGGCCGCGGCTCGCGACCAGACGGGTGTGGCCGTCCTCGGTCACCAGCCGGACGCTGGCGGCGCGCGCGTCCACGAGCTCGATAAAGGTGTCGAGAAAACTGTCGAGCAACTGCTCGAGACTGCCGGGCTGGCTGAGGCTGGTGGCAATTTCGTACAACACGTCGAGCGACTGGGTCTTGCGCGCCAGGCGCACGATCTGGTCGCGGTCGCCGGCACGGCGTTTGGCGGCCAGCGTGCTGGCCTTCAACTCGTCGTTGGCCACGGTGATGTCGCGCCGCAGGCGTTGCGCCCAGCGCTGCAGGCTCGCGAGGTTGCGCCACAACAGCGCGAGCAACCCGAGGCCGGCGACGACCGATAACGCGTGCAACACATACGCCCAGGCGGCCAGCGCCGGATAACGGCCGACCACCAGCAACGTGGCGAGGTTTACGATCAGGATCAGACCCAGGCCCGCGAACGGCCAGGCCGGCGCGCGGCCGGCAGCGGGACGATCGGCTTGGCCTTGTGGTTGCGACATACTCACCTGCGCCGTTACGGCGATGAAAAACTTAGCCGCGGATAAACGCAGATGAACACAGATAAAAAATGATCAAGAATAAAAATCTTCGATTTCTATCTGCGTTCATCTGCGGCTAATCTTTTGCTGTGTTCCGACAAAGGCACATGGCCAAAATCGACTTCTAGAGTAACGGCGCGGCGCGGCGGCGTCCAGCGTCAGCGTTACAAATGGCCAGACGAACGAGCGCAGCGAGTAGGGCGACATTTAATGCGAAGGCTTGGGCGGCTTGTGCGAGGGATCGTTGGGATTGATGAAGATGAACTGGCGCTCGCCGGGATTGAGCTCGACGAAATCCAGGGTGGCGCCGGTCAGCAGTTCGACGCTGCCGGGCGAGACCAGCACGTTGATGCCCTCCGACACCACCTGGGTGTCGCCCTCGGCCTGGTCGTCGAAACCCATGCCGTATTCGATCACGCCCTTGTCGTCCAGGCGCGCGGCGATGCGCAGGTAGATGGCTTGGCCATCGGTCTGTGGCGCCGACTGGCGAATCTGCTCGGCGGCCTGCGGTGTAATAATGATCATGAATGGTCCTCTAGTGGGCGGCCGCGAGCGGTCCGCGATCGGTTTTTTTGCGGCGGATAAAATCGACGAACCGCGCCGCCCAGCGATTGCCGGCGACGTCGCGCAGATGCGTGTACGAGGCCAGCAGGTTCTTGTAGACGATGCCGTCGTGCCGACCGTCGATGCCGTGGCCGCGCACGACCTCGTAGGCGAACTCGACGTCGGGCGCGAGATTTTCGACGCTCGAATAATGAAATTCATGCGCGCGGATCGGCGGCGCGCCGGCCGCGCCCGGCCACGGTCCGCGCCCGGTCTCGCGCAACTGCACGTAGCCGCGCCCGACCGGGCGCGCGTGCATGACGATATCCGCGGGAATCGCCCCGACCATTTCGGCGCTGCGTCCCTGCCATTGAATGGCGCGCGCCAGGTACATGAGCCCGCCGCATTCGGCGTACACCGGCAAGCCGGCCTCGATCGCGCCGCGCAACTCGCGGCGCAGCGCGCCGTTCGCGGCGAGCGCGTCCATGTGGGTCTCGGGGAACCCGCCGCCGATGAACACGCCGTCGACCGCCGGCAGGCGGGCATCGTGCAGGGCATCGAACATGACCAGTTCGGCGCCGGCCGCCCGCAAGGCGTCGAGGTCGCCCGGATAATAAAACCCGAACGCCGCGTCGCGCGCCACCCCCAACTTAATAGAGATTTTCTCAGAATCCCCTCTCCCGCTTGCGGGAGAGGCCTGGGAGAGGGCAACATTCGACTCATCAACACCGAGCGCAGGTACTGCTTGCGCGATCGCCAGCACCCGCTCCAGATCGACCTGCGCCGCAACCCGCGCGGCGATGGCGGCGATACGCTCGCCGGCGGCCCGGGCCTCGTTGCTCGGGATCAGTCCCAGGTGCCGTTCGACGATGGTCAGGCGCTCGTCGTGCTGGATCGCGCCCAGCACCGGCACGTCGGTGTAATGCTCGATCACGGCGCGCAACTTGGCCTCGTGGCGCGCGCCGCCGAGCTGGTTCAGGATCACCCCGGCGATGCGGATATCCTTGTCGAACGCCTGATAACCGAGTATCAACGGCGCGATGCCGCGCGTCATGCCGCGCGCGTCGATCACCAGGATCACCGGTGTATCGAGCAGCGTGGCGAGCGCGGCGTTGCTGTTGCTGCCGTCCAGATCGAGGCCGTCGTACAGGCCTTTATTGCCCTCGATGATGGCGAGCGTCGCGCCGTGCATGCGCCGGGCGAATTCGGCGCGGATCTCGGCCGCGCCCATCAGATAGCCATCGAGGCTATAGCACGGCCGGCCGGCGGCCTGGCCGAGCCACAGCGGGTCAATGTAGTCGGGGCCTTTTTTGAACGGCTGCACCGTCTGTCCGCGGGCGCGCAGCGCCGCGCACAGGCCGATGCATACGGTGGTCTTGCCGGAGGACTTATGGGCGGCGGAGATGAGCAGACGGTTCATGCCGCTACTCCTATGATCGTTCGACGCAGAGACGCAAAGACGCAGAGAAAAGCATTGTTGGGTTTAACCCAAAACCTTTCTTTTTCTTTGCGTCTTTGCGCCTTCGCGTCGGGAGTTTTGAAAATCAAGTTGAGTGATGCGGGTCGACGTCGGCGTCCGCCAGACTGGTCGGCAGGAACGGCAGCACCTTGAGCGCGAAGGTGGTGAGCGCCAGCGCCAGCGCCACGCCGCCCACGCCGAGCACCACCTCCGGCAGGCTCGGGGCATAGGTTGCGACCACGCCGTCGAAGAAGCTGCTGGTGACCTCCTTGTCCGGAAACAACGGCATCGGGAAGGCCTGGCCGCCGATGATGATCACGTAAATTTGCGCCAGTCCGCCGGCGATCACGGCCAGCGCGGCGAGCGCAATGGCGCGGCGCGATTTGCCGAGCGTCGGGTGATAGAGCAGCGCCAGCGGCAGGATACCGCCGATCAGGATCTGGCCGAACCAGAACAGGCCGGTGTAGATACCGCCGTCCAGCAGGATGAAGCGCTCGACGTCGTGGTGGCGGGTGATGTAAAGATTGGTCAGGTGATAGACCAGCACGAAATACAGGACCGCGGCCACGAACACGCCGAGCAGGTTCTTGAGCCGCGCCAGCAGCACGTCGCCCAGCACCCGGCCAGTCCAGTGGCAGGCAGCCATCAGCACCAGCACGAAGATCGCCAGCCCGAACGAAAACGACATGATGATGAACATCGGCGCATACAGTGCGCTGTCATAGGCATCGCGCGCCACCAGGAAACCGAAGATAGAGCCGGTACCGGTGGTTAGCGTCAGGCGCCAGAGGAAGGCCGCCAGGCCGGCCGGCTTGGTGAAGTCGTTCATGCGCCGCTCGAACATCATCCACAGATAGACCGCGACGACCGCGAAGAACCCAGTGTACAGAATGATGTTCCAGGCGAAGATCGACTTGAAGTTGTAATAACTCATGGCCTCGATCAGCCGCTCCGGCCGGCCGAGGTCGAGCACCAGCACCGCCAGGCCGCCGGCCAGGAGTGCGAGCGCCAGCAGGCCGGACAGGCGCGCCAGCGGCTTATACAGGCCGCGCCCGAACACCGAGGCGATCGAGGCGACATTGAGCGCGCCCGAGGCGGCCACGATCAGGAACACCGCGAACACGTGCGGCGTCCCCCAGATGATCTGGTTGCTCATGCCGGTCACCCAGTGGCCGTTGTGTTCCATGTACCAGGCGGCGGCGGCGCCGGCCAGCACCAGCGCGCCGAGCAGCGCGAGCAGCGCATAAAAGCCGCGGCTGCGGCCGTCGATTTCGCGGTAGTGGATAAGGGCCATGGCTTACAGTCCCTGGTAACGCACGCCGGTGTTCAACGCCAGGTCCGGCCGAATCTGGCTGGACGGCTCGCTGCGCAGGCGTTTATGTATTTCACTGTCGCGGTCGTTGAGATCGCCGAACACCATCGCCTGTCCGCCGTCCTTGGTGCAAGCCTCGACGCACGCCGGGATCTGGCCGCGATCGACGCGGTGCACGCACAGCGTGCAGGATTCGACCGTGCCCTTGCCGCGCGGCACGTCCGGCTTCTGGTCGGTGACGGCCTCGTGGATGAACGAGCGCGCCTTGTACGGGCAGGCCATCATGCAGTACCGGCAACCGATGCAGATGTGCTTGTCGACCAGCACGATGCCGTCGGCGCGCTTGAACGACGCCCCGGTCGGGCAAACGTCCACGCACGGCGGCGACTCGCAATGCTGGCACATGAGCGGCAGCGTTTGCACGTGGCCGGTGCGCTTGTCGCGCAGCCCGACCTTGCGAATCCACTGGGCGTCGGTCGCCGGACGATTGTGGCCGGTGACGCCGTTTTCCTCGTGGCAGGCGGTCACGCACGCCTCGCAGTCGGCGCACTTGACGGTGTCGATCAAAAGCCCCCAGCGCGTGAGCGCGTTTACCTTATCCTCCGGCGAACGCGCCTGGACGAGATCGATCAGGTGCAGGCCCGGCGCCAGGGCCACGCCGGCGGCGGCCGCGCCCAAGCCGAGAAATTGGCGACGGTCGAGACTCATGGCGCGCTCCCCGGGGCGTGCGCGGCCGAGGTGTTGGCGCCGCCCGTCTGTTTGCGCGGCGCCGGCGAATGACACTCGAAACAATCCATGCTGACCGCGGCGTAGCGGTGGCAACTCTCGCAGAAGCCGTCCTTGCCGAGTACGCTGTTGGTCTTGGGGTCGGCGTGGCAATCGATGCAATTTTTAAGGCTGTGCTTGGTGGTGCGGATGCCCCGATGCATGGTTTCGTCGCGCTGATGCAGGATGAACTTCATATGATCCCGACGTATCACGTCGGTCGGCTCCACGCACTTCTCGCCCTTTTCGATCTTGACCGTCGGCGATGGCACGCGCCCGACGGGCTTCGGGTCGGCGGCGTGCACGGGCGCGAACAACGACCCGCCGGCCACGGCCAGCATGGCGCACAGCACAAAGACCCGTCGCTTCATCTCACTCATCACTTGGCGCTATGAACTTATCACTGCCGTATTAATGGTCGCCCATGCCCATCTTGATGTAGCCGGTCGGGCAGACGTCGGCGCAGATGTGGCAGCCGATGCACAGGTCGTAGTCGGTATACACGTAGCGGCCCATGGTCGACTCGGCCTTGGGGGTGCGCTTGACCGCGGTCTGCGGGCAATAGATCACGCAGTTGTCGCACTCGAAGCACAGGCCGCAGCTCATGCAACGCTTGGCCTCCTCGACGGTCTGTTTCTCGTCCAGGCCAACCATGCGCTCGGCGAAATGCCCGAGCACCTGCTCGGCGTCCGGGCCGATCTCGGTGCGCTTGAGGCGCTCCAGATGAGGGAAGTGGCCGAGGAACAATTCGCTCGACTGCACCACCTCGGCGGCGCCGCGGTCCTCGTAATTATGGATGGCGAAACCGCCGACCGCCTTGCCTTCCAGCGCGGTGCCGCGCAGGCCGCGATCGATCGGACGCTCGTCGTCGGGACCGCCCGGTTTGAACTCCTTGGGCGTGAGGTTGGTTTCGCGCAGCTTGTCGAGCAGGTTGAAGTGGTGCACGTCCACCTTCGGACGCTTGCTCATCTCCTCGTGCTTCAGGTAATGGTCGATGCTGTCGGCGGCAATCGAACCCTGGCCGATGACGGTGGTGAGCAGGTGCGGGCGGATAATGTCGCCGCACACGAAAAAGCCCTGCTTGCCCGGCACCTGGTAGAACTTGTCGGCGTTGATCAGACCCTTGCCGTTGTCGAAACCATCGAGGCCCTCGAAGTTGCCGGCCTGGCCGATCGCCGAAACGATCAGATCCGCTTCCAGGTCCATCTCGGTACCGGGCTTCTCGACCGGCTTGCCGCTTGAAAAATCGAGCTCGACCACGCGCAGCGCCTTGGCGCGGCCGGTCTTCTCGTCGAGGATCACCTTGACCGGCTGCATGCTGCCGCGGATCGCCACGCCCTCGCGCTGGGCGTCGTCGATCTCGTGCTTGGCGGCGTTCATTTTTTCGACCGGCTGGCGCGAGATCAGTATTACCTCGGCGCCTTCCTTCTTGGCGGTGACCGCGACGTCGTGCGCGGTCTGGCCGAGCACCACGTATTCCGGGCGCTCGGATTCGGCCAGTTCCTTGATGTAGCCGAGACGGCGCGCCACCGACACCACGTCGATCGAGGTGTCGCCGCCGCCGACCACGACCACCCGGCCGGCCACGGACTTGAGGCGGCCCTGGTTGAAAGCCTCGAGGAACGCCACGCCGCTGATGCAGTTGGTGGCGTCGGCGCCCGGGATCGGCAGGCCGCGGCCGGCCTTGCAGCCGATGGCCATCAGCACGGCGTCGAATTGGTTCTCGATATCCTTGAGTGCAACATCGACGCCGATGCGCGTCTTGAGCTTGACCTGCACACCCATGTTCACGATGCGATTGATCTCGCCGTCCAGCTGCTTGCGCGGCAGACGGTAACCGGGCACGCCGTACTTCGCCATGCCGCCCAGTTCGTCGTGATCGTCGAACAGCGTCACGCCGTGGCCCTTGCGGCGCAGCTGGTAGGCCGCGGCCAGGCCGGCCGGTCCGCCGCCGATTATCGCGACCTTCTTGCCGGTGTCGGGACCGGCCGGGAACGTGTAATTCTGCTCGAGCGCGTGATCGCCGATGAACTGCTCGACGGCGTTGATGCCGACGAAGTCCTCGACCGAATTGCGGTTGCAGCCGGTCTGGCAGGGCGCCGGGCACACCCGGCCCATCATCGACGGAAACGGATTGGCGTCGGTCGAGCGGCGGAAGGCGTACTCCTGCCACTTCACGTCCTTGGGCGGCTTCTCGATGCCGCGCACGATATTCAGCCAGCCGCGGATGTCCTCGCCCGACGGGCAACTCGCCTGGCAGGGCGGGGTCTTGTGCACGTAAGTCGGGCACTTGTCGGTCTCGTCGCCGCTGAAGATCTGTTCCTGCAGCGAGCGCCACTCATGGTCGCCGTCCTTGAACTTGCGGAACGTATGTCCGGCCTTCGCGTCTGTCTTACCTGCGGGAGTTGCCATGTCTGTCTCCTGTTAACCGTTCGGCACTGTCAATCGAATAGAAATAAAAAACCGTTACTGTTTCGCGTTCAGCACGATCGCGTTGCTCACCAGACCGTGCACGCTGCCGATCATGTCCATCGGGTGCTTGTAATACGGCAGCACCTTGGTGAACTGGCTCTTGCAGATGGCGCAGATCGCGGCCAGATAATTCACGCCGTGTTCGTCCACCACCTGCTGCAGGGCCTGCATGCGCGGCAGCGCGCCCTTGACGCGCAGCTCGACCAGGTCGTCGGTCAGCAGACCGCCGCCGCCGCCGCAACAGAACGTGCTCTCGCCGATGGTGTCGGCGGGCATGTCGTAAAAATTGTTGACGCACGCCTTGATGATCTCGCGCGGGATGACGAACTGCCCGCCCGGCATGTTGCCCATGCGCGAGGCGCGCGCGACGTTGCAGGAATCGTGGAACGTGACCACCTTGTCGTCGTTGGCGGTCTTGTCGAGCGTGAGCGCGCCGCGCTGGATGAGGTCGTAGGTGAATTCGCAGATGTGCTGCGGCACCGGGTAATTCTGGTCGAGAAAATCGAACGGCCCGATGAGCGTGTTCCAGAAACTGTAGGCCACGCGCCAGGCGTGGCCGCATTCGCCGACCACGATGCGCTTCACCCCGAGATCGAGCGCCGCCTGGCGGATGCGCACCGCCACCTTGTGGAGATTGTCGTGCGAACCGATGAACATCGAGAAGTTGGCGGCCTCGGAGGCGTACGACGACAGCGTCCAGCTGATGCCGGCCGCATGAAACACCTTGGCGTAACCGATCAGCCCGTCGATGTGCGGCTCGGCGAAGAAGTCGGCCGACGGCGTGATGAGCAGCACCTCGGCGCCCTTCATGTCGACCGGGAACTTCACGTCTACGCCGGTGGCGTCCTTGACGTCCTCTTCCAGACCTTCGAGCGTGTCGCGCAGCGCCGGCTCCGGCAGGCCGAGGTTGTTGCCGATCTTGTGGAGCTTGCCGATGATCTCGTTCGAGTATTTCTGGCCCATGCCGACGTGGTCCATGACGTCGCGCGCCGCCATGGAAATCTCGGCGGTGTCGATGCCGTACGGGCAGAACACCGAGCAGCGCCGGCATTGCGAGCACTGGTGAAAATAGGTGTACCACTCGTCCAACACGTCCTTGGTCATGTCGCGCGCGCCGACCAGCTTCGGGAAATACTTGCCGGCGAACGTGTAGTAGCGGCGGTACACCGAGCGCAACAGGTCTTGGCGCGCGACCGGCATGTTCTTGGGGTCGGAGGTGCCGAGGTAATAGTGACACTTGTCGGTGCAGGCGCCGCACTTCACGCACGAATCCAGAAACACCTGCAGGGCGCGCGATTGGCTGACCAACTCACCGAGCTTCACGACTGCCTTCTGTTCCCAGTTCTCCACCAGCTCGCCGGGGAAGCCGACGCTCGCCTGAATGTCCGGCTTGGCGACGAACGGCCGGCTATGGGCCATCGTCCCCTCCTGGACCAGCGGGATGACCGGGTACTCGCGCAGCGCGGGGGTTTCAAAATTGGCCATGGCGGATTATCCCGGACGCCCGATCTTGCTGTTGTCGATCTCCGCCGACCAGCCGGCCGTCCAGCGCCGTTCGCGCGGATTGTCCACCTGGTTGCGGGTCGGGCTGAAGAACACGCCCGGGGCGTGCAACAGCTTGGAAACCGGGAACACCATCATGAGAATCGAAACCAGCGCGAGGTGCGCGAGCAACACCGGGTCGGCCGGCAGCGGTTGCCAGCTGAAATACAGGAGGCCCAGGAAGAACGCCTTGAGCGCGACGACGTCGGTGTGCACCAGATACTTCATGGTGAGCCCGCTGGCGGCGATACCGACCAGCAGCGCCAGCATCAGGTGATCGGACGGACCGCTGATGTAGCGCACCCGGTCGACCAGGAAGCGACGCGCCCACAGCCCGGCCAGACCGGCGAGCATGCCGAAACCGGTGAACACGATGAACCAGTGGAGCAACGGCACGAAGAACCAGACCGGCTCGGTGAAATAGCGCAGGTGCCAGAGCAGTTCCACGAGCAGGCACAGGTGGAACACCCAGCCGAACAGCCAAATCCACTTGTTGGATTTGAACAGGCTCTCGAACACCGTGACCTCTTTAACCATACGCACGGCCACGCCCAGGCGCGTCGTGGGCGCGGGCGTGGTCGGGATCTTCAAGGGCTGCGGCGTGCGCGCATACACCCAGATCTTGTACGCCAGGCCGCCGGCGAGCAGCGCCGTCGCGGCATAGAACAAGAGCGCGTAGATGACTGTCAGCAACGACATCGTCACTCCACCTTAAAAGAAGCGAGCAAACAACCGGAGCGGCGAACCGCTCCGCGCTTGGGTTAAACGCAGCCGGTCGGCTTGGGCAGGCCGGCGTATTTGCACGCCTGCTTGGCCGGGCCGTACGGGAACAGTTCGTACAGGTACTTGCTGTTGCCCTTGTCCGGACCGAGCTTTTTGCCGATCGCCTTGGTGAGCACGCGCACCGCCGGGGCAATCTGATACTCCTCGTAGTACTCGCGCAGGAAGTTGATCACTTCCCAGTGGTTCTGGCTGAGTTCGCAGTTGTCGACGCGCGCCATCTCCTTGGCAATGTCCTCGTTCCACTCGGTGCGGTTGGCGAGATAACCCTCTTCATCGGTCTCAATGGTCTGTCCGTTCACTACGATAGGCATGTTGTACTCTCCTCGTCGGTACGATTACAAAAATTAAAGCCAGGACTGCACGGTGTTGTGTTCGGCGACCAGATCGACGAACCCGCCGTAGTCCACCAGTTTGACGCCGTCCAGCACCCGGTTTTGCATGCCGCGCGCCTCGACATCGGGCTTGAGCGCGTAGATCGGCACGGTCTTCAGGGCGTCCTGGAGTTGCTTCGAGACGGCCGTGCCCTTGGCCACGGCGTAGACACCGTCTTCGATCAACAGCACCGCGCTGCCCGGCTTGGCGTACTTCAGGCAGGTCTCCAGGGTGTTGTGGTCGAACGGTGATTTGTTAACGGTATGCAGCATGGCTTCCCCTTAAAAACTCAAGATCACGTCTTGGCCGTTCATGTACTCGGCCATTTCCTGGGCGCCCATGATCGTGACCGGCACCACCATGTCGTCGGCGCTGAGGCCGCGAACCTCCAGCGACTCCTTCTCGACGAACAGCTTGGTGACGTCGTAATCCTCGAGCGCCCGGTAGGTCGGCGAGAAGTTCTTGACCCCCAGCGCCTTGGTGTCCTGGCCCTTGGCCAACTGATACACGCCGTCGTCGATGAACGCCAGACTCACGTCCTGCTCGAACGCCGCGCCGATCAACACCACCTCGAGCGACTCTTGCGCGTAAACCGTGCCGTACGGGGCCTTGCGATTCACGTACAGGAATTTCTTAACGATACCGCCTTCCATTTCCGACATGTCTGGCCCCCTAGTCGCCGAAGGTCACCAGGCGGTCGGCCTGGATACCGGCTTCGATCAATTGGCCCAGGCCGGAAATGCGGAAGCCCGGGGCGATGTTGTCGGCGTCCTTGCCGTTGCGCTTGGCCTCGTCGGCGTCGGCGATGCCGCGCCGCTGGGCGGCGGCCACACACACCACCAGGTCGAGCTTGTGCTTCTCGCCGAGCTCGGTCCAGCGCTTGACGATATTGCGATCGTCCTGCGGCGGGGTGGTGAGACGCGTGCCATTGTTCACGCCGTCGTGGTAGAAGAACACCCGAAAAATCTCGTGGCCCTTGTCCAGCGCCGCCTTGGTGAACTGATAGGCGGTGTCGGCGGCCTCGTGGGTATACGGCCCCTCGTTAACCAAAATACTGAACTTCATAGGCTGCTTTCCGTCCGGTTTTAGAAGCGGATATGGGTCGAGGCGTTCAGGCTGTTACGCGCGCCGCGCCAGTTGTCGATGTGGAACTTGGTGAACGGCAGACCGGTGAGTTCGAAGAACCGCGGCCAGCCGATGCGCTCCACCCAGTCGCCGACGCGCTCCCAGTCCTTGGCGTCCTTCTTGTAGGCGCCCAGGACCTTCTTGACGATGGCGTTGGCCTCCGGCCAGCGCGGCGGGTTGTTGGGGATGCCGGCGGCCACGAGCTTGTGGAACATCGGCTTGGAACGGGCGTTCGAGTTCTTGCCGCCGACCCAGATGGCGAGCTTGCTGTGTTCCGGGTCGTTGATCTGCATCGGCGGGCAGGGCGGGAAGCAGGCGCCGCAGCAGATGCACTTCTTCTCGTCCACTTCCAGCGACGGCTTGCCGTTCACCATCGCCGGGCGGATCGCCGCCACCGGGCAGCGCGCCACGACGCTTGGACGCTCGCAGACGTTGGCCACCAGATCGTGATTGATCTTGGGCGGCTTGGTGTGCTGGACGTTGATGGCGATGTCGCCCTGGCCGCCGCAGTTGATCTGGCAGCAGGAGGTGGTGATGTGCACGCGGTTCGGCATGTCTTCCTTCACGAACTCTTCGTACAGATCGTCCATCAGCGCCTTGACCACGCCCGAGGCGTCGGTGCCGGGGATATCGCAGTGCAGCCAGCCCTGGGTGTGCGAGATCATGGTCACCGACGGGCCGGTGCCACCGACCGGATAACCGGCCTCCTCGAACGCCTTGATGAGCGGCTCGACCTTGTCCTTCTTGGAGACCATGATCTCCATGTTGGAGCGGATGGTGAAGCGCACATAGCCTTCGCCGTACTGGTCGATGATGTCGCACAGCAGATTCAGCTCGTACGGTCCGAGCTGGCGTTGGGTGCCGACGCGCACCGTCCAGATCTCGTCGCCGCTGTGGGCGACGTGGTGCAACACGCCGGGGCGCGGGCGATCGTGATACTTCCAGTTCGCATAGTTCTTGATCATCAACGGATGCATGTATTGAAAGGCATCCGGACAACCCGATTCGATCGGTGGGCGCATCTTAGCTGCTTCAGCCATACCTACCTCCAAAAAAAACCGTTCGTGAATTTAACCGTTAGTAACGCCGGGGCCCGCCCGGTATCCCGGGCGGGCCCCGTTCTTCATATCCCGCCTAGCCTGCCGCCTGTTTGCGCTCGTTCCACTTCGCGGCCTCTTGGTCCCACTCGTCCAGACGGACGTAGGAACTGGTGCGCGGGTGGGTGATCATGTTCGGATCGACATCGACGCCGACTCCTTCCAGGAAGTTGACCAGACCGATGCGCTCGATCATCTCGCCGCAGCGCTCGTGCTCCAGGCCGTTCTCGGCCCAGAAGTCGATGACGGTGGCGGCCAACGCGCGCAGCTTCTCGTAGTCCTCGTCGGTCTCGAGCTTCATGAATGGAATGATCACGGTGCCCATGGTGTCGCCGATCTTGAGGGTACGCTTGCCGCCGATCAGCAGGGTGATGCCCTTGTCCTTGCCGGGCGACAGCGCCTTGGTCATGACGTTGATGCAATGCATGCAACGCACGCAGTTGCGGTTGTCGACCGCCAGGCTGTCGTCGTCGTTCAACGACAGCGCCTTGGTCGGGCAACGCGACACCACGTTGTCGATGACGTACTTGCGGCCCTTCTTGGCGACGAACGCCTTGACCTCTTTCTGGTCGACCTGAATATCGTCGCGCCAGGTGCCGATCACGGCGAAGTCGGCGCGCTGGATCGAGTTCATGCAGTCGTTCGGGCAACCGCTGACCTTGAACTTGAACTTGTACGGCAGCGCCGGGCGGTGCATGTCGTCGATGAAGTTGTTGACCAGCAGGCGGTGGATCTTCTGCTCGTTGCAGTTCGATTGCTCGCAACGCGCGGCGCCCACGCACGACATGGCGGTACGCACGCACGGGCCGGCGCCGCCCAGATCCCAGCCGAAATCGTTGATCTCGTCGAAGAAGTGCTGGGTGTTCTCGCTGGTGGTGCCGATGAACATGATGTTGCCGGTCTGGCCGTGGAAGGCGATCAGGCCCGAACCCCATTTGTTCCAGGAGTTCGACAGTTGGCGCAGCATCTTGGTGGTGTAGTGGTTGCCCGGGGGCGGCTGCACGCGCAGCGTGTGGAATTCCTTGGACTCGGGGAACATCGCGGCGACTTCCGAGAAGCGCGGGATGATGCCGCCGCCGTAACCGAACACGCTGACCGTGCCGCCCTTCCAGTAGCCGAGGCGGGTCTTGTAGGAGTGTTCGAGCTGGCCGAGCAGGTCGACCATCATGTTGTTGTTGTGCGCCAGGCGCTTCAGGCCGGTGACGAAGCTCGGCCACGGGCCGCTCTCGAGCTGGTCGAGCATCGGCGTCTTGTGGAACGGCTTGGTCGACTTCTTCTCCTTCTGGATGTAAGTGCTATGTCTTTCAGGGTTCTTGGGTTTCTGCTGGTCAGACATGTGACTTCCTCCTGGGCAATACGGCCAAAATTAATTAAGCTTCGCGAAGTTCGATCGGGGTTGGCGCTGCACCGGCAGGCGTGTGGCGGGGTAGTTACCCTGACTCACAACCTGGCCAGTCTACCGTATCCGGCATTACCGCGTCAGACCCGGATCGCACCGACCACCCTTTACCGGACGCCAGTCTAACAGGCGGTTTTTCCAATAAATAAATGGTCTTTGGGGATAGGGGCCAACCGCCGCCCTCCCCCTTAGGGGATAGGGGGAAACCGGACGGCCCGACAACGCCTGAAAATTCAACGGGCTATGTGCACAGCGACCCGGCCGGCGGCCATACCCGAGGCAGACGGTGGGTTTTATTCGAGGCCCGCAATCCAGTACATTCTCCGCTCGCGATGGCCGGATATTGATCGCCGCGCCGATGACACCATTTACTGTACCGATGTCTCCAGGTTTGCTAACTCATACGCACATGCACCCGCCCACCGCCCGCCCGGCCGGCCGGCCGTTCGCGCTCGACGCCGCCGACGCCTACCGCCGCTGGCGCGATGCAAAACTGGCGGGCTACCCGCGCCGGGTCGAGGACCTGGTGGTGGAGTTGCGCGACCCGCGCGCGCCCAGCGCGGCGGAAGTCGCCGAACTCACGCGCGTCTGCCGCGCCGCCAATATGGCGATCTACGCCGGCCCGGCGGTCGGCGCCGGCGACAAGGACATCCCGCGCCGCCTCGGCGCGCACCTCGGGCTCGCGCGCCTCGACGCCAACATGCTCGCCGATGACGACGGCATCAGTTCGCTGTCCGTTGCGCCCGGCAAGGCGGCACGCGGCTACATCCCCTATTCCAACCAGCGCCTGCTGTGGCACACCGACGGCTACTACAACCCGCCGGCCCGGCGCATCCGCGCCTTCATTCTGCATTGCGCGCAGCCGGCCGCGGACGGCGGCGAGAACGGCCTGCTCGATCACGAGATCGCCTATATATTGTTGCGCGACGCCGATCCCGACTATATCGAGGCGCTGTCCGCGCCCGACGCCATGACCATCCCGGCCAACACTGAAGAAGGTGCCGAGACCCGCCCGGCCCAGACCGGCCCGGTGTTTTCGGTCGACGCCGACACCGGCGGCCTGCACATGCGTTACACCGCGCGCACCCGCAGCATCGAGTGGAAGCCGGACGGCATGACGCGCGCGGCCGTGCAATTCCTGGAGCAGTTGCTGGCCGGCGATTCGCCGTATGTGTTCCGGCATCGCCTGGCCGCCGGCCAGGGTCTGGTGTGCAATAATGTGCTGCACAACCGCAGCGCCTTCCAGGACGATGGCGCGCGCCAGCGGCTGCTGTATCGCGCGCGCTACTACGACCGCATCATTGGCACCGATTCCCACGTTGATTCTTAAGGTCAGAGGCTTAGCCGTATATGAAGTACATCCCGCTCAAGTACATCAAGGAAGACCCGTCGGTCGGCAACGCCGACAGCAGCGCCGACGCCAAGGAACCGACCGAACAACTGGCGCGCCTGGTGACCGACGTGCGCCGGGAGCTGGCCGAGCTCTCGCCCGGCGCCGATCCGCTGCGGCGCGCCGACCTGCAGCTGCAACTGGGGCGCGCGCTGGTGCGTCTCGAAAGGAAGCCCGAGGCCTGGGGCGCGGCGCGCGCGGCGTTCGATCTCTATGTCGCCGACCAGGCCTGGGAAGGCGCGGTGCAAGCCTGCGATATCTTGTTCCTGGCCGACCAGGCGCTGTCGCTCGCCGCGCTTGGCCAGGGCATCTGGCTGGGAGTCACCTACCCGGTCGATCCGGAACTGAGTGTCGCGCTGTTGCAGCACGTGATCGACGAAACCCCGCCGGAATCCGACGGCGCGGCGGTGGCCGCGATCACCGCGCATTACCTGGTCGATCTGCGCGCCCAGGGGCCGCAACGCGAACACCTGCTGATCTTCACCAACCAGTTGCTGGCCACGGTGGCGCGCCGTCACAGCGGCGTGGAAGGCCAGCAGGATTTCGACCATTGGGTGCGCGACATGGAGTTGAGCGATCCGGCGCTGTTCCTGCCGCGCCTGCGCAACGTCGTGGACGTGCTGGTACAGGACGACTGGTGGTTCGACCGCGACGCCCTCCAGGCCAAGCTGCCGGCGGACTGATCGCGATGTATTGGCAAGAACATAAGCCGGCCGAGGAATTCGTCGTCCCCGACGACATCGCGGACGCGGTGTTCGCCGTTTCCTGCCGCAGTCTGCCGGTCGACCACGCCTGGGCGCTGTCGCAGGCGATCCAGGCGGCGCTGCCGTGGTTCGCCGACGAACCGCACGCCGGCCTGCACGTCATCCACGGCGCCGATTCCGGCAACGGCTGGATGCGCCCCGAGGACCCGCACGCGCTCCTGCACCTTTCGCAGCGCACCAAGCTCGCGTTGCGCCTGCCCAAGCACCGCCTGGACGACGCCGCGGCGTTGCTCGGCCGGACCCTGGACGTCGCCGGCCACGCGCTGCGCGTCGACAAGCTCATGCTGCGGCCGCTGTCGCGCATCACCACGCTGTTCTCGCGTCACGTCATGACCGGCTCCGGCGACGACGAACCCGGGTTTTTGAAGACGGCGATCGAACAACTCGGCGCGCTCGGCATCACACCCGTGAAAATGCTGTGCGGCAAACGGACCACCGTCGCGACCCCGGCCGGCACGCTCTACACCCGCAGCCTGATGCTCGCCGATCTCGCGGTCGAGGAATCGGTGCGGCTGCAACAACGCGGACTGGGACCGGAGCGCAAGCTCGGCTGCGGCCTGTTCATTCCGCATAAAGATATCAACGAGGTGCGGCGCAAGTCGGAATGACCGCGCCGCGCGGCTGTTGAGTAGTTTGTCACTGTCAACTTCAACCATTCATTGCCTTAAAGGGGGAAACCATGGCATACGAAGTCAACGGAAAATCACTGGAGGCGACCGCCACCGGTTTTCTCGTCAATCTGGACGATTGGGATAAAACCGTGGCCGAAACGATCGCTCAAAGCGACGGGCTCACGCTCACCCAGGAGCACTGGGACGTGATCGACTATTTGCGCGACGCCTATATCAACAATAACGGCGAGCAGCCGAACAACCGCGCGATCCTCAAGGCCATGCAGGAAAAGTGGCCGGGCCGCAAGGTCGACAACAAGACGCTGTTCGACCTGTTTCCCGGCAATCCCTCGAAACAGGCCGGCAAGATCTCCGGGCTGCCGGAGAGCATGCGGAAGGGTGGGTATTAATTTGGTTGTATCGCTTCTGCGATAGTTAGAAAAATAATATGCGCGTTCCGCCGCGCGCACGCGTTACTTTCCTTTCGCGGAAAGTAACCAAAGGCATTTGCCCCTTCGTCGCACCCACCCTAACGCGCAGAGCGCGTTAGGGTGGGTGCCCTCCGCTCCTCGGTCGGCGAGGGGGTTTTTCGACGGCATATCCCTATGCCGCGAAAAACGCGCGCCTCCCGGGCGCGCCCCTGGCGGGCCTTGTCCTCGCCGACCTCTGGTGCTCGGTGCGACTCAAGGGGCGGACGTCAAAACCCTAAAACCCCTTTCCG
>JACREH010000117.1 GCA_016218345.1 Gammaproteobacteria bacterium | reverse complement strand
GCAGGCTTGCCCTTGGCGGTGGTGCCGTTGTGGCAAGTGGCGCAACCGCTGGTGATGCCGGTATGGTCCATCTTGGCGCCGGTGAACGTGGTCGTGGATTTATGACAGGTTTCGCACGACGCCGTGGTCAGAATATGGGTGGCAGGCTTGCCCTTGGCGGTGGTGCCGTTGTGGCAGGTGGCGCAACCGCTGGTGATGCCGGTGTGATCCATCTTGGCGCCCGTGAACGTGGTCGTGGATTTATGACAGGTTTCGCACGACGCCGTGGTCAGAATATGGGTGGCAGGCTTGCCCTTGGCGGTGGTGCCGTTGTGGCAAGTGGCGCAACCGGTGGTAATCCCGGTGTGACTAAACGTCGCCGGCCTCCATGCGCCGGTGGTATGACAACTATCGCACGCGGCGGTGGTCGGGAGGTGGGTACCGGGTTTTCCCTTGGCGGTGGTGCCGTTGTGGCAGCTGGCGCAGCTGCCAGGCGTGACACCGGTGTGATTGAACGTCGCCGGCTTCCAAGCCGCAGTGCTATGGCAGATATCGCACGCGGCGGTCGTCGGAACGTGGGTGGCAGGCTTGCCGGTGGCGGTGGTGCCGTTATGACAGGTCGCGCAACTGCCAGGCGTGATGCCGACGTGCGCAAACGTAACCGGCCGCCAGGTGGTCATGATGTGACAGGTGTCGCACGCGGCGGTAGTTGGGATGTGGGTGGCGGGCTTGCCGGTGGCGATCGTCTGGTTGTGGCAATTGATACAACTACCTTTTACGACCCCGCCAGGGGCAACCTTCTCGTGGCTGAACGTCGACGGGCTCCAGGCTACGGTCGTGTGACAGGTATCGCAGGGTCGAATGGTCGGGACATGGTTGGCCGACTTGCCGACAGCAACGCTGCCGTTGTGGCAGGTGGCGCAACCGCCCGCGGCCACGCCGGTGTGATCGAAGCGCGCACCGGCGAAACGGCGAGTGTCGTGGCATTGGTCGCAGGCGGCGTTGGTCGGGACATGACTGGCCGACTTGAAGCTGGCGGCCAAGCCGCTTCCGGAAACGTGGCAGCTCGCGCATAACGTCGGCGTGCCCTTGAATATACCGCGGATATGGCAACTCTCGCACTTGACCGTGGCATGCGTCCCGGTCAACGCAAAACCGGTCTGGTGATGATCGAATTGACGCGCACTTTTTTGGCCGGCATCGCCGGCCGCGCCAGCGGTCAGCGATGCGCCGAAAAGTAGGAATAGCGCCAGCAGCAGCCCTCCGACAACCCGCCGGCGCACGCCTGGAACCCGGCGGCAGACGTCGTGCCCGCGGAGATTTCCGGCAGCGGCGCTCATTGGAGGGTGCGCATCCGGGTTTTAATCTGCTTGAATGACGAGGTGAAATGACAGCGCTCGCAATAGGCGCCGTAACTGCCGGCATGCACGTCGTCGGCCTCGTGACAGCTCACGCAGCCGCCGGCCAGCTCGATCTTGTGTTTGACCGGCTGGCGATGGCAGGCGTGGCAGTCTAGGCGCTCGTGCGCACCGTCCAGCCGGAACTGGCTGCGCTCGTTGTGGTTGAAGCTCCACTGTTTCCAGTCGCGGGCGTTGTGGCATTGTTCGCAGGCCTGGCCGAGGCGACGCTTGTGGCTGTCATCCTTCTCGTGGCAGTCCAGGCATTTGGTGCTCGCGTCCTTGAAGGTCGGCTGCTTGTGACAGGCCTTGCATTCGACCTTGGCATGCTTGCCGAGCAGCGGGAACCGGCTCAACCCGTGGTCGAACACCGCCTTGGTCCAGGAGTGTTCGCTGTGGCAACTCTCGCATTTCTTGCCTTCCTGGCCCTTGTGGGCGTCGTCCTGGAGGTGACAGGCGATACAGGCGGTGCCGAGCTTTTCCTTATAGGCGTCGTCCTTATGGCAGGCGTCGCACTTGAGCGGGCGGTGCTTGCCGAGCAGCGGGTACTTGGTATCGCGGTCGTGGTCGAAGCGGATCCCGGTCCAGTCGCGTTCGTTGTGACAGCTCTCGCACTTCTTGCCGAACCGGCCCTTGTGGGTGTCGTCGCGCTCATGGCAGGCGATGCAGGCGGTCCCGAGCTTTTGTTGATAGAGATCGCCGGTGTGGCAGGCGCTGCACTTGGCACGCGCGTGCTTGCCTAGCAACGGGTATTTGGTGTCGCGCTTGTGGTCGAATTTCGTCAACGTCCAGCCCTCGGTGACGTGGCAGCTCTGGCACTTTTTGCCGAACCGGCCCTTGTGGCCCTTCTTATCGTCGTCACCGCGATGACAGGAGTAACAATCCTTGGGCGTGGCCTTGTAGCGATTGTCGACATGACAGGCCTTGCACTCGACATCGATGTGGCGGCCATCGAGCGGATAGTCGGTCTTGCTGTGATCGAAGCGCACGTTCTTCCAGGACACGTCGTCGTGACAGTTGACGCAGGTCTTGCCGAGCCCGCCCTTGTGGATGTCGTCTTTTTTATGACAGACGTGGCAGTCCGACGGCGCGTCACGAAACTTGGCTCCCGGGGAGTGACAATCACGGCACTTGACCTTGGCGGCGGCGTGCGCGCCGCGCAGCGCGAAATCCGTCGCCTTGTGGTCGAACCGGGCCTCGTCCAACTTCACGATATCCACGTCGCGTCCCTTGTGGTCGGTGTGGCAAACACTGCAGGTATTGTCCTTGAGGCGGCCGTGATAGCCGCGCCCGGCCGCGATGTCCTGGGCGACCGCACGATGGTCGTGGCAGGCGAGGCACAAATCGCGTTGCGCGGATTTCTTGAACGGCGTGTGACAATTTTTACAGTCGTTTTCAAGCGCGGCATGTCCCTTGATCACCTTGCCCGGCAGCACCAGGGCGTCGAGCGGTCCCAGGTCGGCGCGCGCCGCCATGGTGAGGGTCGCGACCGCCGCCAGCAGCAACGAGGTTGCGATGCGCCGCGTCACGCCCCGGTCCGCGTTCAATACATGTGCACGGCGATGACATGGATCACTCCGGTAACGACCAGCAGCACCATGAGCGGGATATGCAGCAGGTGCCAGGCCGAGAAGATCCGCTCATAGGCCTTGAACAAGGCCGCGTCCTTGATCGCCCCGAGATAGGCCGCGATGATCTTTTTACCGTAGCGGTACGAGCGCCGTTGCTTGGCGCGGTCCCAGCCGCGCGCGCCGGCCTGCGCGGCCAGCACCGTCTTGAGTTCGCGGCTGGCCCGGAAATACGCCCAGCGGGCGCGCGGGCCGATAACGATCAATCCCAGACCGCCGGCCGAGGAAGCGAGCAGCGATTGCTCGAGCGCCACCAGATAGTGTTCGAGCGGCGGATGAAAATGAAATTTCGAGCGCACGTTTTGTTCGTTGATGCCGAGCCGGGTCTTGACCTCGTTCAGGCTCAGGTGCCGCCCGTACAGACCGTGGTGGATCTTGGTGTAGATGAAACGTCCGAACACGCCGCTCGCGAACACCACGGCCATCGCCCAGAACGCCACCTCGCCGTTGATCGAGCCGAACGACAGCCGTGAGTGCAGCAGGATCAACACCGGGCCGACCACCCCCAGCAACATATGGCCGCGAAACCAGTGCTTCAGCGCCAGCAGGGCACGCATCCAGGCGAAGCGCTTGGCGAGCGGATAGAGCAACAGCACCAGCATCAAGGAGCCGCCCACCAGCCCGAAGGCATAACCGATGCCGCTGCCGGCCTGATAGTCGAGGCCGGTCGCGATCTGCCAGGCGACCAGCACCGCCAGGGCGATCAAGAAATACGGCGAGGCGCGGTTGTCGCTTTTGACCGGCGCGTGGCCGACCGGATGGATGCGTGCGGCCTGGGTGGGGTTGACGGCGGACATGGGCGATTACATCCTTTCAATTTTTCGGCGTGGGCACGTTCAGCTTGGCGAGCTCGGCCTCGAACAGACCACGGTGTCGATCGTCCGGCGCCAGTTGGCGCAGCTCGTTCTGCCAGAGCGTGCGGGCACCGGCGGCGTCGCCCTGGCGCAGGCGAATCTCGCCTTGCTGCAAGCGCGCCATGCTGCTAAGCGCCGGCTGCTTGCGGCTTTGTTCCAGGAGATCGAAGGCCTGGCGCAACTCGCCGGGGTCGCCGCCGGCCATCAAGACCGTGGCCGACACGAACGCCACGTGGCCATTGCCCGGTTGTTCGGCGCGCAACTGTTTCAAATTTTTCAACGCCTTGTCGCGCTGCCCGACCTCGGCGTAGGTCTGGGCGAGCAACAACCGGGAATCGACATCGCGCGGGTTGGCCGCGACCTTGGCCTCGAGTCCGGGCAAGAGATCGTTCAGGCTCGGCAGTTGCGGCGCGCCGGTCGGCGGCGGATGGCCGGAGTCCATCGGCATCGGCGCCTGGCCCTTGAGGCCGGCCATCACGCCGGCCGACAACTCACCGAGCCCGTCGGCCGGTTTACGCGCCAGCCAAACCCCGGCGACGGCAACCAATCCAATCGCTAACGATGCCCACAGCCAGGCACGGCGAAGACGTTTTTCGACAAACACTCAACGCATCCTTATATATATTGAAGGTAACCAGGGGGTGGTTACTATTTTGATTAACAAGCGAAAGTGTCGTCTGTGGCAGCCCCCCAAGACAAGCCGTGGCTGACGGCCGGGGCGCATGGACCGACAAACTGTGAGAGAATTTTTCTTGCCGAGATTTCACGGTACGGCAGGCGGCCCCGGGATGGTATATCGTTGGACCAATCACCCTTTCAAACATGACCGGCAGTTGCTTCTCGGAGCGCGCTTCTGACTACCTCGGCCTACACCGTCTATCTGATCCCGCTGGTGCTGGCGGTCGGTTTTTATCTCTACCGCCAGCGGCGGCGCGATCGGGTCAATCTCGCCCAGCTCAAGGTCGCCACCGAGGCCGGCCTCACCGAGCCGGCGTCGTTGCATCCGCTCATCGATCCGGCCCGCTGCCTCGGCTCGAACGCCTGTGTGCGTGCCTGCCCGGAGGGCGACGTGCTCGGTGTGATCCGCGGCAAGGGCCAACTCATCAACCCCACGCATTGCATCGGCCACGGCGCCTGCCGCGCCGCCTGTCCGCACGACGCCATCACGCTGGTGTTCGGCAGCGCCACGCGCGGCGTCGACATTCCGCTGCTCACTCCCGAGTTCGAGACCAACGTGCCGGGGCTGTTCATCGCCGGCGAACTCGGCGGCATGGGCCTGATTCGCAACGCCGTCGAGCAGGGCCGCCAGGCGATGGACGCGGTACGCCGCCTCAAGGGCGACGGCAAACTGTTGGACGTGGTGATCGTCGGCGCCGGCCCGGCCGGCCTGGCGGCGTCGCTGGCCGCGCTGCAACACAAGTTGCGCGCCGTCACCATCGAGCAGGAATCGCTCGGCGGCTCGGTGTTCAAATATCCGCGCGGCAAGATCGTCATGACCCAGCCGGTGACGCTGCCGCTGGTCGGCAAGGTCAAGATGCGCGAGACCAGCAAGGAGGCGCTGCTCGACTTCTGGAAGGGCATCGAGCGCCAGACCGGCATCAAGATAAATTACCAGGAGCGCATGGAGGACATCCTGCCCAACACCCAGGGCTTCACCGTCAAGACCACGCGCGCCACCTACAGCACGCGCGCGGTGCTGCTCGCCATCGGCCGGCGCGGCACGCCGCGCAAGCTCGACGTGCCGGGCGAGGACCTGCCCAAGGTGGTGTACAGCCTGATCGACGCCGAGCAATACCGCGACCGAAACGTGCTGGTCGTGGGCGGCGGCGACGCCGCGCTCGAGGCGGCCGTCAGCATCGCCGAGCAACCGGGCACGCGCGTGACGCTCTCCTACCGCAGCGAGGCGTTCAGCCGCGTGAAGGAAAAAAACCGCCAGCGCGTCGATCAGGCCGCGGCCGGCGGCCGCCTGCAGCTGTTATTGAAGTCGCAGGTAAAGGCGATCACGCCCGACAAGGTGCGGTTGCGGCACAACGAGCGCGAACTGGAACTGGCCAACGACGCCGTGATCGTCTGCGCCGGCGGGGTGCTGCCCACACCGTTTTTAAAAAAGGTCGGCATCCAGATCGAGACCAAGTACGGCACGGCCTGAACCGCGGCGCTGGTATTATTCGACGGTCACGGATTTGGCGAGGTTGCGCGGCTTGTCCACGTCCGTGCCCTTGGCGAGCGCCACCTGGTAGGCGAGCAATTGCACCGGCACGGCGTGCACGATCGGCGACAGCAGGCCGGCGTGGCGCGGGGTGCGGATGACGTGCACGCCCTCGGAGTTCTCGAAGTGGCTGTCGAGATCGGCGAACACATACAGCTCGCCGCCGCGGGCGCGCACCTCCTGCATGTTGGATTTCACCTTTTCGAGCAGCGCGTCGTTGGGCGCGATCACCACCACCGGCATGTCGCTGTCGACCAGCGCCAGCGGCCCGTGTTTCAACTCGCCGGCCGGGTAGGCCTCGGCGTGGATATAGGAAATCTCCTTGAGCTTGAGCGCGCCCTCGAGCGCGATCGGGTAATGCAGACCGCGCCCCAGGAACAGGGCGTGTTGCTTGGCGGCGAAGCGCCCGGCCCAGCCCTGGATCTGCGGCTCCAGGTTGAGCGCGTGCTGCACGCTGCCCGGTAGATGGCGGAGCGCCTCCAGGTGGCGGCGTTCGTCGTCGGCGGACAACCGGCCGCGCTGCTTGGCCAGCACCAGCGTCAGGATGAACAACGCCGCCAGCTGGGTGGTGAACGCCTTGGTCGAGGCCACGCCGATCTCGGCGCCGGCGCGGGTGTGAAATACCAGTTTCGAGGCGCGCGGGATGGCGCTTTCCGCGACGTTGCAGATGGCCAGCGTGTCGGCATGGCCCAGTTCCTTGGCGCGCTTCAGCGCCTCCATGGTGTCCAGGGTTTCGCCGGACTGCGAGAGCGTCACGACCAGCTGCCGGGGATTCGGGATGGACTCGCGATAGCGGTACTCATGGGCCAATTCGACCGCACACGGAATGCGCGCGATCGCCTCCAGCCATTGGCGCCCGACCAGACCGGCGTAATAACTGGTGCCGGCCGCCAGGATCAGCACGCTGTCGATCTCGCCCAGCACCGCGGGCGCATCCTTGCCGAACAGCCCGGCATGCACGCCCTCGTTCAACACCGCTTCGAGCGTGTCGGACAGCGCGCGCGGCTGTTCGTGGATCTCTTTCTGCATGTAGTAGCGATACGGCCCCAGATCAACGGCGTCGGCCGACAGCTCGGAGATGCGCACCGGGCGGGTGACCGGCCGGCCGTCGCGGTCCACGATCTCGATACGGTCGCGCGTGATCGCCGCGACGTCGCCTTCCTCGAGATAGATGACGCGGCGCGTCGCCGGCAGCACCGCCGAGACATCCGAGGCGAAGAAATTCTCGCCGTCGCCGACACCGATGAGGAGCGGGCAACCCATGCGCGCGCAACAGATGGTCTCCGGCGATTTCACCGCGACCACGCCGATCGCGTAGGCACCGCGCAGGTCGGCGACCGCCCGGCGCGTGGCCGCGAACAGCTCGCCGGTTTGCGCGAAATAGTAATGGACCAGGTGGGCGATGACCTCGGTGTCGGTCTGCGATTCGAACGCGTAGCCGAGGGCGGCGAGGCGGGCGCGTTGCTGCTCGTGGTTTTCGATGATGCCGTTGTGCACCACCGCGATCTCGTTGCGCGACACGATCGGATGGGCGTTGAACTCGGTAACGCCGCCGTGCGTCGCCCAGCGGGTGTGGCCGATGCCGAGCATGCCGGTCAGATTCTGGGCCTTGGCCTCGGCCTCCATCTCGGCCACCCGCCCGACGCGCCGCACCCGCTTGAGGCCGTGGTCGAGGATGGCGATGCCGGCGGAATCGTAACCGCGGTACTCGAGGCGCTTCAAGCCCTCGAGCAGCATCGGGACGATATTGCGTTGCGCCAGCGCGCCGACGATGCCGCACATAAGTTAGTTCATCAGTTCTAAGTTAGGAGTTATGAGTGATAAGTGGTGGTGCGCGCGCCGCGCGCTCAATAACTTGTCACTGAGCACTAATCACTAATCACTTTGCACTACTTCTTCTTGGTCGGCCGCTTCCAGCCGGGGATGGTCACCTGCTTGGCGCGCGCCACGGTCAGTTCGCCGGACGGGGCGTCCTTGGTGATCACTGAGCCGGCACCGACGGTGGCGCCGACGCCGATCGTCACCGGCGCGACCAGCACGCAGTTCGATCCGATCGAGGCGTTGTCCTCGATCTGCGTGCGGTGTTTGTCGGCGCCGTCGTAGTTGGCGGTGATCGCCCCGGCGCCGATGTTCACGTCCCGGCCGATGCTGCTGTCGCCGACATAGGCCAGATGATTCACCTTGCTGCCGGCGCCGATCCGGGATTTTTTGATCTCGACGAAGTTGCCGATATGCGCGCCGTCCCCGACGTCCGCCTCCGGGCGGAGGCGTGCGAACGGCCCGATGCGGCAACCGGCGCCGATCTGGCAGTCCTCGATCACGCAGTTGGCGAGTATCTCCGTGCCGGCGCCGATACGGCAATCCTTCAACACGTTGTTCGGACCGACCCTCACGCCGTCGCCGAGCGTCACGCGCCCTTCGATCACGACATTCACGTCGATCACCACGTCCGCGCCGAATTCGAGCGTGCCGCGCAGATCGAAGCGCGCCGGGTCCGACAGCGTCAGCCCCTTGTCCATCAGGCCCTGGCCCTGTTGGCGCTGGTGAATGCGTTCGAGTTCGGCGAGCTGCGTCTTGCTGTTCACACCCATGATCTCCCAGCGATCGGCCGGTGACAGGCCGGCAATCTTAACACCGTCGGCAGCGGCCAGCGCGACCGCGTCGGTCAAATAGTACTCGCCCTGGGCATTGGCGTTTGTCAGGGCCGCCAGGTATTTTTTCAGCCGCCCGGCCGGCGCCGCCAGGATGCCGGTGTTGATCTCGGTCAGCGCCCGCTCGGCGGGCGTGGCGTCCTTGTGCTCGACGATGCGAACGATGCGCCCGGCGCGGTCGCGAACGATGCGCCCGTAGCCGGCCGGATCGGCCAGCTCCACCGTCATGAGCGCCAGCGCGCCGTCCGCGGCCGCATCGATCAGCGGCCGGAGGCTCGCCGGGCGGGTGAGCGGCACGTCGCCGTACAGCACCAGCACCAGCGTGTCGTCGGCAATGTCGGTCATGGCCAGGCGCAGCGCGTGACCGGTGCCGTGCTGCTCGGCCTGCAGTACCCACTCGACCGGCGCGTCCGCCAGGGCCTCGGGCACCTGCCGGCCGCCGAATCCGTAGACCACGCGGATGCGCGAAGGCTCGAGGGCGCGCGCGCAGTCGATGACATGCACGAGCAACGACCGGCCGGCGAGCGCATGCAACACCTTGGGGCGCTCGGAATACATGCGCGTGCCCTTGCCGGCCGCGAGGATGACGATGTCTAGCTTCACGCTGGCGCTCGAATGCGGATCGATGGCTGATTATAGACCGCGCGCCTTCCGACCGGACACGGCGGGACGGTGACTAGATATGCGCCCCCGCTTGGGCAAGTCTATTGCAGCGGCGGGCTGAGCGAGGCGTCCGGCCGGCCGGAGCGGAGTTCCTCGGGGGTGGCGTCGCGGATCTCGCACACCGTCACTGCGAAGGTCACGCGCTGGCCGGCGAGCGGATGATTGGCGTCGACCGTCAGCCGCCCGCCTTCCATGTGCGTGACCACGAAGGTCAGGGTCTCGCCCTTGGCGTTTTGGGCCTCGAGCTGGGTGCCGAGGCGGCGCAGCTCGGGCGGGACATTCTCGACGTCGTCGCTGAAGGCGAGCTCCGGGTTGCGCGCGCCGAACGCCTGCTCGGGCGAGAGGCTGACGGTGATCTTGTCACCGACGCCGCAGCCCTCGACCGCCCGCTCGATCTCGGGAAACAGATCGCTGCCGGCACCGTGCACGTAGGCGATCGGCACGTCGCTGTATTCGACGATCTGGTCGCGCTCGTTGCGCAGCACGTAGCTGAGCGACACGACCTTGCCTGCTTCGACCACCGGATAGGACATAACGGACCTCATGCCGCGACCCCGCCGCCGGGGGACGTGGACTACCTGGTCTTCTCGCGCAGACGCTTGATGGCGCGCAGTTGCGCGACCGCCTCGGCAAGCTCGGCCTGGGCCTTGGCGTAGTCGATATTGGCCTGGCGGTTCTTGAGCGCGTCTTCGGCGCGCTCCTTGGCCTGCAACGCCGCGGCCTCGTCGAGGTCCTTGGCGCGCAACGCAGTGTCGGCCAGCACCGTCACCACGTACGGCTGGACCTCCAGCAGCCCCCCCGATACGTAGAAGTATAGATCCTCGTTGCTCTCGGTGCGCACCCGCACCTCGCCGGCCTTCATGCGCGCCAGCAGCGGCGCATGGCGCGGCAGCACACCGACCTCGCCGGTCACGAGCGGCGCGAACACCATCTCGGCCTTTCCGGAGTAGATCTCCTTCTCGGCGGATACGATGTCGACGTGTAGGGTCATGGCCATATTTTAAAACCAGTTTTAAGTTCTAAGTTATAAGTGCTTAGTTAAGGATGCGCGCGGCGCGCGCAACATCAACTTATAACTCATCACTTATCACTAACAACTGCTGTCAAAGTGTTTTGGCCTTCTCGACCGCTTCCTCGATCGAGCCGACCATGTAGAACGCCTGCTCGGGCAGACCGTCGTACTCGCCGTCGACGATGCCGCGGAATCCGCGGATCGTGTCCTTGAGCGACACGTACTTGCCGGGCGTGCCGGTGAACACCTCGGCCACGAAGAACGGCTGCGACAGGAAGCGCTGAATCTTGCGCGCCCGGCTGACCACCAGCTTGTCGTCCTCGCTCAGCTCGTCCATGCCGAGAATCGCGATGATGTCCTGCAGCTCCTTGTAGCGCTGCAGCGTGGCCTGCACATCGCGGGTGGTCTTGTAGTGTTCCTCGCCGACGATATGCGGGTCGAGCTGGCGGCTGGTGGAATCGAGCGGATCGACCGCCGGGTAGATGCCCAGCTCGGCCACCTGGCGCGACAACACCACGGTGGCGTCGAGATGCGAGAACGTGGTTGCCGGGCTGGGGTCGGTGAGGTCGTCGGCCGGCACGTACACCGCCTGGATGGAGGTGATCGAGCCGGTCTTGGTGGAGGTGATGCGCTCCTGCAGGATGCCCATCTCGTAGGCGAGCGTCGGCTGGTAGCCCACGGCCGAGGGCATGCGGCCCAGGAGCGCCGAGACCTCGGTGCCGGCCAGGGTATAGCGATAGATGTTGTCGATGAACAGCAGCACGTCGCGGCCCTCGTCGCGGAAGTTCTCGGCAATCGTGAGGCCGGTAAGCGCCACGCGCAGACGGTTGCCGGGCGGCTCGTTCATCTGGCCGTAGACCAGCGCCACCTTGTCGAGCACGCCGCCTTCCTTCATCTCGTGGTAGAAGTCGTTGCCCTCGCGGGTGCGCTCGCCGACACCGGCGAATACCGAATACCCGGAATGTTCCATGGCGATGTTGCGGATCAGCTCCATCATGTTCACGGTCTTGCCGACGCCGGCGCCGCCGAACAGGCCGACCTTGCCGCCCTTGGCGAACGGGCACATCAGGTCGATGACCTTGATGCCGGTCTCGAGCAGCTCGGCCGAGGCCGCCTGTTCTTCATAGCTCGGCGGATTGCGGTGAATCGGCATGGATTTCTCGGCGCCGACCGGGCCTTTTTCGTCGATCGGCCGACCGAGCACGTCCATGATACGGCCGAGGGTCTTGGTCCCGACCGGCACCGAGATCGGCGCGCCGCTGCTGGCCACGGCCATGCCGCGCATGATGCCGTCGGTCGAGCCCATGGCGATGCAGCGCACCACGCCGTCGCCCAGCTGCTGCTGCACCTCGAGGGTCAAATCGACCTCGGCGAGCTTCAAGGCGTCGTACACTTTGGGCAGGGCGTCGCGCGGAAATTCCACGTCCACGACCGCGCCGATGATTTGCACAATCTTTCCGTTAGCCATCTTTCAGTGCCTCAAAAAGTAAAATCTTTTTCCGCAGATAAACGCAGATTCATAATAAAGATGAACGCAGATTTTTTTTCGAGTTAATTTATCTGCGTTTATCGGCGTTGTGATCCGCGTTCATCTGCGTTCCGAATTCATATCAAACCGCCGCGGCGCCACCGACGATCTCGGAGATTTCCTGGGTGATCGCCGCCTGCCGGGCCTTGTTGTACTTCAGTTTCAGTTCGTCGATCAGCGTGCCGGCGTTGTCTGATGCCGACTTCATCGCCACCATGCGCGCGCTCTGCTCGCAGGCCTGATTCTCGGCGACGCCGTGATAGACCAGCGATTCGATGTAGCGCGTCAGCAGGTCGTCCAGCACCTCGCGCGCGTCCGGCTCGTAGATATAATCCCAGTGATGCTTGAGCTCCTCGGCCTCGGTCGCCGAGGCCGGCAGCGGCAGCAATTGCTCGATCACCGGCTGCTGCGTCATGGTGTTCACGAAGCGGTTGTATACCAGGTACAGCCGGTCGACCTTGCCCTCGGTGTAGGCGTCGAGCATGACCTTGACCGTGCCGATCAGGTCCTCGATGCGCGGGCTGTCGCCGAGGTGCGACACGTGCGACAGGATGTTGCCGCCGATACGCTTGCTGAACATGAAGCCCTTGCTGCCGATGGTGCACATGTCGACGTCGATCTTCTGGTCGTGCCAGGCCTTCATCTCGATCAGCGCGGTGCGCAGCAGATTGGTGTTCAGGCCGCCGCATAGGCCGCGATCCGAGGTCGTCAGGATCATGCCGATACGCCTGGCCTCGCGCCCGATCACGAACGGGTGCTTGTATTCCGGGTGGGCGTAGTGCAAATGGCTCACGACGTTGCGGATCTTGTGGGCGTACGGGCGCGCGGCCTGCATGCGCTCCTGGGCGCGGCGCATCTTGCTGGCCGCGACCATCTCCATGGCACGCGTGATCTTCTGCGTGTTCTGGATGCTCTTGATCTGTTTGCGTATTTCTTTGCCGACGGCCATATATTTAAGTCAGTTTAAAGTTTTAAGTTTTAAGTGCTTAGTTATGGGGCGCGCTACACGCGCAACCCTAACTTATAACTAATCACTCATAACTCAATACTGTCTTCTCGATCACCAGGCGTGATGCGCCTTGAAGTCGTCGAGCGCGGCGCGCAGCGCCTTGGCCGTGTCGTCGCTGTACTCCGGCGTGGCGTTGATCTTGTCCATCAGCGCCGCCTGGCTCGATTTCATGTACGACTGCAGGGCGTCCTCGAAGGCGCGCACCTTGTTCACCGGCACCTCGTCCAGAAAGCCCTCGTTCACGGCGAACAGCGACACCGCCATCTGCGCGACGCTCATCGGCGCGTACTGCGGCTGCTTCATCAGCTCCATAATGCGCGCACCGCGGTCGAGCTGCTTGCGGGTGGCGGCGTCCAGGTCGGAGGCAAATTGCGCGAACGCCGCCAGCTCGCGGTACTGGGCGAGCGCCAGGCGCACGCCGCCGCCGAGTTTCTTGACGATCTTGGTCTGAGCGGCGCCGCCGACACGCGACACCGACAGGCCGGCGTTGATCGCCGGGCGCACGCCGGCATTGAACAGGTCGGTTTCGAGAAATATCTGGCCGTCGGTGATCGAGATCACGTTGGTCGGCACGAACGCCGACACGTCGCCGGCCTGGGTCTCGATCACCGGCAGCGCGGTCAGCGAGCCGGTCTGGCCCTTGACCTTGCCGCCGGTCATCTTCTCGACATAGTCGGAATTGACGCGCGCGGCGCGCTCCAGCAGGCGCGAATGCAGATAGAACACGTCGCCCGGATAGGCCTCGCGTCCCGGCGGGCGGCGCAGCAGCAGCGAGATCTGGCGGTACGCCCAGGCCTGCTTGGTCAGGTCGTCGTACACGATCAGCGCGTCGCGCCCGGAGTCGCGGAAAAATTCGCCCATGGCGCAGCCGGAGTAGGGCGCGATGTACTGCATCGCGGCGCTCTCGGCGGCGGTCGCCGCGACCACGATGGTGTGGCCCATGGCGCCGTATTCCTCGAGCTTGCGCACCGTGGCCGCGACCGACGACGCCTTCTGGCCGATGGCGACGTAGATGCAGACCACGCCGGTGCCCTTCTGATTGATGATGGTGTCGATGGCGAGCGCGGTCTTGCCGGTCTGGCGGTCGCCGATGATGAGCTCGCGCTGGCCGCGGCCGATCGGCACCATCGCATCGATCGACTTCAGGCCGGTCTGCACCGGCTGGCTGACCGACTGGCGCTCGATTACGCCGGGCGCGATCTTTTCGATCGGGCTGGTCTGGGCGGTCTTGATCGGCCCGCGGCCGTCGATCGGCTGACCGAGGGCATCGACCACGCGCCCGATGAGCGCCTCGCCGACCGGCACCTCGAGGATGCGGCCGGTGCACTTGACCGTGTCACCCTCGGTAATGTGCTTGTACTCACCCATGATCACGGCGCCGACCGAGTCGCGCTCCAGGTTCAGCGCCAGCCCGAAGGTGTTGCCGGGAAATTCGATCATCTCGCCCTGCATGACGTCGCTCAGGCCGTGGATCCGGCAGATGCCGTCGGTGAGCCCGACCACCGTCCCTTCGGTGCGCGCCTGGGCGCGGCCCTCGAATTTCTCGATGCGGGCCTTGATGAGGCTTGAGATTTCGGATGGATTCAGTTGCATGGGTGCATCCCCAAAATGTAAAAATGATTGTTAGCCGCAGATAAACGCGGATAGAACCACGGATTGCAGCAGATGGAACAAAAAATTAAATCGGCGTTCATCATTATTAACATCTGCGTTTATCTGCGGATATGATTTTACAGCTACCGGCTTAAGTGGCTCGCGAGGTCGGCGAGCCGTCCGCGCACCGACCCGTCGATGACCAGGTCGCCGGCGCGGATCACGACGCCGCCGACCAGCGACTTGTCCACCTGCGCGCTCAGCCGCACGTCCCGGCCGAGCTTGCGCGTGAGCGCCTGCTCCAAACCTGCAACCTGATCGGCGTCGAGCACGTACGCCGACAGCACACTGGCCTCGACCCGGCGTTCGGCCGCGGCCTTCAGTTGTTCGAATTGCGCGGCGATGTCGGGCAACAGGCCGAGGCGGCGGTTCTCGATCACCAGCCGCACGAAATTGGCGGCTTCGGCGTCGACCTGCCTGCCGCACACATCCAGGAAAAGACCCAGCAAGCGTGCCTGATCGACGCGCGGATCGGCCGCCAGCCGCGCCATGTTCTCGTCGGCCGCCACCGTCTTAATATAAGCAAGCATCTCCGACCAGGCCGGAAGCGCGTTGCGCTCCCGGGCGAATTGGAAGGCGGCTTCGGCGTACGGCCGGGCGGCGGTTTGTTTTTCGGCCACGGCGCGTCCCTAGAGTTGTTTGACCACGGCGTCGAGCAGCTTGGCGTGCGCCTTGGCGTCCACTTCCTTTTCGAGGATGCGCGCCGCGCCGGTCACGGCCAGCTCGGCCACGGCGGCGCGCAGATGTTCGCGCGCGCGGTTGACCTCCTGCTCGATGTCGGCACGCGCCGCGGTCACGATACGCTCGGCCTCGGCCTTGGCCTGCTGCTTGGCCTCGTCGGCAATCTCGGCGGCGCGCTTCTCGGCGAGTGCGATGACCTCGGCGGCGTCGCCCTTGGCCTTCTTGATGGTCTCGAGCGCCTTCTTGTGCCCCAGCTCCAGCTCGTGCCGGCCTTTCTCGGCGGCCGCCAGGCCGTCGGCGATGGTCTTCTTGCGCTGGTCGAGCGCCTTCATGATCGGCGGCCACACGAACTTCATGCAGAACCACACGAACAGGAAGAACGCGATCGACTGTCCGATCAGGGTTGCGGTGATATTCATGCGCGTGCTCCGGAATCTACGTAGCGGCCGGGTTTCAAACCCGCCCCTACTTGCCGCCCACGACCGCGAACAGGATGTACATGGAGATACCGACCGCGATCATCGGCACCGCGTCCACCAGACCCATGACGATGAAGAACTGGGTGCGCAGCGTCGGGATCAGTTCCGGCTGGCGGGCCACGCCCTCAAGAAAGCGGCCGCCCAGGATGCCGATGCCGACGGCCGCGCCGAGCGCACCCAGGCCCATCATGACGGCGCCGGCGATGTAAAGCAGTGCTTGTTCCATGGTTGTCTCCTGTGAAGGTCTTGAGTAGGAATGAATATGGATATTTTTGTGCAGGCTTGTTTTCGTTAATTCGGCTCAGTGATGTTCGGCGTGCGCCATGTCGAGATAGACGATGGTGAGCGTCATGAAGATGAACGCCTGCAGGGTGATGATCAAAATATGGAAGATCGCCCAGCCCAGGTGCAGCAGGCCGGCAAACGATCCGAGCACCAGGCCGGCGCCGTACATCACCGCGATCAATATAAAGATCATCTCGCCGGCGTACATGTTGCCGAACAGTCGCAGCGACAACGAGATCGGCTTGGCGACCAGGTTGACGGTCTCGAGAAACAGATTGACCGGCAGAAACACGATTTTCATCGCCAGCGACTTGGCCTGGAACGGCTGCAGGGTGAGTTCGGCCAGGAAACCGCCGATGCCCTTGACCTTGACGCTGTAGAACAGCACCAGCGCGAACACCGACAGCGCCAGGCCGAAGGTCACGTTCGGATCGGTGCTCGGCACCAGCTTGAAGAAATGCAGACCGGCGGATTCCGCCAACTTCGGACCGTGATCGATGGCGAACAGGTCCATGAGATTCATCAGGAACACCCACACGAAAATGGTGAGCGCCAGCGGAGCCACCAGCGGATTGCGGCTGGTGAACGAACCCTTCACGGCACCGTCGATGAACTCGACGATCCACTCGACGAAGTTCTGCGCGCCGCCGGGAATACCCGCGGTGGCGCGCTTCGCCACCCACCGGAACAGCAACAGGAACAGCAACCCGAGCAACACCGAGATGCCGAGGCTGTCGAGATTGAACGACCAGAAGCCCATATCCCTGGCCTCCTGCGCGCTGTGCGCGAGGCCCCAGGCGCCATCCGCGCCCCGACCGAAGGTCAGGTTCTGCAGATGATGCGTAATATATTCCGAAGAAGTCAGCGTCTCGCCCGACATGGGTGGGTCAGTTCCGCTTGCAATCCAACATCATCGTGTCTATTTCGGCCGCCAGGCGGCGCTCACAAATCCAAACTGGGTGACGACAAACGCGATCACGAGCGGTATCGGGGAAAGCTTCAACACACCCAAGCCGAAGGCCAACAGCAAAAAGGCCAATGCGTAGCGGGTGAGATTGGCGAGATAAAGCCCCCCGAGTCCGGCCACGGCCATGCGCCGCGCCGAGCGGGTGGCGGTCTTCATCCGCCACCCCAGCCACGCGCTGATCAGCGCCGTGACCGCCCCACCGTAGCCGGCGGCCAGGCCCGCCGACCGGTCTTGAAACGCGAAAAACCCGGCGGCCAACAACGCGGTCAGCAGCAGCTGGGTTACGACCACCCGGCGCAACCCGCTGGTAAATTCGTCGGCAGCTGCACCCACGTGATTGTCCTTGCGACCGCCTTGCCGCCCCATCCGAACGGCGCTGGCGGGGCGTGGCAAAGGCCGCGAAGTATACTGACGGCCCATTGAGTGGTCAATATAGGCCGATAAACCGGCGTTATCGAATCATCAACCGCCGGCACGCGCGGATTGCTCCGCGACGGCACGCTTGGCCCGACGCGCCCGGCGGCGCGGACCCGTCAGATCGAACAACAGCCCGGCGAGCGCGTGAAAGCCGGACACGCGGAACACCAGTTGCCCGACCGAGATCGGCCGCACCGCTCGCAGCTCGCGCAACCGCGGGATAAAAGCGAGCGCCACCGCCGCGCGCACCAGGCTCGACACCAAAAACACCCAGCACAGATTGCTCGGCCACTCGATGGTCGCGCCGGCCAGCGCCAGCGTGTCGGGCAGCACGGCGCTCAAATAGCCGCCCAGCAACGCGCCGGCGAAGATGCCGAGGTTGGCGCCGACGCCATGCACGGCCATGTACTGGGCGCGGCGCTCGGCCGGGGCGAGATCGTAGATAAAATTGCTGGTGCCGAGGCTGAACCCCGCCCAGGAAACGCCGGCGATCACCTGGATGGCGACGATGTACCAGAACTCGGTCGATACCAGCCACAGCGCCGGCAACACCGGAATCAGCGCGCCGGTCACGGCCAGCACCCGGCGATTGCCGAACACGTCGCACAACCGCCCCCACAGCGCCAGCGTCAGGAACTGGGCCAGCACCGAGGTGGCGATGGCGGCGGTGAATTCCAGATAGCTGAACTGCAGATCGCGCAGCATGTAAACGGTGAAAAACGGCGCGGCGATCACCGCCGCGAAATTCATCAAGCCGAAGAACCACACGAAGCGCGCGAAATCCGAGGACGGCGGGCGCCGCCACCAGCCGGACGCGAACAGGCGCGCGGCCGGCGGCGACCGGTAGGGCGGCTCGATCATGCGGGTGATTTGCGCCAGCGAATAGGCGCGCGCCAGCGCCGCCACGCTGAAGACGATCAAGAAACCGACGCGCGTCTCATCGCGCAATTCCCAGAAGTGCAACACGCCCCCGGCCGCGACCAGGGCGATAAACGCCGTCAGGCTCATGTAGCGGGTGCGCTGGCCGAAATAGCGCCCGCGTTTGCGTTCCGGCACGAGATCGCCCATGAGGCTGGTCCACGCCGGGCTGGCCAGATTGCCGCTCGCGTAATACCACACCACGCACAGGATCAAAATCACCACGGCGTGCTCGGGAAACACGTACGGCAGCCAGATCATCGGCAGCCACACCAGCACCTGCCCGAACACGCCGGCGACGATGATCGCCTTGCGCCGGCCGAGACGGCGCTCCAGCCAGGCGGCGAACAATTGCGCGAACGATCCGAGCAACGGCGGGAAGGCGGCCAGGAACGCGATCTGGGTGGTGGTGGCCTTGAGCAGCAGCGCGTACGCGGAAAAATAAATTTCGCCGGCGCCGTTCATGATCGAATACGCCACGCCGTCGCGCACCGCATAGCGCAGCGTGCGCGCCACCGTCGGGTCGTTCGAATAGGCGCGCGACTTCATGGCTGCGTATTGTACGGAAACCGCGCGGTGCGGCGCGGGGAAGGCTTACCGGAAATTTGCGGGCGGGCGGGCGGGAAAAACAACCTGCGGCCACGCCGGTGGCCGCAACGGGAATCCAGTCGGACTATTTCGCGGTCGCCGGTTGCTTGCCGGGCAGCTTGGCGCTCATGCTGTCGGCCTTGTCGATGTCGGCCGGCGACAGGCGCTTTTTCAGCAGCTCGGCGCGCGCCGCGGCTTTTTGCTGGCCCTGCTTGGCCGCCACGCTGTACCAGGCGAGCGCGGCGATCTGGTTGTTGGCCATGCCATAGCCGAATTCGTAGAGGATACCGAGTTCCAGTTGCGCCTCGGCGTCGCCCTGTTGGGCGGCCTCGCGAATCTCCTTGAGGCCGGCGGTTTTGTCCACGCCGGCGGCGACGCCGAGCGGCAGCAGCGCCGCGAGCACCGCGGCCGGTAGAATCGAGCCTAGCTTCATGCCTGTCTCCTGTTCTCGGTAGCGAGCGCGCCCGGGGCGGGCGCAGTCCTTATAAGTTAAATGAACTTTCGGGGATATTTCAATGCCCGGCCGGACATTTTTAACGCCGTTGGTCGGCTTGGTTAACGGATACGCGCCAAAATGCCGTCCAACTCGTCCAGGCTGTGGTATTCGATCACCAGTTTGCCGTGCCCACGCGGGCCGTGCTGGATGTGCACGCGCGCGCCGAGCTTCTCGGACAGCGTTTCCTGCAGGTCGCGGATATCGGGGTTGAGGGCCTGGCGGGCGGCCTGGGTGGGGGCCGGGCGTTCGAGCAGGCGGCGCACCAGGTTCTCGGTTTCGCGCACCGACAGCCCCTTGTCCACCACCTGCTGGGCCACCTGGCTCTGCTTCGGGCCGGTCAGGGCCAGGAGCGCGCGCGCATGGCCCATGTCCATCTTGGCCTCCTCGAGCATCTGGCGCACGTCGGCGTTGAGCGTCAGCAGCCGCAGCAGATTGGTGACGGCGGCGCGCGAGCGGCCGACGCTTTCGGCGGTTTGCTGGTGGGTCATGCCGAATTCGTCGATCAGGCGCTGCAGCGCGCTGGCCTCTTCGACCGGGTTCAGATTCTCGCGCTGGATATTCTCGATGAGCGCGATGGCGATCGCGGCCTCGTCGGGTATGCTGCGCACTACCGCCGGGATGGTCTCGAGCCCGGCCATCTGCGCGGCCCGCCAACGGCGCTCGCCGGCGACAATCTCGTAGCGGCCGTCCTCGATTTCGCGCACCACGATCGGCTGCACCACGCCCTGGGCCTTAATCGAGCTGGCCAGGTCTTCGAGCGCCTCCATGCTCATGTGGCTGCGCGGCTGGTATTTACCGCGCTGCAGGATCTCCAGCGGCAGGCGGCGCAACTCTTCCTTGGCGCCGCTCGCGGGCGCGAGCGCGCCGCCGAGCAGCGCGTCCAGACCGCGCCCGAGACGCGGTTTTTTGCTGGTCAATTTACTGGCCATTGCCGTCATTTAGTTATGGCTAATTTTGTGCAAGCCTGCTTTCCCTAGATGTTATGCCGCCCGCTCACGTCGCAAAATTTCTCCGGCCAGGGCCAGATAGGCTTGGGCACCCTTGGATTGCATATCGTAACTGATCACCGGTTTGCCGTAACTCGGCGCCTCCGCCAGCCGCACATTGCGCGGAATGATGGTGCGGTAAAGCTTGTCGCCGAAGTGCTGGCGCAGTTGCGCCGACACCTCGGTAGCCAAAGTATTGCGCGGATCGTACATGGTGCGCAACAGCCCTTCGATTTGCAGTTGCGGATTCAAGGATTCGCGCACCTTGCGGATCGTGCCGACCAGCGCCGTCAGTCCCTCGAGCGCATAATACTCGCATTGCATCGGAATCAACACCGCGTGCGCCGCCACCAGCGCGTTCACCGTCAACAGGTTGAGGGCCGGCGGGCAATCGATCAGGATGTAATCGTAATCGGCGCGGATCTCTTCGAGCGCGCCGCGCAACCGGCGTTCGCGCCGGTCGAGATTGATGAGCTCGATCTCGGCGCCGCTCAGGTCGCTGTTGGCCGGTATCAAGTCGTAACCGCCCTCGACGGTCACGCGCGCCTGCGCGGCCGGGGCGATGCCGATCAGCACCTGATACACGCTGTTGGTCAGTTCGGCCTTGTTGACGCCGCTGCCCATGGTGGCGTTACCCTGCGGATCGATGTCGATCAGCAGCACCCGCCGGCGGGTCTTGGCGAGCGAGGCGGCGAGGTTGATGCTGGTGGTGGTCTTGCCGACCCCGCCCTTTTGATTGGTAATCGCCAGTATCTTGGCCATGTCGGTCACTGAATTCACTGCGGTACGATGATCACCACATGCCGTTCCGCGTCCAGCCCCGGGACCTGCAGTCGTCGGGTCTCGGTCCGGTAACCCGGCGGGATCGCCGCCAGCTCCTGTTGCGGGTATACACCCTTCATGGCGAGCCAGCGGCCGCCGGGCGCGCACAACGGCGCGCTCGCGCTCAGCATATCAGCAATCCCGGCGAAGGCGCGAGCGATGAGCGTGTCGAATGGCGCGGCCGGCCGGTAGTTTTCCACCCGGCTGTTGACCACCTCGACGTTTTTCAGGCCGAGTTCGGCCACGGCCTGGACCAGAAACCGGGTTTTTTTGGCGTTGCTGTCGAGCACCACAAACCGAAGGTCCGGCCGCGCCAGCGCCAGTGGAATTCCCGGCAGGCCGGCGCCACTGCCGATATCGAGCACCCGCGGCCCGCGCACCCACGGCAGGATCGCCAGGCTGTCGAGCAGATGGCGGGCGACCATCTGCCCGGGGTCGCGCACCGCCGTGAGGTTATAGGCCTGATTCCATTTGGCCAGCAACTCTATATAACCAATGAGTTTTTCCTGGGTCGCTGGCGCCAGTTCCAGCCCCAGTGTTTGCAGGCCGGTTTGCAAGGATTTCAATAACTGCGCGGAATTCGCGGACATGCGCGCAGCTAGGCGCGGCGTTTGAGATGCACCAACAACAGCGAAATCGCCGCCGGCGTCACGCCGGAAATGCGCGCCGCCTGGCCGACCGTGGCCGGACGCTGCGCGGACAGCTTCTGGCGCACCTCCACCGACAGGCCGCGCACGTTCTGGTAATCGAAATTCTCCGGCAGCCGGGTTTGTTCCTGGCGCAGGTGCTGGGCGATCTCGGCATGCTGACGCTCGATGTAACCGGCGTATTTGGCCTGGATTTCCAGTTGCTGGCCGACCTCGCCGTCGGTAACGGCATCGCCCAAGCCCGCCAGCCCCAGCAGCGCGCCGTACGACACGTCCGGGCGGCGCAACAACTCCAAGAGCGTGGCCTCGCGCGCCAACGGCTGGCCGAGCACACGTAGCGCGTCTTCGGCCGGCACGCTGTCCGGACGCAACCAGGTTTTTTGCAAACGCTCCTGTTCGCCCGCGATCGCCGCGCATTTTTCATTGAACCGCCGCCAACGCGCATCGTCCACCAAACCGAGGTCGCGGCCGGTTTCGGTCAAGCGCAGATCGGCGTTGTCTTCGCGCAGGCTCAAGCGGTATTCGGCGCGCGAGGTGAACATGCGGTACGGCTCGGTCACGCCGCGCGTGATCAGGTCGTCGAGCAGCACGCCGAGATAGGCCTGGTCGCGGCGCGGCCACCACGGCTCCTGGCCGCGCGCCTGCAAGGCGGCGTTGACGCCGGCCAGCAGACCCTGGGCGGCGGCCTCTTCGTAGCCGGTGGTGCCGTTGATCTGACCGGCGAAGAACAGCCCCGGCAACGGCTTGGTTTCGAGCGTCGGTTGCAGGTCGCGCGGATCGAAGTAATCGTATTCGATGGCGTAGCCCGGGCGGGTGATGGCGGCGTGCTCGAAGCCCTTGATCGAACGCACCAGCCGCCACTGCACATCGAACGGCAGACTGGTGGAAATGCCGTTGGGATAGACCTCGTGGGTGTCGAGCCCTTCGGGCTCGACAAAAATCTGATGGGCGGTTTTATCCGCGAAGCGCACGATCTTGTCCTCGACCGATGGGCAATAACGCGGGCCGACGCCCTCGATCACACCGGTGTACATCGGCGAGCGGTCGAGACCGGAACGAATGATGTCGTGGGTGCGCGCGTTGGTGTGAGTAATGTGGCAAGCGACCTGGCGCGGGTGCTCGGCGCGCGTGCCCAGAAACGAAAACACCGGCGTCGGTTCGTCGCCGGGCTGGGCCTGAAGCGTCGAGTAATCGATGGTGCGGCCGTCGAGGCGCGGCGGCGTGCCGGTCTTGAGGCGCGCGACCGTGAGCGGCAACTCGCGCAGGCGCGCGGCCAGGCGCGTGGACGGCGGATCGCCGGCGCGTCCGCCCGGATAGTTCGAAAGACCGATATGGATGCGCCCGCCCAGGAACGTGCCGGTGGTCAGCACCACGGCGCGCGCGCGGAATGCCACGCCCATCGCCGTCACCACCCCGACCACGCGCCCGTTCTCGACGAGCAAATCCTCGACGGTCTGCTGAAACAGCGTCAGGTTTTTCTCACTCTCCAGCAGCGCTCGCACCGCGGCCTTGTACAGCACGCGGTCGGCCTGGGCGCGGGTGGCGCGCACCGCCGGGCCCTTGCGGGCATTGAGAATCCGAAATTGAATGCCGGCACGGTCGGCGGCGCGCGCCATGATCCCGCCCAGGGCGTCGATCTCCTTCACCAGGTGACCCTTGCCGATGCCGCCGATCGCCGGGTTGCAGGACATCTGGCCGACGGTCTCGATGTTCTGGGTGAGCAACAGCGTGCGCGCACCGAGGCGGGCGCCGGCGTGCGCGGCCTCGCTGCCGGCGTGACCGCCGCCGATCACGATGACATCATAAGAGTCGGGATGTAACATGTTCATTTCATGGGTATTTGTCGCCGAGCCGCGGCATGATACCACCCGCCAAGGACGACCGCTAAATCGGCCCCGACCGGTCTACTCTTAAAGCTATGCACTCCGCCCTCGATCACATCGTCGCCCAGATCGGACAGATCGTCCTCGGCAAGGAAACGCAGGTGCGCCTGGCGCTCGCCTGTCTGCTGGCGCGCGGCCATCTGCTGATCGAGGACCTGCCCGGCGTCGGCAAGACCACGCTCGCCCACGGTCTGGCCATGAGCCTGGGTCTGAGCTTCAAGCGCATCCAGTTCACCAGCGATCTGCTGCCGGCCGACATCCTAGGGGTGTCGATCTATCAGCCCGAGACGTTTTCGTTTCGCTTTCACCACGGCCCGATCTTCGCGCAACTGCTGCTCGCCGACGAGATCAACCGCGCCACGCCCAAAACCCAAAGCGCCTTGCTCGAGGCCATGGAGGAGCGCCAGGTCACGAGCGACGGCCAGACCCATCCGCTGCCCGAACCGTTCTTCGTGGTCGCCACCCAGAATCCGCGCCACCAGGTCGGCACGTTTCCTTTGCCGGAGTCGCAACTCGACCGCTTCATGATGCGCATCGACATGGGCTTTCCGGACCGCGCCGCCGAGCGCAAGCTGCTCATCGGCCAGGATCGGCGCGAAGTACTCGCCCACACCCAGGCCGGCATCGACGGCGCCCAACTGCTACAACTACAACGCCGGGTGCGCGAGGTGCGGGTGCGCGAGGCGCTGCTCGATTACATCCAGGACCTGCTCGAGGCCAGCCGGCGCTCGCCGTGGTTCGCGCACGGCCTGAGTCCGCGCGCCGGCCTGGGGTTGATGCACTGCGCCCAGGCCTGGGCGCTGCTCGCGCGCCGCGACATGGTGGTGCCGGAGGACGTGCAGGCGGTGGCCGCGGCGGTCATCGGCCATCGGCTCCAGCCCGGCCCGGCGGCCGATGACCAGCCCGGCACCGATCTCAGTCGGCGCCTGATTCAATCGGTCGCCATCCCCTAGACCGGTTATTTTTGTGCGCGCCTGCTTTTCTTAAACTTTTCTAACATTTTCCACCGGCCGCCTCGATGTCACCAGACGCGATCACGCTCGGACGCCGCCAGGTGTATATCCTGCCGACGCGCAACGGGTTGATGTTCACGCTGGTGCTCACGGCGTTGTTGCTGGCGGCGGTCAATTACAACAACGGCCTGGCCTACCTGCTCACCTTCCTGCTGGCCGGCGTGGCGGTGGTGTCGATCCTGTACGCCAACCGCAATCTCCTGCGGTTGCGGGTCGCGGCGGCGGCCTGCCCGCCGGTGTTCGCCGGCGAGACGGCGTACTTCGGGATCACGCTCACCAACGATCACGCCGACACCCGCCTCGGTGTGGTAATCGAATGCCGCAAACACGAGGTGGCGCGCGTCGACATACCGGCGCGCGCCAGCGTGACCGTGATGCTGCCGGTGCCGAGCCGGGCGCGCGGCTATCTCGACTGCCCGCCGTTCACGGTCTGCACGTATTTTCCGCTTGGCCTGTTCCGCGCCTGGTCGCGGCGCATCGCGCTGGCGCACCGCTGTCTGGTGTATCCGCGCCCGGCGCGCGCCGAGGTCGTGCCGCCGCAATCCGGCTCGGCGAGCGGCGATCGTCCCGGACCGGCGCCGGGCGGCGACGATTTCGCCGGACTGCGGCCGTTTCGCTTGGGCGATCCGCCCCAGCACGTGAGCTGGAAGGCGGCGGCGCGCGGCCAAGGGCTGCACACCAAGCAATTCAGCGGCAGCGGCCAGGACAGCGTCTGGCTCGAGTGGCAGGCGTTCGCGCCGCTCGATGGCGAGGCGCGCCTGAGTCGCCTGACGCGCGCGGTGCTGGACGCCGAGCGCGCCGGACTCCGTTACGGCCTGCGCCTGCCCGCTCAGGAGTTCGCGCCCGACAGCGGCGCGGTCCACCGGCGCCGCTGTCTGGAAGCCCTGGCCCTGTTCGCCGGATGACCACGGTGACGGCTTCGATCGGCTATCCGGATCGCACCACGGTTTACTGGTTGATCGCGACCAGCACACTGGTGCTGGCGCCGCTCGCCCCGCACGTGCCGCTCGCGTTATGGGGGGTGATCGCCGGGCTGTTCGTCTGGCGCTACGCCATCATGGCGCGCGCCGGGCGCGCGCCCGGCCGGCTGCTGCGGCTCGGTCTGGTGGCGCTGGTGTTGGTGCTGGTCTATCAACACTACCGCACGCTGATCGGGCGCGACGCCGGCATCGCACTGCTCACCGGTTTGCTGGCGCTCAAATTCCTGGAACTCAAAAATCCGCGCGACGCCATGCTGTGTGTGTTTCTGCTGTATTTTTTGATGCTCGGTAGTTTTTTGTATTCGCAATCCATCGGCCTGGCCCTGTATCTGCTGATCGCGGCGCTGGCGGCGACCGCGGCGCTGGCCCGCATCGCGCTGCCCGGCAGCGCGCTCGACGGGCGCCAGGCGCTGCGCCTGGCCGGCGGGCTGCTGCTCAAGGCGCTGCCGTTCATGCTGATCTTGTATCTGCTGTTCCCGCGCATTCAGGGCTCGCTCTGGGGCCTGCCGCACGACGCCTATAGCGGACTCACCGGAATGTCCGACGAGATGACCCCGGGCAGCATCAATCAATTGAGCCAATCCGACGAGGTCGCGTTTCGGGTCAGCTTTCAGGGACCGCCGCCGGCGGTCAAGGATTCGTATTGGCGGGTACTGGTGATGTGGGACAGCGACGGCCGCGGCTGGTCGCGCGGACCGCCGGCATTCTGGCCGGTGCTTTCCTATCAATCTCACGACGCGCCACTCGCCTACGAGATCAGCTTCGAGCCGAGCAACAAACCGTGGTTGCCGGCGCTCGATCTGCCGGGCTCGGTACCGGACGGTCTGCGCATGCGCCCCGGCTATGTCCTGGAGCGCAATCAACCGGTGCGCGAGCGCCTGCGCTACCAATTGGTTTCCTATCCGCACTACCACACCGGCGACATCGAGCCGGCCGAACGGCAGCGCGCCCTGCGACTGCCGCCCACTGCCAGTCCGCGGGCGCGCGAACTGGCGCTCGGCTGGCGCGCGCAGACACGCGACGGCGCCGCGATCGTGGCTACGGCGCTGGCGCATTTTCGTACCCAGGAATTTTTTTACAGCCTCGAGCCACCGCTGCTCGGCGCGGACCCGGTCGATGAATTTCTGTTCGACACCCGGCGCGGATTCTGCGAACACTACGCATCGGCGTTCGTCACGCTGATGCGCGCCGCCGGTATCCCCAGCCGGGTGGTGATCGGTTACCAGGGCGGCGAGTTCAACGCCGCCGGCGACTACCTGATCGTCCGCCAGTTGGATGCCCACGCCTGGGCAGAGGTATGGCTGGCCGGCCGCGGCTGGGTGCGGGTTGACCCGACCGGCGCGGTCGCCCCCGAGCGTATCGAATACGGCGCCGAGGCGCTGCGCCGGCTGGCGAGCCGCGGCCAGCGTTTCGGGGAGTTGCCGCCCGAGGCCTTGAGTCTGGCGCTCGGACGCGGCTGGTTCGAAGGCCTGTACCGGCACGGCCGGCTCGGTCTCGACGTCGTCAACAATACCTGGAATCGCTGGGTGCTGGATTACACCAAGGAGCGACAAGAGACGTTGCTGAGAAATTTGGGTTTCGAGGGCGCCACCCGCACGACGCTCGCGAGCGCGCTGGGCGTGCTGCTGGCCGGGGCCCTGGCGCTGTTGGCGCTGTGGATGTGGCGCACCGATCGCGCAACCGACCCGGCGCGCGCCGCCTATGAACGATTTTGTCGCAAGCTGGCGCGCGCCGGTCTGGCGCGCGTCGCGCATGAAGGCCCGCTCGATTTCGCCCAGCGTTGCGGGCGCGCGCGCCCGGATCTAAAGCCGGCGATCGACGCCGTCACGCGCAGCTACGTCGGCCTGCGCTATGCCGACCTTAAAGAACGCGAGCATCTCCGCACCCTGCGGCGGTTGGTGGCGCACTTCAGCGTCAAGCGCGGCCTGGCCTAATCGGGCTGATTTATAAGAAGATTGGCAGCTTGGCCCAGCTGGCGCCCAACACCTGGCTGTCGTTGACCGCCAGCCAATCGCTCAACACGCTGGCGTACACCGAACGGAAATCGACGCCCATCTTCAAATCGCCGCCGGTCAGATCGGTGAGGCTCGGGTAGTTCCCGACCACCCCGCCCCTCACGCCCTCGCCGACCACGATTATCGGCGCCGACGCGCCATGGTCGGTGCCGGCGCTGGCGTTTTCCGCCACCCGCCGCCCGAACTCCGACCAGAACATGACCGTCACGCGGTTGGCGAACCCGCCGACGAGCGCATCCTGCTGGAAACTGGCAATGCCGGCCGAGAGATTGCCGAGCAAAGTGGTAAGGCGCGCGGGCTGGCCGGAGTGGGTGTCGAAACTGCCGAAGTCGGTGGATATGATGCGCACGCCGATGTTGGCGCGAATCAACTGGGCGGCGAATTTCATGCTGCGGCTGAAGCTGTCGTTCGCGTAGGTCACGCTGGTTTGATAGGCCGCCGCCGACTGGACCTGACCGATCGAATCGCGTAATGCCCGGTCTTGAACCAGGATGCCGTCGATCATGGCCATGCCGGTGGCCGGCTGGTCGATAATCTGCACGGCCGCGCTCAGCACCGCGGCGTCGTCAGCGGCGTTGCCGCCCGACTGGAAGGTATAACTGGCGGCGTCCGGGATCGCCGGCACCGACACTGTGTCGCCCAGCATGCTTAGCGGGGTGGCGCTGCCGATATAAACACCGGACATGACGTTGCCGGTGTTCATCACATCCAGTCCGCGTCCCAGCCAGCCGGTACTGGGCGCGGATGCCGGATCGGCGGTCCAATAAATATCCTCGGCGGCGAAATGCGAGCGATTGAAGTTCGGATAGCCGACGCCGTTCACGACCGCCACCTTGCCCTGATCATACAGGGTCTTGAGCCCGGTCAGTGCCGGATGAAACCCGAGCGCGCCGGTGATCGGCAATACGTCCCCGCCCGGTATCGCCAAGGTCGGGCGGGCAGCGGCATAGGCCGGGTCGGTGAACGGGACGACGGTGTTGAGACCGTCCCAGCCACCGTCCAGATGCACCACGATCACGACATTGGTTGGGCTGGCGGCGGCGTCGGCCGAACCACTGAAGATCAGGTTGGGCAACAGACCGGCGGCGCCGGCGGCCAGCGAGCCCTTAAGGAAACGGCGGCGACTGATATTAAATGACTTCATGGCAGTTCCTCATTGCGCTTGATATTCGGGCGTGGAGACCAACAGATGGGTGGCGCCACGCGTCTTGCTCTGAATCTGGGCGGCGGTTCCGGTGTAGCCTCCGGCGTTGACGTAGTTGATCAGCCCCTGGCGGGTGGTGGCGGTCAACGTCAATGGCCCCATCTGGAAGGCCAGCACGTCCACGAGCTTGGCGGCGGTCGAGACATCCTGGCCCTGGGTGAGTTGATTCACGATCACGGCGCCCGCGGCGCCGTACAAAATCGTATTGGCGGCGTTGTAGCGGGCAAGCATCGGGCTGGTGCCGGCCCACTCCAACCCTTGCGGGTATCCGGCGACGTCCGGCGGGGCGAACGGATACTGGCCCATGTTGTTGAGGAGTGCCACGCCGGTGCGCAGGTTGGCGGCGGAGAGCACGGTCAACTGGAAGCGTTGCGCCAGTCCGAGCGTGTACTCCATCGGGCTCTTCACCAGGGCATTACGCGTGTCCGCCGCCCAGAAGCTGTCGAGATGAAGGAGCGCGTTCATCACCGCCTTGATGTTGCCGTTGGTGGCGCCCCAGGTAGCGACGAGCGCGGCCAGGTCGCCGGCATTCACGTCCGGGCGCACGAAGAACTGATAGAGCTTGGTGCAGATGCGCGGCGCGTTCGCCGGGTGGGCGAACAGGATGTCCATGACGCTGTCGCCGTTCAGGTTGCCGGTGACGCCGAGCACGGTCTTGTTGCCGTTGTCGTGGCGCGAGACCACAAACGTGCCGACCGGCGGGGGGCCGGCGGAGATACGCCAGCCGGTCAAGGCACGTGCCGCTTCCTTGACGTCGGTCTCGGTGTAGTTGCCGATGCCGATGGTAAACAGCTCCATCAGCTCGCGCGCGAAGTTCTCGTTCGGCTTTGAGGCGACGTTGGTATTATTGTCCAGATAGTCCAGCATCGCCGGGTCCTTGTACATTGCCTTGAGGAACGGAAGAACTCCCCCGTTCGCATTGGCACGCCAAGTCTCATTCTGCACGATCATGTACTGCGGCGGGATGTCGTTCACCGAGGAAGTAAAGTGGCCGTGCCAGAACCAGGTGAGCTTTTCCTGCAGCGGGCGGGTGCTGACGAGCAGGCGATACAACATCCAGGCGGCGGCGTCATTGCGCTTGGTGACGTCCAGGCCCAGGGCATTCACGTCCTGGGCGGCTGGATCCGGAATACTTTCGTAATTCAGCAGATAAGAGATCGCCCCCTCTTGTCCGAGGCCGTACAATTGCTGAACCTGCGCCATGCTGCCGCCGAAGCCGGCGCGCCGCAGGAGGTGTGCCGCATTGTCGAGATCCCATGCCATAACCGTTACCTCAAGCTTGTTGAACGACGATCGGGCGCCGCACCACTCCGCGGCTTAGTGTTCCAGCTGTCCGTGTCTAGAGTTTAACGGCTATCCAGGCGGTGCGTTGACCGTCGGGCGGGTTGTAGCGAGGAATCCTCGGGATTTGTTTCGACCGTATCGACCAACGGCAAACCCATCGGGACGAACGGCGGCGACTAAAAACGGCAGCGGTTGCCGGCCCGCGCCGCCCGATTACTTGCCGATGCAAAAACTCGAAAAAATTCTGTCGAGCAGGTCATCGGGGCTGAACTCGCCGGTGATTTCACCGAGTGCCTGCTGGGCATGCCGCAATTCCTCCGCGACCAACTCGCCCTGACGGGAGGTGAGTTGTCCAAGGCCCTTGTCGATATGCGCGCGGGCGCGCTCGATAGCCTCCAGATGCCGGCGCCGGGCGCTGAAGTTGCCGGTCTCGCTCGGGGCAAAACCGGCGCAGTCTTTGAGGCGGGCGCGCAGCGCATCCAGACCGGCGCCGGTCAGCGCCGATACCGCCAACCCGGCTGTGGCGCCGATCGTCCCGGGCGGACGGCCGGTTTTGTCGATTTTGTTGCGCACCAGCGTGCGGGCGATTCCGGCCGGCAGCTGGCCGAGCAGCGCCTGCACCTCGGCGTCGTGCGGGGCGCTGTCGTCGACGACGATCAATACGTGATCGGCCTGTTGGGCGGCGGCGCGTGCGCGCCGCACGCCCTCGCGCTCGACGTCGTCGTGGCTGTCGCGCAGCCCGGCGGTATCCAGGACATGCAGCGGGATTCCGTCGATGACAATCTGCTCGCGCAGCACATCGCGGGTGGTGCCGGGGGTGGGGCTGACGATGGCGCTTTCTTGTTGGGCGAGCGCATTCAGCAGGCTGGATTTTCCGGCGTTAGGCGGACCGGCCAGCACCACAGTCAGGCCGTCGTGCAGCAGGCGCCCATGGCGGGCGTCGCGTTGCAACGACGCAATGTCGTCGATCAGCCTCCGGCAGCGCGTCTGCAAATCGGCGTCTGCCAGAAAATCGATTTCTTCCTCGGGGAAGTCGATGGCCGCCTCGATATGCGTGCGCAATGCGGTCAATGTTTCGACCAGCGCGTGCACGCGCTGCGAGAACACCCCTTGCAGCGAGCGCAGCGCGGCGCGCGCGGCGCCGTCGCTGGCGGCGGCGATCAGGTCGGCGACCGCCTCGGCCTGGGCGAGGTCGAGCTTGCCGTTTAAGAACGCCCGCTCGGAAAATTCCCCGGGTCGCGCCAGACGCGCGCCGGCTTCGAGCACGCGCTGAAGCAGCAGGTTCATCACCGCCGGGCCGCCATGGCCGTGCAACTCGAGCACATCCTCGCCGGTGAACGACCGCGGCGCCGGAAAGAACAACGCCACGCCTTGATCGATGGCGGCCTGCCGGGCGTCCCGAAACTCGGAAAAAACCGCGTGGCGCGGCGGCGGCAGCCGACCGAGGAGCGCCTGCGCGATGACGCGTGTCCGCGGGCCGGAGACTCGGATTATGCCCACCCCGCCCAAGCCGGGCGGCGTCGCCTGGGCCGCGATGGTCTCAACGGACCCGCTGTTATCGGCTGGTTTGCCCATGGCGAGCAATAACTAACTTTTCGCCGCACCCTCGATGCTGCGGGTGATCCACCACTGCTGGGCGATCGAAAACAGGTTTTGCGCCACCCAGTACAACACCAGGCCGGCCGGGAAGAACAGGAAAAACACCGTGAACATGAGCGGCATCGCCAGCATGACCTTTTGCTGAATCGGGTCGAGCGGTTGCGGATTGAGCCAGGTCTGGGCGAACATGGTCACGCCCATCAGGACCGGCAGCACATAAAACGGATCGGGCGCCGACAGATCCTTGATCCACAGCGCCCACGGCGCCTGGCGCAGTTCGACGCTCTCCAGCAACACCCAGTAGAGCGCGATGAATACCGGAATCTGAATCAGAATCGGCAGACAGCCGCCGAGCGGGTTGATCTTCTCGGTCTTGTACATCTCCATCATCGCCTGGTTGAGCTTCTGCTTGTCGTCCTTGTAGCGCTCCTTGAGCGCCTGCAGCTTGGGCTGCACCTTCTTCATGTGCGCCATCGATTTATAGCTGGCCGCCGACAGCGGATAGAACGCGAGCTTGATCAAGGCGGTGAGCAAAACGATCGCCCACCCCCAATTACCGACCCAGCGGTGGATGAAATCCAACACCCAGAACAGCGGCGCGGCGATGACCGTCAGCCAGCCGAAATCGACGGTCAGGCTCACACCCTCAGGCAGTTGCTCCAGACGCTTCTGCTCCTTCGGCCCGGCATACAGGCGCGCGCCGAGCGTGGCCGTCTGCCCGGCTGCGACCTGCGTGGGTACGAGACTCTTATAACCGATGACATAGCGCGCACCGTTATGGACATCGCTGTAGAACAACAGATTGTCGGTTGCGGGCGGCAGCCAGACACCGACGAAGTAATGCTGGAGCATCGCCACCCAGCCGCCGCGCACCTCGCGCTGCAGGCGTTTGTCGACCATGTCGCTGAACCCGACCTTTTCGTATTTTTTCTCCGGGCTGTAGATCACCGCGCCCTGGTAGCTCGGCATGGCAGCGAATATCCCGCCCTCTTCGGCAATCTGGGTGCGCAACAATTGGTTGTAAAGAAAGAACTCGCGCGCCTCTTTGCCGCCATTGCGCACTGTGTAGCTGACATCGACGAGATAATCGTTGCGCCGGAACGTGAAGGTTTTAGTGACGCGCACACCCTCCGGTCCGCTCCACTCGAGCCTGGCTTCGAGCGTGTCCTGGTTGTCCGCCAGTTGGTATTGGGTCTTGTCGGGGCGATAGGCGGTCTTGTGGTTGGGCCAAGCACCCTCCCGCCCGATCAACCCGGATTGGGCCACAAACAGGTCGGGGAGGCTGTCGTTCAAGAGCCGCACCGATTTCCCCGGCTCACCGAGTGTGAGCGGGTAATTCAGCAGGGACAGCACCCGCAAATCGCCGCCGTGCGTGTCGATCTCGGCGCGCAGCAGGTCGGTCGTGACCAGCACGCGCTCGCCACGCTCCAGGATTTCGGCGCCGGCCTTGGGTGCCTCCGCGGCTTTAGTCTGCGCGCCGCGCTGCTCGCTGGGAGGCTGCGGGATTTCGCGTTGTACCGCGGTTTCGGTCGGTGTCTGCGGCGCGCGTACCTGCCGCTCCTGTTCCCAGGCCTGCCATAACAGCAGAATAATGACCGAGAGCGCGACGAACAGAATTAGTCGTTGGTTATCCATTGTTTACTGTGGTCTTGGATGCGGCCGGCGGCACCGGGTCATGCCCGCCGTGATGCCAGGGATGGCAGCGCAACAACCGGCCGCCACTCAAGCGCAAACCCTTGAGCGGTCCGTGGATCTGGAGCGCCTCGATCGCATAGCACGAACAACTCGGATGAAAACGGCAATGATTGCCGAGCAGCGGGCTCACTACATACCGATAGCCGCGAATCAGATTGATCAGGATTTTTTGCATTTCTGCGCAATTTTTTTCAAGTGTTCCCGCAACGAGCTGCGCAAAGCGGTGTTATCAACCGCGCCGGCGCCGACCTGGGCAATCACCACCACGTCGAAATTCGGGACGTCGTGCTGATATTGCCGGAAGGTTTCGCGCACCTGGCGTTTGATGCGATTGCGCGCCACCGCCTTGCTCGCGACCTTGCGGGCGACATTCACACCGAGGCGGGCTTGGGCCTGGTCGCTGGGTGCGGCGCACACCAGAAACAAGGCGTCTTTACTGCGGCTGCCTTTTTTGAATATGCTCGCGAACACCGGCCCGGCCGGCACGCGCCGCAATCGTAACGAACGGCCGGTGGTGGTCAAAACTCAGGCGCTGAGTCGGGCGCGGCCCTTCGCTCGACGAGCACTTAGCACCGCGCGACCTCCGGGGGTGCGCATGCGCGCGCGGAAACCGTGTGTACGTTTGCGTTTCTGCACGCTGGGTTGGTAGGTTCTCTTCATGGTATCCGCCTTTGTTGGGCGCTTCGGGTTTGAAAGGGCGGCAAACTTACTGTTTTTACTGGGTCTTTGTCAACCGTCCGGCGGTTGTGCGCGTGCGCTATCTTTCCGGTGGCGGGGGTTGACGACAGACGTTAGACTGGCGGGTCTCCACCCCAGATCCGTGACAACAACTTAACCCGATTCAGAAGAGTTGAGCGTGGGACCATCATCCTTGTGGAACAAGTGTCTGATACAGCTCGAGGAGGAGCTGACGGCACAGCAATTCAATACCTGGATCCGGCCACTACAGGCGGTCCAGGATCGCCATGTCTTGCGCCTATTCGCCCCCAACCGTTTTGTGCACGACTGGGTTAAGGAGCGTTTTGCCGAGCGCATCGCCTCGTTGGCGAAACAGAACCACGGTGAGCCCTGCGCTATATCGATCGAGGTAGGCAGTTTAGGCGCTGCCGCGCCCGTGGGACTGAGCCCGTCGCCGGTGCCGTCCGGGCCGGCTTCGGTACGTCCCGCGGCCGGCGGCTTTGTTGGCAACCTCAGCCCCGACCATACCTTCGATACTCATATCGAGGGTAAATCCAATCAGTTGGCACGTGCCGCCGCTCGCCAGGTCGGCGAGAATCCGGGTGGTTCCTATAATCCGCTGTTCATTTACGGCGGCGTCGGTCTGGGCAAGACCCACCTCATGCACGCCGCCGGCAATCTCATGTTGGAGCGCAACCCCCACACCAAGATTGCCTATGTGCACTCCGAGCGGTTTGTGGCCGACATGGTCAAGGCCCTGCAACACAACGCCATCAATGCGTTCAAGAAACATTACCGGTCGCTGGACGCGTTGCTCATTGACGACATTCAGTTTTTTTCCGGCAAAGAGCGCTCGCAGGAAGAATTCTTCCATACTTTCAATGCCTTACTGGAGGGTCAACGCCAGCTGATCATCACCGCGGATCGCTTCCCCAAAGAGCTGACCGGGATGGAGGAACGCCTCCGATCGCGGTTCGGCAGCGGCTTGACCACCTCTATCGATCCGCCGGAGCTCGAGACACGCGTGGCGATTCTGATCAACAAGGCGTTGCTTCAAGGGGTGGTGCTATCCGAAGATGTGGCGTTCTTTATTGCCCGCCATGTGCAATCGAACGTGCGCGAGCTCGAGGGCGCGCTCTGCCGGGTCATTGCCAGCGCCTCGTTTACCGGGCGGCCGATCGATCATGAGCTGGCTAATGAAAGCCTCAGGGATTTGCTGGCGTTTCGCGATCGACTGGTCACGATCAACAACATTCAAAAGACGGTCGCCGAGTATTACAAAATCCGGGTCTCGGACCTGCACTCCAAGAGCCGTGCGCGACAGTTGGCACGCCCCCGCCAGATGGCGATGGCGCTTTCGAAGGAGCTTACCAGCCAGAGTCTCCCTGGAATCGGGGACGCCTTTGGCGGCCGTGACCACACCACCGTGATCCATGCTTGTCGGAAAGTTGCTGAGTTGAAGACCTCCGACTCGCGTATCAAGGAAGACTACAGCAACTTGTTGCGCATTTTGGGGGTATGAACTGTATGGTGTGGTTGAATTTGTGAACAACCGTGAATTGGAATCGATAGCTGCCTTTTTATGAATTTCTATAAGTCGTTTGTCCACACGGCTCAATACGATTTATCCACAGCTTTGGTTTGTAGTCTGGGCGGGCTGGACCGAATCAAATACACTTAACCACAGAAACAGGGCCGACTAATAATAATAACAACAAGCTTTATCTCTTTATAATCAAAACCTGTCAGGATCTCTATGCGCATCCAGATTCAACGCGAAGATCTGCTAAAGCCACTCAGTTTGGTGGGTGGTGCCGCGGAGCGACGCCAGACGTTGCCAATTCTCTCGAATGTGTTGCTGCGGATGAGCGACGCCGGGCTGGTATTGACCGGCACCGACCTGGAGGTCGAGGTGGTTGCCAAAACCAACCAAACCAAGGGCGAGGCCGGAGAAATGACTTTGCCGGCACGCAAGTTGCTGGAAATTTGCCGGGCGCTGCCGGCTCAGGCAACGCTCGATATCAAACAGGAAAAAGACAAGGCCACCCTGAAATCGGGCCGCAGCCGCTTTAGTTTGATGACCCTCCCCGCCGGCGATTTCCCGAGCATCGAAACGGCCCAATGGGAACAAACCCTGACACTGGAACAGAAACCGCTTAAAACGCTCCTGGAAAAAACCCAATTTTGTATGGCCCAACAGGACGTCCGCTACTATCTGAACGGCATGCTCTTCGACCTGAGCGGCAAACAACTCCGTGCAGTCGCTACCGACGGCCACCGCATGGCAGTGAGCGAAACCACGCTCCCCACCCCGATAGATTCCACCCGTCAACTGATTGTCCCCCGCAAGGGCATTCAGGAAATGATCCGTTTTCTGGGGGACGAAAAGGTCGAGGTGCAGTTGCAGATCAACCCGAACCATATTCGTCTCAATCTGGCAGACCTTACCTTTACCTGTAAGTTGATCGATGGCCGCTATCCGGACTACACCAAAGTCATCCCCAGCGGCCAACGCACCCTTTTGCGAATCGGCCGTGAGGAGTTGCGTGGGACACTCAACCGCGTCGCTATTCTCTCCAATGAAAAATTTCGTGGCGTACGACTGAGCCTAAAAACCGGCAGCATGAATATCGTGGCACACAACCCTGAACATGAAGAGGCTCAAGAGGAGCTGACTGTCGACTATAAAGGCGAGGATCTGGAGATTGGCTTTAATGCCAACTACATCATGGATGCAGTCAGCGCCCTGGAATCGGATGACATTGAATTTGGCCTGAGCGACGCAAATAGCAGCTGTACCCTGCATAGCCCGGGCGATACTAGCCATCAATATGTGGTCATGCCCATGCGCTTATAAATCTATAAAAAAGGCAAAAGTTCCACGTGAAACATGACTACTAACGCACCCGCGTTCCACGTGAAACACCAAAATATCCACACCTCCACCGGCACTACCAACGAATAACTGATAAAATTCCGGCAACCTGGAAACTGCGTTGCTATGGAAAAAAAGCCCCCGAAATCACCCGTTTACGACTCGAGCAGCATCCAAGTCCTGAAAGGTCTGGACGCGGTGCGCAAACGCCCCGGCATGTACATCGGGGACACGGACGACGGTACCGGTCTGCACCACATGGTATTCGAGGTGGTGGACAACGCCATCGATGAGGCCCTGGCCGGCTATTGCAGCGAGATCAAAGTCATCGTTCACGGTGACGACTCGGTCACCATCACGGATAACGGCCGCGGCATTCCGACCGGCATCATCCCGGAAGAGGGGCGCTCGGCGGCCGAGGTCATCATGACCGTGCTGCATTCCGGCGGCAAGTTCGATCAGAACTCCTACAAGGTCTCGGGCGGTCTGCACGGGGTAGGGGTGTCGGTGGTCAATGCCCTATCGGAATACTTGGAACTCACCATCCGCCGCGACGGCCAAGCCCACTTTCAGAAATACCGCCTGGGCGAGCCCCTGGCGCCACTCAAGGCGACCGGTAAAACCACGGAAACGGGCACCGAGGTGCACTTCAAGCCGAGCACCACGATCTTCAGCGACACGATCATGCATTACGATCTTCTGGCTAAACGCCTGCGCGAGCTGTCGTTTCTCAATTCCGGCATCCGCATCCTGCTGCGCGACGACCGCACCGGCAAGGAAGATACCTTCGAATATCAGGGCGGTATCGGGGCGTTCGTCGGGCACCTGAACCGCAACAAGGCCCCACTGCACCTCAAGGTTATTTATATATCTGCCGAGCGCGACGGCGTGACGGTCGAGCTGGCCATGCAGTGGAATGACTCCTATCAGGAAAACATTTTTTGTTACACCAACAACATCCCCCAGCGCGACGGCGGTACCCACCTGGCCGGCCTGCGCACCGCCATGACCCGCACCCTCAACCACCACATCGAGACCCTGGGCATCGCCAAGAAGGACAAGATCACCACCATCGGCGATGACGCCCGCGAAGGGCTGACCGCGGTGTTGTCGGTCAAGATGCCCGACCCGAAATTCTCCTCCCAGACCAAGGAGAAGCTGGTGTCGTCCGAGATCAAGGGTGTGGTCGAGTCGGTGGTGAATGAGAAGCTCAACGATTTTCTAGTCGAGAACCCACAGGACGCGCGCATCATCGCCAACAAGATCCTCGAGGCGGCCCGGGCCCGCGAGGCGGCGCGCAAGGCGCGCGACATGACCCGCCGCAAGGGCGCGCTCGACATCGCCGGCCTGCCCGGCAAGCTCGCCGATTGTCAGGAACGCGATCCCAGTCTGTGCGAGCTGTATCTGGTCGAGGGCGACTCGGCCGGCGGTTCGGCCAAGCAGGCGCGCGACCGCAAGTTCCAGGCGATCCTGCCGCTTAAGGGCAAGATCCTGAACGTCGAGCGGGCGCGCTTCGACAAAATGTTGTCGTCGGCCGAGGTCGGCACCCTGATCACCGCGCTCGGCACCGGCATCGGTAAAGATGACTTTAATATCAATAAGTTACGTTATCATCGGATCATCATCATGACCGATGCCGATGTCGACGGCTCGCATATCCGTACCTTGCTGTTGACCTTTTTCTTTCGCCAGATGGCCGAGCTGCTGACGCGCGGCCATATCTATATCGCCCAGCCGCCGCTTTACAAGGTCAAGCGCGGCAAACAGGAGCGCTACCTTAAGGACGACACCGAGCTGCAAAGTTATCTGCTGGAGTCGGCCCTGGAAGAGGCCGCGCTCTTTCCAGCCGCCGACGCCACGCCCCTGCAGGGCACGGCGCTGACCAAACTTTGCCATGAGTTCTTCAGTGTTGAGCAAACCATCGAGCGCCTGGCGCGCCGTTACGATCGCCACTTGTTGCGCAGCCTGATTTATTTGCCGGTGCTTGACCAGCAAGCGTTCACCAACCAAAAGAAACTGCAAACCTTTGCGGACGAACTCATGACCCGGCTGGCGGCCGACCAAAACGGCGGAGCGCGTTATGAGACCGCCCTCCATCCGGGCGTGGCGAGCGGTAGCCAGGAAATCCGGGTGACGCGCAGCAAGCATGGCGGGACGAGCGTGAGTCGCATCGACGCCGAATTGATCAGCTCCGGTGAGTATCGCAGCCTGTGCGCGCTCGGCAAACAACTCGCCGGCCTGATAAAAAACGGCGCGCGTGCCCAACGCGCCGACAAGAGCCAGCCGGTGGCGAGTTTCGACGAAGCGCTTGCTTGGCTGATGGACGAGGCGCGCCGCGGCCAGACCATCCAGCGCTACAAGGGTCTCGGTGAGATGAACCCGGAACAACTCTGGGAGACCACCATGGACCCGAACGTCCGTCGTTTGCTCAGGGTCAATATTGAAGACGGCGTGGCTGCCGACGAGGTGTTTACCACCTTGATGGGCGACCAAGTGGAGCCGCGCCGCGAATTCATCGAAACCAACGCGCTCATGGTCAGCAATCTCGATATTTAGCAGTTTGTTGAACCAGTCGTTTTCGCCGATGGGATCGAGGCGAGGGCCGCGGGCCAAGGATGGTCCGTTTGCGGTTTCGCCGATGGGATCGAGGCGAGGGCCGTGGGCCGAAACGGAAGCCCTACTCGCGCCCGCCATGGATGGCGGAAGTGCGGAAAACGCAGGAGCAGTTTTTCCGCCTTCGCTCGTTCGTCCTGTCGTTATATTAAGCCCGTTTGCGGTTTCGTAAACACCCCCTTGACATAGTGTAATTTCTACACTATTGTTAGTGTCGCTATGACACTAACAACCGCCCGGTACTGCTATACCAACCCGCGCCCGGCCGTGAGCACGGACATGGTGATCTTTACGATCCGCGACCAACGCCTGACGCTGCTGCTGGTACCACGCTCCAATGGCGGCGCGCGAGGCAAGTGGGCCTTGCCGGGCGGGGCGGTGCGCCAAGACGAAGATCCGGATGACAGCGCGCGCCGCCTGCTGCGCGAAGAAACCGGTGCCGATGTTTATCTCGAACAACTCTACACGTTCGGACGACCCGGGCGCGACCCGCGCGAGCACGCGATCAGCGTCGCCTACTACGCGCTGATTCCGTCCACCAAGCTCGAACTCAAGGGCGAGGTCGACGGCACGGGGGTCGGGTGGTTTGCGTTTGACGACTTGCCGGCACTGGCCTTCGATCACGCCGAGATCGTGGCCTTTGCCCAGCAGCGCCTGGCCGCAAAACTCGATTACTCGACGATCGCGCTGCAATTCATGCCCGAGAAATTCACCCTGAGCGAACTGCAGGGGGTATACGAGACCATCCTGCGCGCACCCCTGGACAAGCGCAATTTCCGCAAGCGGGTACTGGCGCTGGACAGCATCGAGGAAACCAACGAGGAGCGTCGCGACGGCGCGCACCGCCCGGCGCGGCTGTATCGCCTCAAGCGCCCTGGCCAGCTGGAATTCACCAAATAACCACAATGTCGCACGCCCCGGCCATCCCGATCGTCCCCGTCATTGAGGCGCCCAGCACCGCCGAGATCCTGGCGCGCGCGCCGCTGGAAACGCCGGCCGAACACGCCGCGCTGGTCGCCAAGATAAAGCGTCTGCTGAAGCAACAGGACGCGGTGATCGTGGCGCACTACTATGTGCACGAGGACATCCAGCGCCTGGCCGAAGAGACCGGCGGCTATGTCTCGGATTCGCTCGACATGGCACGCTTCGGCCACGAGCACCGGGCGCGCACCCTGGTGGTCGCGGGCGTGCGCTTCATGGGCGAGACCGCCAAGATATTGAACCCGGAAAAACGCGTGCTGATGGCGGCGCGGGATGCCGAGTGCTCGCTCGATCTGGCCTGTCCGGCCGAGCAGTTTATTCCGTTTTGCGATGCTTACCCCGAGCGCACCGTGGTGGTGTATTCGAACACCAGCGCCGCCGTCAAGGCGCGCGCCGACTGGGTAGTGACCTCGAGCATCGCCGTGAAGCTCGTCAAATACCTCAAGGACCGTGGCGAAAAAATCCTGTGGGCCCCGGACCGCCACCTGGGAAACTACATTCAGCAGGCGACCGGCGCCGACATGCTGATCTGGCCGGGGGCATGCGTGGTGCACGAGGCGTTCAAGGGCATCGCGCTCGGCGCGCTCAAGGCCCGCCACCCGGGGGCGGCGGTGCTGGTGCACCCCGAGTCGCCGGCGTCGGTGATCGCGCTCGCCGACGTGGTCGGTTCGACCACCCAGTTGATACAGGCGGCCCGCGACCTGCCCAACAAGGAGTTCATCGTCGCCACCGACACCGGCATCTTTTACAAGATGCGCCAGGCCGCGCCGGGCAAGCTGTTCATGGAGGCGCCGACCGCCGGCAGGGGCGCGACCTGTGAAAGCTGCGCGCATTGCCCGTGGATGGCGATGAATAATCTAACGGCGCTCGCCCAGGCGCTTGAGACCGGGGCCAACGAGATTCAGGTCGACGAGGCGGTGCGCGTCAAGGCGTTGCGCGCCACCCAGCGGATGCTGGATTTCGCCGATGGGATCGACGCGAGGGCCGCGGGCCAAGGAAGGCCCGTTAGCGGTTTCGCCAAGGGCGAGCGCCGGCAACTCGGGGATTAAATCGAAACCGGCGCGTGCTTAATGCAGGGTGCGCGGCATGCTCAGCATGAATGACGGGATCTCGGCGTCGAACTCGGTACCGTCGTCGGCGATCATCTGATAGCTGCCGCGCATGCTGCCGACCGGGGTCTCGATCATGGTGCCGCTGGTGTACTCGAAGCTCATGCCCGGCACCAGGTAGGGCTGCTCGCCGACCACGCCCTCGCCGCGTACCTCCTGCACCTTATTATTGGCGTCGGTGATGATCCAGTGGCGCGCCAGCAGCTTGGCCGGCACGGTACCGGCGTTGGTGATGGTGATGGTGTAGGCGAACACATAGCGGTTGGCGTCCGGCACCGACTGGTTGTCGATGTAGGTGGTCTTCACCGCAATGTCGATCTGGTGTTTGTGCTCTTCCAACATGGGGCTGATCATCCGGGTTCGTGCGCTGCTATTTTGCCTGATATTAGCAGGTTGTTGATAAACTCGTGTTTCTACAACCTGTTGGACCGATTGGGCAGCGACGGGGTTCCGATATTTTACGCCCCGCGGCTCACCCGGGTATTTGCTGTTGTAGGCACGGCACGCTGAAAAACTCCGGTTCCGCGTCGAGCCGCAGCGCGCTCAAGCGTCCGCCCCACAGGCAGCCGCTGTCCAGGCCGATCGCGCCGTCACCGTTCCACAGGCCGAGCGTCGACCAATGGCCGAACAGGATGCGGAGCGCGCGGCTCTTGCGCCCCGGCACTTGAAACCACGGCAACAGCCCGGGCGGTTGGCTGCCGGGCACGCCTTTAGGTGCCAGATCCATGCGGCCGTCGGCGCTGCAATATCGCAGGCGCGTGAAGGCGTTGACAATGACCCGCAACCGCGGCCAGCCGGCGAGCGCCGGGTCCCACCGATCCGGTTGGTCGCCGTACATCTGGGCAAAGAGCCGATCGACCGCCGGTCCGCGCAGCGCCGCCTCGGCCTCGGCGGCCAGCGCCCGGGCGAGGCCTAAGTCCCAGGACGGCAGCAGGCCGGCGTGCACCAGCGTATAGCCGAGCGCGGCATCGTGATGCAACAACGGGCGGGTGCGCAACCAGTGAAGCAGGGCATCGCGATCGGGCGCGGACAAGACATCGTCGAGCGTGTCCTCCCGCCGGGTGCGCGCCTGGCCGGCGGCCACGGCCAGCAGATGCAGATCGTGATTGCCGAGCACGCACACCGCCGCTTCCAGCCCCATCACGAACCGCAGCACCGCGGCCGATTGCGGCCCGCGGTTCACCAGGTCGCCGACGAACCACAAGCGGTCGCACGCCGGGTCGAATCGAATTTTTTCGAGCAGCGCCTGCAAGGCGTCGTGGCAGCCCTGCACGTCGCCGATCGCGTACACCGCCATATGCTAGTCGGTTTTGATGGTGTGCGGCAGGCGACAGGTCGCGCCCACCAGGGCATCGACGATGCCGGGTTCGCTGGCCGAATGGCCGGCATCGGGAATAACCAGGAACTCCGCCTCCGGCCAGGCTTGGTGCAGTGCCCAGGCGCTGTCGAGCGGGCAAACCATGTCGTAGCGGCCGTGCACGATTACGCCCGGTATGTTCTTGAGGCGGTGGCTGTCGCGCAGGATCTGATTGGGCGCGAGAAAACTGTCGTGCACAAAGAAATGCGCCTCGATGCGCGCCAACGACAACGCGACATGCGGATCGCTGAAGAAATCCACGACCTCCTTCTTGGGTGTGAGCGTGGCGGTGCGGCCTTCCCAGATCGACCAGGCCTTGGCCGAGGCCATGCGCGCGATCTCGTCCTCGCCGGTCAGACGCCGGTGATGGGCGTGCAGCAAGTCGTGGCGTTCGGTGTCGGGAATGGGGTGGACGAAGTCCTGCCAGTAATCGGGAAAGATACGGTGCGCGCCGTCCTGGTAAAACCAGCGGATCTCCTGGCGGCGGCACAGAAAAATCCCGCGCAGGATCAGGCCCAGAACGCGTTGCGGATGGGCCTCGGCATACACCAGGGCGAGCGTCGAGCCCCACGAGCCGCCGAACAGCACCCAGCGTTCGATGCCGAGATGCTTGCGGATCGTCTCCATGTCCGCGACCAGGTGCTGGGTGGTGTTGAGATCCAGCGCGGCGTGCGGGCGCGAGCGGCCGGCGCCGCGCTGATCGAACAACACGATGCGATAGATATCGGGGTCGAAGTAGCGGCGGTGCTTGTCCTCGCAACCGGCGCCCGGCCCGCCGTGCACGAACAACACTGGCAGGCCGTCGGGATTACCGCTCTCCTCGACGTACAACACATGCGGCGCATCGACCGGCAGGCTGTAGGTCTTGTTGGCCTTGATTTCGGGGAACAGTTTGCGCATGCGCCGCTAGAACGCCTCGGCCTCGATTTGCAGGTAGGCGAGGCTGATCAGCTTGCCCATCTCGGCGTCGAACAGCACCCATTTTTGATAAGGCTTGAGGTCGGCGATGACCTTATCCTTCATGTCGAAGTCGCTCATGCCCTGATCGAGGTATTTCTTGACCGTGGCGTGAAAGGTTTTGAGATAGCCGAGGTAGGCGTCCGCGACCTCGCGCCCGCCGCTCAGGCCGTGGCCGGGGACGATGACCTTGGCATTCACCTTGAGCGCCGCCTCGACCGCGGCGATGTTGCCCTTGAAATGGCCGTCGTCCATGCGCGCGGTGCGCTCGGCCACGATGTTGTCGCCGGCGAACAGCACCCGGTCCTCGACCACCTCGATCATGATGTCGCCGTCGGTGTGGGCCACGCCGGTGTGGACGATGCGAAAATGCTTGCCGCCCAGCGCCAGGGTCTCGTCGTTGTTGATGTCCATGTTAGGCGCGACCGCGCGCGTGCCCTTGGTGGCGTCGTCGGTGAGCGTGCTCAGAAGCTTGAGCCAGTTCTCGCCCTCGGCCGCGGCCTTGGCGCGCATCGCCGGGTGGGCGTAGATCACCGCCTTGGGGTAGGCGGCGCGGATGGCGTCGTTACCCAGCCAATGGTCGCCGTGGATATGGGTGTTGAACACCGCGATCACCGGGTCCTTGGTGACGCCGGTGATTTTTTTCAGCACCATTTCCCCGATCTGCACGCTCGACCCCGGGTCGATCACCACCACGCCCTTGGCGGTGAGCACGAACCCGGGGTTGTTCATGAACCCCTGGTTTTGCTTGGTGGGGAGGTCGTTCGGGCCGTGAATGACATAGACATGCTCGGTCAGCCGGGTGAGCGGATAGTCGCCGGCCAGCGGCGGACCCTTGGAGCGGCTGCACGCGGCGACCGTCAGCACGGCCAGGATCAGGATAACGAACGGAATGCGGCTCATGGGGGACCTCCTGGAAACGGGTTCGATCAAGTATAACCGCGCCCCGCCCGGCCGCCATGCCCGCGGCGCGCTGGCGGAGGGGGCGGAATCAGGCTATGCTGCGCGCCTTTTTTGCCACCCCGGCCCCCCGTCAATATGTCGTCGGTTGAAATCACCCGCGAAGTCGCGCGCCGCCGCACCTTCGCCATCATCTCCCACCCGGACGCCGGCAAGACCACGCTCACCGAAAAGCTCTTGCTGTTCGGCGGCGCCATCCAGCTGGCTGGCACCGTCAAGGGCCGCAAGGCCGCGCGCCACGCCACCTCCGACTGGATGGAGCTGGAAAAGCAGCGTGGCATCTCCGTGACCTCGTCGGTCATGCAGTTTCCCTACCAGGACCGGATCGTCAACCTGCTCGACACCCCCGGCCACGAGGACTTCTCCGAGGACACCTACCGGACGCTGACCGCCGTGGACTCGGCGCTGATGGTGATCGACATCGCCAAGGGCGTCGAGGACCGCACCATCAAGCTGATGGACGTGTGCCGGCTGCGGGCCACGCCGATCACCACGTTCATCAACAAAATGGACCGCGAGGGCCGCGACCCCATGGAAGTGCTGGACGAAGTCGAGAAGGTGCTGAAGATCCAGTGCGCGCCGATCACTTGGCCGATCGGCATGGGCAAGCGCTTTCGCGGCATCTACCATCTGTACGACGAGTCGGTGCATCTCTATTCGCCGACCCACGGCGGCAAGATCAACGTCGGCGAGGTCATCCGCGGTCTCGACAACCCGCGGCTGGGCGAAGTGCTGGGCGAGCAGGCCGGGGAATTTCGCGGCGAGGTCGAGTTGGTGCGCGGCGCCGCGCACCGCTTCGACCAGGCCGCCTACCTCGCCGCCCGCCAGACGCCGGTGTTCTTCGGCTCGGCGATCAATAACTTCGGCGT